>JAFGUS010000039.1 GCA_016938395.1 Coriobacteriia bacterium | reverse complement strand
TGGCGCCGTCGTGCAGGAGGATCCCGTAGCCGACGAGGAAGGGCTCGCCTGCGACCGGGGCGCCGTTGACCGAGTCGCCGCTGGCCCACTTGCGGGACTCGTCTCCCTGCGCGGTTGCGAGGGCGGCGCGCTCGCCGTCGGTCGAGAGCGCAAGTGCGGCCGGGGGCGCGAGCTGGTCGGACTCCGTTTCGGCCGGCTCTCCGGACGCGGGCTCCCCGGCTTCGTCTGCGGGTTCCGTGATCTCCGCCGAGTCGGGCTCGGCGGGCTGCGTGGAGCCGGGCGAGCAGCCGGCGGCAAGCGCGAGGAGCAGTGCGAGGGCCAGCAGAATCGAGAGCGGTCGCGCGATCATCGTGAAACCCCCATCCACAACGATGTGCTGTCGTGCAGATGATTGCACGCGGCAGGCACTGATGCGCGGCGTGTCGGTGAGCGGCTGCATGAGGCGACCCGCTCGCTACCCGATGAACCGCATCCGGCAGGAGCGGGTGGTAGCCTGTCTGCGGTCGGCCGTCACGAGCTCGGCATCGAGTGCCGCAGCGAGTGCGATGAAGACGGCGTCATAGAGCGCAAGACGCTCGGCCTCCGCGATGCGGATGGCGGCGATCAGGAGCGCATCGTCGACGGGCGCGATCAGCAGGCCCATCGCTGCGAGATCGGCGACCACTCCGACGGTGTTGCTGACGATACCTCCTCTGCACACATAGGCGTTGACCACCTCGAGTGGGAGGTGCGCCGGAGCCACCAACGCGATGTCATCACGCTGGTGGGCGTGCAGCAGGTCACGTGCGATGTCAGCGCCCGATTCTGAGGTGTCGAACCATTTGAAGGCTACTGAGCTGTCGACTACAACCGGGACACCGGTGGCTACCCGCAACGGCCTATTCATCGTCGGCACGCTTGTGCTCGTTCAGCCATTCGGGAACGGCATCTCGCATCTGTCTGATTATCGTTGTGCCGTCGGGCCCGGGCGGCAGTGCGCGTCCCAGTTCGGCCATATGCTTCATCGCCCGCTCGATTCGCTCGCGACGCTCCTCGCGCTCGGCGTCCTCATCGATGCGCGCGATGTAGGTGGCGGTCGCCTCCTGGACGAAGCCGCTCCGCGTGGTACCGGCAGCCGCGGCGCGCCGGTCGATCTCTTCGAGCATGCCCTCGGGAAACGAGATGTTCGCTTTGCCCATCGGTGGTCCTCACGGTAGCACTGTTGGTAGCACTACCGTACATCGCGACTCTGACACGGGCAAGAGTCGACAGCGGCGGGGTCGGCGAGGTGGCGGGGCGCAGGGTATCATGGGCCTGTCGGTCCGACGAAGGGGGACGCTGCATGAACCGCATCGCGCTGCTCGCTCTGGCTCTGTCGCTCGCACTCACGGCCACAGTTGGCTGTTCGCCCGCCGAGGAGCCCGGAGCGGCTCCCGAAGCGACCGGGGACGCGCCCGCCGAGACCCCCGAGGCGCCCGCCGAAGAGGCTCCTGCCGAGTGGACCGTGCAGCTGCTCGAGGGCTTCCCCGAGGACACGGTGCCGCTCTACAAGTCGGACATGCTCGATACGGCCCTTTACTCGGTGCGCAACGATCCGCAGTGGGCGGCCGTGGAGGGCGGACTCCGCAACATCCACCACGTCGTCTACCACACCGCCGCGCCGACCGCCGAGGTGCTCGACCACTACCTCGGCCTGATGAGCGCGACCACGGACGGCGACGCGTCCGACGGCAGCATCGAGGGCACGATCGGGAAGTACACGGTGTGGGTCAACACCACCGAGGAGAGCAGCTACAACGCGGTCTATATGAGCGTGGACCTGCCCAAGGTCGAGGTGACCGAGACCAACCCGTTCTACACCGATTATCCGGCTGATCTGGTGGAGACGCCCGGCGAGTTCGTGTTCTTCGAGGACAAGTACTACGAGTACCTGTACCGGAGCACCGACATGGCGTACTGGCGGCAGTTCGACATCGCCGACCTCGGCGGTGAGCAAGGCCCCGACCTCTCGCTCGAGGACGCGTACGCCTACTACCAGGAGCGCTACGGCGCCCAGCCCGAGTTCACCATCGACCGCGACACGCGGCTGATCACGTGGACCGACGGGAAGTACCACATCGTCATCGCCTTCTACGAGGGCGGCGGCCGTGGCGTGCTGGAGATCGGCTGGGACTGGGAGGGGTAGGGCGGAGGGGTCAGCGCGCTCCGGAGTACATGATGCTACCGTGTGGCTACCCGAGCAGCTCCCCGAGGAAGTCGCGCCGAAGGTGCAGTATGCGGAGCACTATGACCGCTTCGTTCGACACGCGGTAGAACACAGCGTAGGGCTCGGCGACGACGAACCGCACGCCGGGCTCCACCAGCTCGAACTCCTCGGGAGACAGCGGTGCGCCCATGTCGGGGAACTCGCCGAGGTTCTTGAGCGCCGCCTGGGTCCGGTCGAGAGACTCATGCGCCGCGCGCCGGTTGCGCTCGGCTACGTAGGCAAACGCTTCGTTGAGGTCGTCGGCCGCCGCACGAGTGAGCACGACCCGCCGGCTACGCTTCGGCATCATCGATCCTTGCCCGGATGCGGTCGAAGACCGATGTGACCTCGAGCAGCGCGCCCGGATCCGCTGTCTGCCGGTCGGCGGCGATCAGCCGAGCCTGCAGCTTCACCCGTGCCTCGGCGCGTCTGTATGCCTCGTAGCTCATCACCACGAGGTCCGCCTCGCCGTTGCGGGTGAGGACCACCGGCTCGTCGATCGAGTGGCACAACTCGGCCAGACCCGTGTAGTCCTGCCGGATCGCGGTGGACGGCTTGATGAGCACGGATAGCCTCCCTGCAGGTATGGTGTGGGGTATATCAGGTAACTGTCTGAATTCTAACACCTCCAAGCGTCGTCGTGCGTCCAGCCGAGTGTCGCATGAGGCGCTTACCAGGATGTCACCGAAGTCCAACCGCGGCCCGCCACGCAAGCGCACACCCGCCCCGCGCGAACGCATGCGCTGTGGGTATCGTCATACAAGCAGCATGGCACGCGAGCGGGCGGAGGACGACATGAAGCGCATCGGGTTGTTCATCGTGGCGGCAGCGGCGTGTCTGGCGCTGGCAGGGTGCGCAGCGGGCGCTCCGAGCGCGCCTTCCACCGAGCCCGACATCCGGGGTGTGGTGACCGACGTGTCGAGCGCGGGCGACGGCTCCGCGTCGCTCCGCGTGGTGTGGACCGAGGATGCGGCCATCGGCGCGCAGGCGGGCTACGACGCCGCGCAGGTGACCGTGAACGGCGACACCGAGCTCCTCGCGCGTGCGGCCGACGGCTCCACGGCAGCCGCCGAGATCGCGGACATCACGGTGGGCACGGTGGTGGAGGCGTGGTTCGAGGGGCCGGTGGCCGAGTCCTATCCGGTGCAGGCCACCGCCGGGACGCTCGTGATCATCGGCACGTACAGCGGGGAGCTGCCCGAACCGCCGGGGCTTGCGCCGTAGCGATCACGTCCTCCGGCGTTGGGCCTCGCGCCCGCCGCCGACAGCGCCGAGGTCGAACAGCAGCGCGATGACGAGTATCGCCCAGTCGAACCCTGCCACGCCGCCCGGTGCGACGAACACGAGCGCCACGGTCACCCACGGCAGGAACATGAAGCCGAGCACGGCCCACAGCCATGCGGGAACCGTCCAGCCACCGATGACGGTGGTCCAGTTGAACGCGCCCTCAACGCGCGCGGGGTCGAAGAACCACCACAGGACCAGCGCAAGGCGCGGCGCGCCTGCAAGAAGCACGGCACCCAGACAACAACCCATCGCGAGCCCTCCTTGAGAGCGAAAGCCGGACAGGGAGGATGTACCCAAGGTTAGGGGGTGGGCTCTTTCACCGTGCACCCCGGTAGTCGAGTGGATCGATGCAGCACTCGTACTCCGCGCGGGTGATAGGAAGGGGTGCGGCGCCCTTGACCGCCGGCGCGTGCGTTCCGTCGTCGGCGACGGGGTACGCCGAGTAGACCTTGATCCAACGGCTCGTGTCTGTGCGAATCCGGTGGATCTCCGAGATGGCCTCGCTCAGGTCCTGGTCGCTGCTGAAGAGCACTGCAACGTCGTAGGACTCCTCGCGAGCAAGACGGACCATGTCGAGCGCGATGCGCACGTCGATGCCCTTCTCGCGGGCCACACGCACCGCGGTGGGCACCCCATCGGGGAGGGCAACAGTCTCAGTGGCGTAGGCGAGGCGGCGGGAGAACACGTGCACGCCTCGGGTGCCCAGCACCTGGAGCTTCCGCGTCCAGAACGCGTGCCAGAACGGGCTCACGCGTGCGTCATGGATGCCGGTGTAGAAGTGGACGCCGTCGCACCTCAGGCTGAGGCGGTGGCATGCGAGGGTCGCGAGAGCGACCGGATCGTAGTTGGGGTAGCGATACCCGTACGCCGTCTTGACCGAGTGGAAGAGGTTCTGCGCGTCGAAGAATATGTGTGCTCGCAGCAGTGACGGGGCGCACGGAGCGCCCTCACGAGTCCCACAAAAAGACTGACCCCGCCAGGGGCGCGAACGCTGATCCGACGGGGTGTATATGCCACGATAGTCCATC
>JAFGUS010000038.1 GCA_016938395.1 Coriobacteriia bacterium | reverse complement strand
TGGTCGTCGCCTCGGATGACGTGGGTGATGTCCATGTCGGCATCGTCGACGACGGTCGCGAAGTTGTACGTCGGGGTGCCGTCGCTGCGCACGAGGACGAAATCGTCCATCGCCGAGGCCGGGAAGACGGTCTCGCCGCGCACGGCATCGTCGACGACGATGTCGCCGCGGTCCTCGGGCACCGCAAGGCGCCACACGTGTGGCTCGCCTGCGCTACAGCGCGCGCGTGCAGTTGCGGGGTCGATACCGCGACAGGTCCGGTCGTAGCCGGCGGACCCGGCGCCGACCCGGGCTGCGGCGCGCTTGGCTTCGAGATCTTCGGCGCTGCAGAAGCATGGGTACGCCGTGCCGTTCGCCTTCATCAGCTCCAGGGCGGCGGAGTGGCGGTCGGCGCGCTGGGTCTGGAAGTACGGTCCGTGGTCGCCACCCGCCTCCGGGCCTTCATCCCAGTCAAGGCCCAGCCAGCGCAACGAGCGGAAGATCTGGCCGGTGTTCTCCTCTGTTGAGCGCTCCGCGTCGGTGTCGTCGATGCGCAGCACGAAGACGCCCCCCGCGTGTCGGGCGAACGCCCAGTTGTAGATCGCGGTGCGAGCGCCTCCGATATGCAGAGCCCCGGTCGGGCTGGGCGCGAATCTCACGCGTACCTGATCTGGCACGTGACTCCTCTCGTGCGTGTTCACTCGGAGCCCTTCGGCTCGGACTCCTGCGGAAGGCCGCGGTTGAGCAGGTACCACGTTATGCCGACCGCAAGGATCAGGACGGAGAGAGCCGCGGCCTTCTCGAGCATGTCGGGGCCGCTCTCGAATATGACGAGCTTTCGGACGACGGCAACAAGACCGGCTTCGAGAACCGTGCCGATGACGTTCTTGTGCTGCATGTATGACACGGCGATGCGGATCAACTCGATGACGATGAAGACCACGAGCACGGTGTCGATGGTGCGCGTGATCCCCTCCGGCGTCATGAAGCCGTCGGCGCGAGTCACTTCGAGCATCTTCAGCACGATATCGACTACGCCGAGGGCTGCGAGCACCACCAGTAGGACGGTGACCGCACCTTCGATGTAGAGCACTACGCGGTTAAGCAGGTTCAGGTACTTCATCAAGCGCTCCCGAGAGTCGTTGGACCCGTCCACTATAGCGGCTCGGCACGTGGGTTGGCAGTCGGCACGGCCCGTGCTACTGTCACAGACGTTCTCATCACGAGGCAGCGCGTAAGCGCTGCAGAGGGTCGAGGGACCGCACCCGACGACGCCCCGGCAACCGACGCGAAAGCGGCGCACGGTGCCACATTGCGGCAGACGGCAACGTCTGGAAGATGAGGGAAGAGCGCGGCACACGCGTGCCACCGTCTACGTCCCTTGTCTGCCCGGGCAGGGGACGTTTTGTATGCCCGGGTGTCGGCCACAGATGCCCGACGGGCGGGCGCGTAGGAAGGAAGGAGGCTCGATGTCAGAGCGAGAGTACCTGTTCACGTCGGAGTCGGTGACCGAAGGCCACCCCGACAAGATGTGCGACCAGATCTCGGACGCCGTGCTCGATGCGATCATCGAACGAGAAGCTGAGTTGGCCGCTGAGGGCTACGAGACAGACAAGGGCTCCAAGGCGTCGCCCGATTACGTCCGCGTCGCCTGCGAGACGCTCACCACCACGGGTCTGATCGTCGTCGCCGGTGAAGTGCGCACACACGCCTACGTGGACATCCCCGCGATCGTCCGCGACACGGTCAAGGACATCGGGTATACCCGAGCGAAGTTCGGGTTCGACTACGAGACGTGCGGCGTACTCACCGCGATCCACGAGCAGAGCCCCGACATCGCCATGGGTGTGGACGAGGCCTACGAGGTCAAACGCGGGGAGCAGGACCCCCTCGATCTCATCGGCGCAGGAGACCAGGGCATGATGTTCGGGTACGCCTGCAACGAGACGAAGCATCTCATGCCGATGCCGATCTACCTGGCTCACCGCCTTGCCGAGAGACTCACGGCCGTGCGGAAGGCCGACGTCCTCGACTACCTGCGACCCGACGGCAAGACGCAGGTGACCGTGCGCTATGTGGACGGCAAGCCCGTGGCCGTGGACAAGATCCTCATCTCATCACAGCACGCCGACGGCGTTGACATCGAGGCGCTCATGAAGCCCGACTTCATCGAGCACATCATCGAGCCGGTGTTCGCGCTCGAGGACATCGAGTGGCGGGACGCCGAGGTGTACGTCAATCCCACCGGTCGCTTCGTGATCGGTGGCCCCATGGGCGACAGCGGTCTCACCGGTCGCAAGATCATCGTCGACACCTACGGCGGCATGGGCCGTCACGGGGGCGGTGCGTTCTCGGGCAAGGACTGCACGAAGGTCGACCGCTCGGCAGCCTATGCTGCCCGCTGGGTCGCGAAGAACGTCGTCGCCGCCGGACTCGCCGCGCGCTGCGAGATCGAGCTCGCCTACGCCATAGGCGTGGCGCACCCACTTTCGATTCTCGTCGAGACGTTCGGCACCGAGACCGTCGCTCGCGAACGCATCGAGGCGGCCGTCAAGGAAGTCTTCGACCTCAGGCCCGGCGCCATCATCCGGGATCTCGACTTGCGGCGTCCCATCTACCGCAAGACGGCCGCCTACGGCCACTTCGGGCGCGATGACCGCGACTTCACATGGGAGCGCACGAACCGGGTGGACGAACTGCGCACGGCCGTCGAGTAGGCCGAGCTTCGCTCAGACCGAGGGCCACCGGCGGCGATGTCGGTGGCCTTCGGTATGCTGCAGGTATGAACACCGCACCCCGCATAGCCGCAGTCGTGGTCGACGTGCCCGCGCGCGCGCTCACGGAGCCCTTCGACTACCTCGTTCCGGAGCGCCTGACAGAGTCCGTGGCGCTGGGGTGCCCCGTCGCGGTGCCGCTCGGGCCACGCCGGTGCGTCGGGTACGTGGTGGGAATCAGCGGCGAGACGTCGCACCCCGGTGTGCTCAGAGAGATCGACGCCGTTCTTGGTGTACCCATCTTCGACGAGCGTGCCCTGTCGCTTGCACAGTGGGTGGCTACCGAGTACGTGGCGCCGCTCTCGGAGTCGCTCAAGCTCTTTCTTCCCCCCGGGGGCGCTCCACGCGTCGTCCACACAGACAACGGTGATTGGGTCTACGAGGGCAGGCAGATTGCGCCGGCGTCCGTGCGTCTCATCTCGCGTACGGCGGCCGCAGAGGGCTACACGCCGCGGGGTAACGCCTCCGTCCAGCGGGCGGTCCTCGAAGCGCTTGCCGCGGGACCTGTGGCCCTGAGCGAGCTCGGCGCCGACATCCCGGGCGCCGGAGCGGCTGTCCGCGCGCTCGTCAAGTCCGGTGTCGTCGACAGTCACGACCGGCGCCTCTACCGGCGACCCGAATCGGCGTCGGCCTCCGCACCGCGGCATCCGCACACTGCCGAGCAAGCAGCGGCCGTCTCGGCCATCGGCGAGGCCGTGGCAGCCGGCGGCGGCACGGTGCTCCTCGACGGCGTCACGGGCTCGGGTAAGACGGAGGTCTACCTTGCGGCCATCGAGCGGGTCATACGCGACGGCGGATCCGCGATCGTCCTCGTGCCGGAAATCTCGCTCACGCCCCAGACGGTCGGGCGCTTCCGGACCCGGCTCGGCGACGACGTGGCCGTGATCCACAGCCGCCTCTCGGCGGGGGAGCGGTTCGACCAGTGGCAGCTTGCGCTCGAGGGCAGGGTGCGTGTCATCGTCGGCGCACGTTCCGCGCTCTTCGCTCCGGTTCGCGACCTGCGCCTCGTGGTCATCGACGAAGAGCACGAGTCCTCGTACAAGCAGGGGCAGTCGCCCCGCTACCACGCCCGCGAAGTGGCCGAGCGCCTCTGCGCCGCCCGCAGTGCAGCGCTCGTTCTTGGATCGGCCACGCCCAGCCTCGAGTCGATCGTCCATGCCGAGACGGGAGCCTACCGCCGGCTCCGGCTCACCCACCGCGTCGGCGGTGGGGCGGATCCCGCCGTGGAGATCGTCGACATGACGGCCGAGTTCTCTGCCGGCCATCGGTCGATGTACTCCCGGTCGCTCCAGACAGCGCTGGCCGGAGTCGCCGAGCGAGGCGAGAAGGCGGTGCTGTTCCTCAACCGACGTGGGTATGCGTCGTTCCTGCTCTGTCGGGAGTGTGGCTTCGTTCCCGGCTGCAGTTCGTGCAGTGTGTCGCTGACCTACCACGAGACCACCGGACGCCTCCAGTGTCACCACTGTGGGTACTCCGAGCCCGTGCCCCCCACGTGCCCGCGGTGCGGCAGCGCGTACCTGCGGCGCTTCGGTGCGGGGACGCAGCGTGCGGAGGCCGATCTGGCCCAGCTCATGCCGAACGTGCCCGTGGTCCGGATGGACGCCGACACGACCGCACGCAAGGGTGGGCACGAGCGCGCTCTCCTGCGATTCGAGTCGCTCAGCACCGGCGTGCTTCTGGGCACGCAGATGATCGCCAAGGGACTCGACTATCCTGACGTGACACTCGTGGGCGTGCTCAACGCCGATACCAGCATGCACGTCCCCGACTTCAGAGCTGCCGAGCGAACGTTCCAGCTTCTCGAGCAGGTCGCCGGCCGGGCGGGGAGGGGGCCACGGGGCGGCCGCGTCATCGTTCAGACGTACTGGCCGGACCATCCGGCAGTACGTGCCCTGGCGGCACGCGACAGCGGGCTGCTCTACACGCCCGAACGCGCCGACCGCGAGGCGCTTCGCTTCCCGCCCTTCGCCCGGCTCGTGAACATCCTGGTGACCGGTAGCGACGCAGCGGCGGTCCGCAGGGTCGCCGAAGAGTCCGCGGCGGCGATCCGTGGCGGGTGTCCTGAGAACTGGGATGTGGTCGGACCCTCAGCGGCGCCGATCAGTCGCATCAAAGACCGCTGGAGATGGCATCTCCTGGTGAAGGCACCGACGGGTGCGGCGGTTGGTCCGCAGATTGCTCGGCTGCTCGAAGACTCGCACGTGCCGGCCGGAGTGACGCGAATCGTCGACGTGGACCCCGTCGGCATGCTCTGAATCGCGGTGTAGAATGGGAACGCTTCCGCACGACCGACCAGATTGGATAGGCTACCATGAACGTCCTGCACCACCCGAACCCCATACTCAAGGCCCGCGCCCACGAGATCGACCCCTCGCAGGATGCAGGGCTCCGAGACCTGGTGCGCATGATGGCCGAGACGATGTACGAGGAGAGCGGTATCGGGCTTGCCGCGCCACAGGTGGGTGTGGACAAGCGCGTCATCGTGTTCGACATCGACGACAATCTCGCAGCACTGTGCAACCCGATCATCACCGAGTTCAGCGGCGAGACCGCTTGTGAGGACGAGGGCTGCCTCTCGGTCCCCGGTATCACCATCCCGATCGAGCGGAGCACGCGTATCGTGTGCGCCGGCCAGACCATCGAGGGCAACGACATCGTGATCGAGGCCGAGGACCTCCTCGCACGCGTGTTGCAGCACGAGATCGACCACCTCGACGGCATCCTCATCCTCGACCGCTGCCCGGCCGACATGAAGAAGTCCGTCATCAGGGCGTACAACGAGGCCAACCGCCTCTGAGCCGATCGCGAGGGGGCGAGCGCGGGTGCGTGTCGTGTTCATGGGCACTCCTGCCTTCGCGGTCCCCTCGCTGCGGGCGCTCATCTCGCACCACGACGTGGCGCTGGTCGTGACGCGGCCCGACAGGGCGGGCGGACGTGGGGGTGCGCCCCGACCCACTGACGTGAAGATCGCCGCCCAGGCCGCCGGGCTCGATGTCTTCCAGCCCCCAACCCTGCGCGGTGAAGCGACCGAGACGATCGCGTCGGTCAGGCCCGATGTCATCTGTGTCGCGGCGTTCGGCATGTTGTTGCCTGCCGAGACGCTTCGTGTCGCACCGTTCGGGTGCATCAACGTCCATGCGTCGCTTCTGCCCGCGTACCGCGGCGCCGCACCGATCCAGAGGGCGATACTCGCGGGCGATCAACAGACCGGCGTCAGCATCATGCTGATGGAGGAGGGCCTCGACACCGGCCCGTACCTCTGTCAGCGCGAGCTGGCGATCGCTGGCCGCTATGCCGACGAGATCGAGACCGATCTCGCGCAACTCGGCGCCGACGCGCTTCTCGACGCACTCGCGCTCATCGAGACGCGCGATGCCCGTTGGACGGCTCAGGACCCCGACCATGCCACCTACGCCCCGAAGGTGACGAAGGATGATGTCGCGCTGCTGCCGGACCTTCCCGTCGCGGAGGCGCTCCTTCGCGTACGCGCCGCCACACGACGCGCTCCCGCACGTGCCTGTCTCGGCGACCGCGAAGTGACGGTGGTGCGGGCATCGCCCACTGAAGTGTCGGTGGCACCCGGCGCAGTCTGTCTCGCCGACGGTGCGCCTGCGCTCGGCTTCGCCGACGGCGCGCTCACGCTCGATCGTGTGCGCCCGGCAGGAAAGGCCGACATGCCCGGTGCCGAGTGGGCACGGGGAGCCCGGCTCAACGAGGATGTCTGCTGGCGGTGTACCCGATGACGGCACCCGCCCGTCGTGTTGCCCTCGCCGCACTCGCACGCGTGCGTCGTGACCGGGCGTTCTCAGGCGCCGTCGTGGAGCAGATGCGCGACTCCGCCGGACTCAGCGAAGCGGACGCAGCGCTGGCCACTCGCCTGACGTACGGCGTGCTCAGCGCCGAGGGAGTGCTCGACGAGGCGATCGACCGTCATGCGCGGCGCGCCCTCGAGCCGCGTGTACGGGATGTGCTGCGCGTCGCTGCTTATGAGGCGATCTTCTCCCGAACGCCCGGATATGCGCTCGTGACCGAGGCCGTCGACGCCGTGCGCGCCATCCGGCCCCAGGCCTCCGGGCTCGCCAACGCCGTCATGCGGCGTGTCGTAGAGGACGCAGCCTCCTTCCCCTGGGGAGACCCCGCAGTCGACCGCGATGCCCTTGCACGGGTCACCGCGCATCCCCGCTGGATCGTCGACCTCGTATTGGAGGCAGCGGGGGAGGATCTGGGGCGGGACGTCCTGTACGCAGGCCTTGAGCACGCCCCGATGTTCATCCGATTGGATCCCTTCCAGGCACCGGTGGAGAAGACACTCGAGGTACTGGCGCCTTCAGCGCCAATGGCGTCACCACCCGACCCCGACTGTCTCCGGCTCGGCGCGCCCGGAGCTGCATTCCGGATCGCGCAGACCGGGTGGTTCTCCATGGATGCAGGCGCGCAGATGGCTCCGATCGCCTGCGCTCCACAGCCCGACCACCTGATCGCGGATGTCGGTGCGGGGCGGGGCAACAAGACCGTCGCACTTCAGAGTCTCGCGGTCAGAGCAGGAGGTCCGGCAGCGATCACCGCGGTCGACGTCCATCCGGGCAAGACGGCACGCCTTCGCGAACGTCTCGACGGCTCGGGTGTGCCCGGCGTGCGCGTGGTGACCGCCGAGGTAGGCAGGGGAGTGTCCGGCCTCGACGCGCAGACCTACGACACGGTGCTCCTCGACGCGCCCTGCACCGGACTCGGGACGCTGCGCCGGTATCCGGAGAAGCGATGGCGCATTGACGCGGATGCACCCTCACGGATGGCCGTCGTCCAGGCTGACCTGCTGTTGTCGGTGGCGGACGCGGTCAAGCCCGGAGGGCGCTTGGTGTACTCTACCTGTAGTGTCGCGCCATCCGAGAACGATGGGGTCGTTCGGAGCTTTCTGGGTAGTGACACAGGAGCGGCTTTCACACGTGCGCCGGTTCACGATCTCGTTCCGCAGGAATGGCAACGCTTCGTGGGCGCCGACGGCTGCTTCCAGTCGTGGCCGCTCGCAGATGGGCCCGATGGGCACTTTGTCGCTGTGCTGCAGCGGGCGAAGGAGTGAGAACCGCTCTACACCGAGGGAGGACCCATGCACCAGACCAGGATCGTCCAGATGCTCGAGGTCACCGAGGCCGCGGCGCTCGCTGCAGGACGGTGGATGGGCAGGGGGGACAAGATGGCAGCCGACCGGGCCGCCGTCGAGGCCATGCGCACCGCGTTCGATCAGATCGACATCGACGGCGAGATCGTGATCGGTGAGGGCGAGCGGGACGAGGCCCCGATGCTCTTCATCGGCGAGAAGGTGGGCACCGGCGGCACCCCGATCGACATCGCGGTCGACCCGCTCGAGGGAACGAACCTCACCGCCTACGGCCAGCCCAACTCGCTTGCGGTGCTCGCCTACGGCCCCAAGGGAACGCTCCTGAACGCTCCTGATACCTACATGTGGAAGATCGCCACGGGTCCCTCTGCGGCCGACGCCATCCACATCGATGCGAGCCCCACCGAGAACGTCCGCAACGTCGCGCGGGCGCTTAAGCGGCCCGTCGAGGACCTCGTGGTGTGCATCCTCGAGCGCGACCGGCACACAGACCTCATTACCGAAGTCCGTGCCGCCGGAGCACGCATCCGCCTGATCAGCGATGGCGACGTGTTCGGCGCAGTGGCGACTGCGATCGAGGGTACGGGCATCCACCTCTACATGGGTGCGGGCGGAGCGCCGGAGGGCGTCTTAGCGGCAGCTGCGATGCGATGCATCGGCGGATGCTTCATGGGCCGCTTCTCCTTCAGGAGCGCCGAGGAGCGCGCGCGCGCCGAGACGATGGCGAACTGTGACCTCGACGGCGTCCTGGACATGGACTGCCTCGTCAACACCGACGAGGCTGCGTTCATCGCCACCGGCGTCACCGACGGCGAGATGCTCCGCGGCGTGAAGTACTTCGGTCAGGGATCACGTACGCACTCGGTGACCATGGAGAACAAGACCGGCACGGTGCGTTTCGTCGAGACCGTACACCGCACCGGGGCGGAGAAGTTCTGGGTGCGGATGGACTAGGCGCGCGGCTACTCCGCTGCGGGGCACGTAGCACACGCGCTCCCGGAACCTGATGCAGGACACGTGTCGGCGGGCTTCTTCTCGGCTGTCTGGCCGGATCCCGTCTCGGCTGCTGGCCGAGGCCGATAGTCGGTGTTGTGGAAACCGCTCCCCTTGAAGACCACGCCCACGGGGGTGAAGACCCGCTTCGCCTCTGCCCCACAGTCGGGACACGGCGTCGCGGATCCATCGCCGAACGGGCGCGTGACCTCGAAGCGTGTATCACATGCCGGGCAGCGGTAGTCGTATGCAGGCATCGGTCCTCCGGGTCGATCGGGGTGCGGCCTTGCAGGATACCGACGGCGCACGCCTTCGGCAAGCGAGGGGCGGCTGCTATACTGCGGCGCATGCCATCCTCAACGCGCAGACGATCCCTCGTGCCCCGCTCGGCGATCATCGCAGGCGTCGTCATCGTCGTTCTCATCGGCGGGGCGATCGCCGCCGGCATCCTCTATACGGACTCGCGTCTCGTCGAGGTCCCCGAGGTCACCGGACTGCCCATCGAGGTGGCCCAGCGAGCGCTTGAGGTATCGTCCCTCACCGTCGACGTCGCCGGGACGCGCGTCTCGGCGGAACTGGCGGCGGGGCTCGTGCTCTCCCAGGACCCCGAACCCGGCACTCCCGTCCGTCGGGGCACCGCCGTGACGATCGTGCTCTCGGCGGGGCCGCAGACCGTGCTTCTGCCCGACATGGTGGGCCGCGACGTTGACGAGGCGCGTGCGGAGCTCACGACCCGCGGACTCGCGGTGTCAGTGGTGGGCGTCTCGGCCGAGGCGAGCGCGGGGATCGTTCTCGAGATGTTCCCCTCGCCGGGGTCAGCGGTCAACGTGGGTGACACTGTCCGGCTGTCGGTCGCCGGCGGTGAGGTCTCCGACGACCTGCTTCTGCCCTACGACCTGAGCGGCCTCTCCGTGGCGCTGGACCCGTCTCCGGTTGCGTCCACGGACGCGGTGGACCCGGCCCTCGATGTCGCCCGGCGTCTGGCTGCACTGCTCCAGGCCGCGGGGGCCGAGGTCATCGTCACCCGCTCGGCAACCGAGACGGCGCCCGCACCCGCGCGCAGACTCGAGGTTGCAACCGCCTCCGGCGCCACCCTCCTGGTCGGACTCGACGTCAGCAGGACCGGCGAACCGGGTCTTGTGGTCCACCGTCGGCAGCAGGCAGGCACGGAACCCGCAGCCTTCGAGGCATCCCGGGAGCTTGCCGCCGAGATCACCCGCGCTGCGCGTCTGCCGGGAATCCTGGTGCGCGAGCCTGCCGAGACTACGGACAGCGTACTGACGGGGTTCCGCGGCCGCGCGGTCCGTGTGAGCGTGGGAGACATCACCGCGGACGCCGACCTCATGCGGATGACCGATCCTGCCTGGGCGGATCGCGTCGCGCGCGCGATCTACCGTGCCATCGGAACCACCCACGCTGCCGAGTGACACTGATTCGTGTAGAATGTCACGGTACCGAATGACCAAAAGAACAGGAGTTCCCGTGCGCTCACGTCGCATGCGTATCCTCCTCGGCCTGACTCTCATACTCTCGCTCGCTCTCTCTTCCGCGGCATTTGCTGCACAGTCCGAGGTGCAGAAGCTTCAGGCACAGATCAAGGATCTCCAGAACCAGGTCGAACGTGCAGGTAACGCGTATTCCGACGCCTACTGGGCACTCGACCAGACGCGGGCCGAACTCGCGAAGGTCGACCAGGAGATCGAAGTTACCCAAGCCGAGCTTGCTGGGGCGAACGGGCGGTTGTCTGAACGTGCCGCGGAGATGTATCGCGCGGGCGGCGCCGACTACCTCGGCATCCTGCTCTCGAGCGACGACTTCGACGATATGCTCCTGCGCCTCGAGTACGTTCAGCGCGTCGGCCGCCAGGATGCCGTTACGATCGCCGAGGTGGAGCGTCTGCAAGCCGAGCTTCAGGAGCGGCGCGGTCGGCTCGACGCCCTCAAGGAGGAGCAGGCCAACGAGGCTGCGGCACTAAAGAAGGAAGCCGAACGCATCGAGTCCCAGCTCAAGGCGCAGCAGGCCAAGTACACGGAGCTCAAGAAGAAGCTCGACGCCGCAATCGCCGCCGAGAAGGCCAAGACCGGCACCACCACGGCCAAGGCCGGTCCCAACGGTATGGTCTTCCCCGTGGCGGGTCCCAACTACTACAACGACACGTGGGGTGCAGCACGCTCCGGCGGTCGCACCCACAAGGGCACCGATATCATGGCGGCCAACGGGACGCCGTGCGTGGCAGTGCTTTCGGGCACCGTACGCAGCAAGTACAACGCCCTCGGAGGTAAGACCATCTGGCTCACCGCCGACAACGGCTGGGCGTTCTACTACGCGCATCTCGACAGCTACGCCGTCACCTCGGGCCGCGTCCGCGCGGGCCAGGTGATCGGGTACGTCGGCAGCACCGGCAACGCATCGGCGAGCGCGCCACATCTCCACTTCGAGATACACCCCAACGGTGGCGCGGCCGTGAACCCTTACCCGTATCTCAGGCAGATGCAGTAGTATCGGCGTGTCCGCCGGCACACTCGGCGGAGTTCGTGTACTGACCGTTTCGGGAGCTGCTCTTGAGCGGCTGAGAGGCGACACCCGTGTCGCGACCGAAGGACTGGGCCGGTAATGCGGACCAGCAACACGGAAGACAGAGACCGTGACGGGTCTTTGTCCCTCAGCCCCCGTGCTCCCGTCCGATGTGCGCGCTTCGCGCGCGGGCAGGGGATGCTCATGACCACGATTGGACGCACGCGGGCCGCGGCGGAGATCGGCCTCACCATCGCTCTTGCAGCAGTCCTGCAGCTGGTGGCGGTCTGGCAGCTCCCCCAGGGAGGCAGCTACGCACTCACGATGACGCCGCTCATCGTGCTCGCCGTGTTGCGCGGTCCGACTGTCGGACTGAGCGCCGGCGCGCTCTACGGTGTGGTGGACTTCCTCATCAAACCGTACCCACCCCTGCATCCTGCGCAGTGGATCCTCGACTACCCGCTCGCCTTCGCCCTGGTCGGCCTTGCCGGTCTGACGTCCCGCCGCTGGCATCGGCTCTCCGCCGAGGGCGACGGTGGCCGCGCACTGTGGACCGCGCTCGTGCCCGGTGTCGCAGTGGGCGCACTCGGGCGGTATGTCTCGCACGTGGTCTCCGGTCTCGTGTTCTTCTCCAGCTACGCTGTCGAGGCGGGGCAGGCGCCACTGATCTACTCCCTCGTCTACAACTCGTTCGTCCTCGTCTCCGCGGTGGGATGCGGCATGATCGCCGCGGTCGTCCTGCCCCAGCTGCGGCGCCTGTTCGCGGGTCGACCGTCGTGACCACACCTTCCGGCGTCCTCGTGGTCGGGGCATGCCCCGCACCCGACGCAGCCCCGTTCTACCGTGCGCTCATCACGGCGGCCGGTACCGTGCTTGCAGCCGACGGCGGACTCGATGTCTGCCTCTCGGCGGGGCGACGTCCCGACATCTCCCTGGGCGACTTCGATTCGGCCGATCCGGTCGCGCTCGAATCCGTGGCTGCCGCCGGCACCCTCGTCGTGCGGTTTCCCTCCGAGAAGGACGCCACCGACCTCGACCTCGCCATCGACCACGTCCGCGGGATGGGTGCCCCCTCCGTCACGCTTACCGCCGCCTTCAGCGGCAGGCTCGACCACACTGTCGCCGCCCTGGGTACCTTGATCCGGGCCGCCGACCTGGGTGCCGTGGCAGTTGAGCCTGGCATGACCGCGTACGCACTGGCCGCCTCGGACAACGCCCGCGTCACGCTGCATCTCGCGGCCGACACCGTGGTCTCGATCATCGCGTTCGAGCCGGACACGGTGGTGAGCGCCAAGGGGTTTCGCTACCCGTTGCGCCGGACGTCGCTTCCCGCGCACTCCTCACTCGGCGTGAGCAACGTTGTCGTGCAACCGTCGCAGACCGTCACCGTCCATGCGGGGACGGCGGTCGTGATGGCGCTTCGCACCCTCGATGACCCGTGGGGTAGAGAACCGGGCCGACAAGTCCGATAATCGGTATGTGTGACGCGCTGCCGTCGCACACTGTCGGCGTGGGAGGAGCCGCGTGAGGGAGCGCCTGCGTGTCGTTCGGCTGTGGTGGGCGGTGACCGCTATCGGGATGGCGGTCGCTGTGATCGCCGCTGCAGGGCAGAGCGTGCCGGTCTGCGGCCTCGGGGTCTTCGTCGCCGTTTTCGGCCTGTTCCGCCTGCTCACACTCATGCACACAGCACACGCGCTCGAGCCCAGCGTGACTGCGACAGCGCACCACGAGGGTCGCACCTTCGCTGACGACCCGGTCGCCGGTACCGCTGCAGATGCGGCCGTGGTCGCCGAAACGGACGCGGACGGTACCCTTGACCGTTCACCGACATCCGCGCCGTCGGCGCCCGCTCCCGCACGCACGCCGGCGGTGCGGCTCCCCGCATCACTCCAGCCGTCGGTCGTCCTGCACACGCTCCTCGATGCCGTCCGGCACATCGCCGAGCCCGTTGGAGCGTCGCTCTGGCTTGCCGACGAGTCGTCGGGGACGCTCAGGCAGGTGGCCGCGCAGGGGAGCATGCCGCCATCCCCGCAGCCTGTGCAGCTCGAGTCGGCTGACATCCTCGCCCTAACGGCGGTTGCAGGCGCAGCGCACTTCGAGGAGATCGCGCGCCTTCGCACGGCGGCCGCCGCGGCAGGGCTCTGGCGCTTCACCATTCCGATCGTCGCGGGCGACGCGCGTGGTGTAGCCGCAGTCGACCTGCGTGCTGCCGATCGTCCGGATCCCGACGGTCTGCCGGAGGCCACGGCCCCCCTGCGGGCTCCACTCGCAGGCGCGCTCGCACTCCACGTCGCGCATGCGGAACTTCGAGCTGCCGAGATGATGGTGGATGTCGCGCGCGACCTCAGCCGGCTTCTGGATCCCGACGAGGTGCTTGAGACCGCGCTGACACGCGCGATGGAGATGACGGGCGCGGCGACCGGAAGCGTGATGCTGCTCGACCCCGAGACCGACCGACTCGCGATCACCATCAGCCGCGGACTCCCGGACGAGGTCGTGCGGTCCACGTCGCTCGGAGAGGGGGAGGGGATTGCGGGTTGGGTGCTCACCTCCGGCCAGCCACTGCTCATCGAGGACCTGCCCGCGCGGACTCCGGCCGCCCGGCGACACGGGATCCGGTCGGCGGTCTCGGTCCCCATAGCGGACGGCGATGGCACGCTCGGCGTCCTCAATGTCGGCAGCCGGTCATTTCCCGCACGCTTCAGCGACTCGCATCTTGCTGCGGTGGAGATGCTCGGCAAGCAGACAGCCACGGCCCTGCGCAACGCACGCGCTGTGGCGGCGTCGCGAGAACTCTACTTCGACACCCTCAAGGCGCTTGCTCTGGCGCTCGAGACCAAAGACCCGTACTCGCGCGGGGGCACGGATCGCGTTCTCGAGTGCGCTGACGCCTTGGGGCGCTTGTTCGATCTGCCGCCCGAGCAGCAGGAGGCGCTCAGAATCGCAGCCCTCTTGCACGACATAGGGATGGCGGCGGTCGGGGAGGGTGTGACCCACAGCGATCGCACGCTCACCACGGTCGAGCGTGCACTGCTCAAGATGCATCCGCAGGTGGCAGCGGAGATCCTCTCCGAGGCGCCCGCGCTCAGGCGTGTGGTGCCCATTGTCTACCATCATCACGAGTGGTACGACGGGCACGGGTACGTCGGAGGACTCGCGGGCGAGGCGATCCCGCTTGAGGCACGCATACTCGCCGTCGCCGACGCGTTCGTGGCCATGACGTCCGAGCGACCCTATCGGCCGGCGCTCAACACCCGCGACTCACTGCGCGAGCTGACGGACAAAGCGGGGACCCAGTTCGACCCCGCCGTCGTCGACGCACTGCGCGACATCCTGCGTGATGGGTCGGGCCGGGTCCCCGGGCCGCGCGAGTAGTGGCGGCTATCAGCCGCGCGTCACCTTGCCCGCCTTCATGCACTTGGTGCACACGTTCATCTTCTTGACCGAGCCGTCGACCACCACGGACACCTTCTGGATGTTCGGGTAGAACATCCGGTTCGTGACACGGTGGGAGTGGCTCACGTTGCGTCCCGCCGTCGGATGCTTCCCGCAGACGCTGCACACCTTCGACATCGTATTCCGTCCTTCGAATCGTTGAGGCGGCAGCGCCGCCGGTGTCGGCAAGAGCGGAGCGATGGTAGCACACGGTCCGCCACAGGGCAAAGCGCGCGAGCAGGATTGAGCGCGCCCGAAGGTCGTGTGCCCCTCGGTCACCGTCTGCGGGAGGTGGGCACAGCGATCCCGTACCAGAGCGCTGACCGTGACGTGCGCACGGTTCTGCATCGGCTATACTACGTCTCACGCCATCACGCGCCCGCCGATCGCGCGTGAGACCATGAAGGAGGGCGGCATGGCAGACGAGCCGCGGGGAACCGTGACCATCGCAAACGTAGTGCTGCAGGACATCGCGGGCTACGTCGCGCTCGAATGCTACGGCATCGTCGGCATGGCAAGCCCGTCACTGCGTGACGGTGTCGCTCAGCTGCTGTCGCGCGACAAGCTGCGGAAAGGCATCGTCATCACGAACCGTGATGAGCGGAGCGTCGTCGTGGACCTGTACGTCGTGATCGAGCACGGGATCAACCTGACGCAAGTCTCGCGGAATCTCTCCGATCGGGTGCGCTACGCGATGACCCATGACGCGGACGTCCAGGTCGCTGATGTCAACGTCCACGTGCAGGGGATCAAGGTCCGCAAGAAGCCGGACCACTCATGAGCGCGCGGCCTCAACACGATGCGGTGACGCTCTTCTCGGCCGCCGCCGGGGCGCTCAAGGACCGGATCGAGGAGGTCAACCGCCTCAATGTCTTCCCGGTCCCTGATGGCGACACCGGCACCAACATGTCGCTCACGCTCGACGCGGTCGAGCAGGATCTCGCACGGCTCTCACACGACGCAACGCTCGCGCAGATCTGCCAGTCGATCACGCATGGATCGCTCATGGGGGCACGCGGGAATTCGGGTGTGATTCTGAGCCAGATGCTCCGTGGTCTCTGTGACGTCGCGGGTTCGGCCACCGAGCTCACCCCCGAGGTGGTCGCGGCCGCACTCGAGAGCAGCACGACCGTCGCCTTCCAGGCTGTCCGCAAACCGGTCGAGGGTACCATGCTGACCGTCTTGAAGGACTCTGCGGCAGCGGCGCGCGCCGCGGTCACCGCCGGAGTACCACTCGAGGAGTTCCTCGTCGTCGTCGTCCAGGCCGCCTTCGACTCGGTGAAGAGGGGCCCCGATCTCCTGCCGGTGCTCAAGGAGAACGGCGTCGTCGATGCCGGGGGCTTCGGGCTTGCCATCCTCGCCGAGGGATTTGTCGCCGCGCTCGAGGGGCACGAGTATCGCGAACACGACCTCATCACCTCGACAGGTCAGCTCACCGTGGTACCGGAAGATGATTGGAACGACGGGGAGTACCTCTACTGCACCGAGTTTCTGCTGCACGGTGCCCAGGCCGACCGCTCGGTCATCGAGGAGTATGTGTCCGGCGTCGGCGGGTCCGAACTCGTCGTCGGCGACCAGGAAACGTACAAGGTGCACGTGCACACCGACGAGCCGGGAACGGTGCTGTCCTGGGCAACCGGTCTGGGCGAGGTCTCCGAGGTTCACATCAACAACATGCGGCGGCAGACGGTCGAACGGACCGAGGGGCTCAGGCGTGACGCGAGCCCCCAGAAGCCGGTCGGGTTCGTCGCGGTCGCAGCCGGGGAGGGTATGGAGCGCATTCTCACGAGCCTCGGGGTCGATGTCGTGGTGAGCGGCGGCCAGACCATGAACCCGTCCACAGCCGAGATCCTGGAGGCGGTCGGCCATGTGAACGCCGACGCCGTTGTCGTGCTGCCCAACAATCGGAACATCATCATGGCCGCCCAACAGGTTATCGATGTCGCCGACCGGCCCGTCGCAGTGGTGCCCACCACTGCGGTGCCGCAGGCCTTCGCCGCCATGCTCGCCTACGACGGCTCCGAGGATCTCGAGCCGATCGTGGAGTCGATGACTGAGGCAGCCTCTGCCGTGCGCACGGCCGAGATCACCACCGCGGTCAAGGACGCCAAGGGCAAAGTCGGTCGCATCAAGACCGGTGACGTGATCGGCATCGTCGACCACGAGATCGTCGTTGCCGGCTCGGACGTCACCGACGTCACACTGCGATCGGTCGAGGCCATCATCGACGGTGCCGAGACCATCACCGTGCTCGCCGGTGCGGATCTCGATGACGCCCAGGTGGCTGCGCTCACCGAACGGCTGGCAGCCGCGCATCCCGACTGTGAGGTCGAAGCACATCGCGGCGAGCAGCCGCTGTATCCGGTCATCGTCTCTGTTGAATAGGGGTCAATCATGGGCCGTATCGGCATAGTCAGCGACAGCACCTGCGACCTCGGCCCTGCCTGGTTCGCCGAGAACGATGTCGTGATGGTACCGCTCAAGGTGACCTTTGATGACGACACCTATCTGGATTGGACCGACCTCAGGCCGGACGACTTTTACGACATGCTTGGGAGTGCCAGCACCCTTCCCAAGACCTCACAGCCCTCGCCGGCCGACTTCGGTGCGGTCTATCGTGACCTCGCCGACCAGGGATGCACCGGCATCGTCTCCATCCACCTCACAGAAGCACTCTCGGGCACCATCGAATCCGCACGAATGGCGGCCAAGATGGCGCCGGTCCCGGTGCGGGTGGTCAACACGCGGATCGTCTCGGCGGGCGAGGCGCTTATACTATCGGCGGCGCTTGACGCGCGTGCTGCCGGCGCCGACCTCGACGGTGTGGAGCGTGCGGCGCAGCGCGTGGTGGACGACTGCAAGCTCCTGTTCGCGCTCGATACCCTCCACTATCTCGTGAAGGGCGGGCGTGCGGGCAAGGCCCAGGGTCTTGCAGCATCCATGCTCAACATCAAACCGGTGCTCACGTTCAACAGCGACGGTATCATCGAGCCGTTCAAGAAGCTCAAGGGTTCGAAGAAGGCGTACGCGGAGATCGCAACGCAGGTCGCCCTCGCGTCGGCCGACGGACCCGTCGCACTCGCCATCTTCCATTCGCGGGCTCCCGAGCTCGCGGACGAGCTGCTCGCCGCCATCGATCGCGCGGGCGCCCGCTACGAACTCGTCCACATGGTCACGGTGGGCGCCGTCATCGGCACCTACGCAGGCCCCAGGGCTGTTGGAGCTGCGTTCTATCGTCTGCCGTAGGCGAATGCAATGACCGACGGGGGACAACCGGACGTCTCAGTGCGCGCTGCGGCGCTCGGCCGTGCCGCTGATCCCGTCTCAACGCTGCGTCTTGTGGACGCCCGGCGCGCGGAGGCGTTCGCACGCATGGGCATCGAGACCATCGACGATCTCGTCATGCACGTCCCGTTCCGGTATCTCGACCTGTCTCACACCGCTGACCTGCGCACCGTCGCCCCGGGCTCGGATGCCACGGTTGTTGGCCGCGTGCACGACATCAAGGTCAAGAGGCCCCGCCCACGTCTCACGATCACCGAAGTGGCGATCGTCGACGGCACCGGCGCTCTCATCGGCGTCTGGTTCAATCAGCCGTACATCGCGCAGCGCTTCAGGACCGGTGAGCGTGTCGCATTCGCAGGGGCCGTCACCCTCGAATACGGCCTCAAGCAGATGCGGAACCCCTTCGTGGAGAAGCTGCCCGATGACGGCTCCGGGCCCGACATCGCGCGCATCCTGCCCGTCCACGGCGCGACCGAGGGTCTCACCACCAACTGGATCCGTCGGCTCGTGGCCGAGGCGCTCACCGCAACCGGTGACCGACCCGACCCGTTGCCTTCACGACTGCGCGCGCGGCATGATTTGGTGCCCCTCGCGTCCGCCCTTCAGGCGATTCATTTCCCCACATCGGCCGAGGAGCGCGACGCGGCGCGGCGCAGGCTCGCGTACGACGAACTCCTGACGGTCCAGCTCGTGATGGCTCTTCGGCGTCACCGCATCGTCGAGGACCGGCCGGGCCACGCGCACGTCGTCGATGGCGAGCGCCTTGCCGCTCTACGCGCGGCTGTGCCCTTCGCTCTCACCGACGACCAGGTCACCGCGGTCGATGCCGTGCTTTCCGACATGGCATCGCCTCATCCGATGAACCGTATGCTCCTCGGCGATGTCGGCACGGGCAAGACGGCGGTCGCCGCCCACGCGCTCGTGGCGTGTGCCGACTCGGACACACAGGCCGCGATGATGGCTCCCACCGAGGTGCTGGCAACGCAGTACGCCCGCGCGGTCGGTCCGCTACTCGATGCTGCTGGGGTCACCTGGGCACTCCTCACCGGCTCGACGCCGGCAGCCGACCGTGAACGGGCGCTCGCGAGATTCTCCGACGGGTCCATCACCGTAGCCCTTGGCACCCACGCGCTCATCCAACCGGGCGTCACCTACCGCCGGCTCTCCCTTGCCATCGTGGACGAGCAGCACCGCTTCGGCGTGGGCCAGCGCCTCAGCCTGCGGGAGAAGGGGGAGGGCCTCGACCTGCTCGTGATGACCGCCACTCCCATACCACGCAGTCTCGCGCTGACGGTCTACGGTGACCTGGAGGTGACGTACCTGCGCCAGCGCCCCGGTGGCCGAGCGGCCGATCACGTGACGACACGGCTCGTGCCCCGCTCGGGCAGAGCGGACGCCTACGATGCGGTGCGTCGCGCTGTCGGCAGCGGGAATCGAGCCTATATCGTGTGCCCGCTCGTCGATGAGAGTGATGCGACGCAGGCGAAGGCCGCCACCTCGGAGGCCCGTCGGCTGCAGCGTCAGGTCTTCCCGGACCTTCGCGTGGGGCTGCTCACCGGAGCCATGCCGCCCGCGGAGAAGCACGCCACGATGGAGCGCTTCCGCGCCGGGGACGTCGACGTGCTCGTCGCCACCACCGTGATCGAGGTCGGCGTCGACGTGCCCGAAGCGACCATCATGATCGTCGAGGATGCGGAGCGCTTCGGTCTCGCACAGTTGCATCAGCTGCGTGGCCGTGTGGGCAGAGGGGAACGGCCAGCCGAGGTGCTGCTGTTCGCTGACCCCAAGACCGCTGACGGGCGAGCTCGCATGGAGGCGATCGTCTCGACCAACGACGGATTCGAACTCGCCGAGCACGACCTACGCCTTCGGGGCGAGGGCGACGTGCTGGGCTTCAGGCAGAGCGGGCTGCCCACGCTCAGGGTGGCCTCACTCGCCACGGACCAGGAGATTCTCGCGGCTGCGCGCACCGATGCCCGCGAACTCGTTGATGCGGACCCTGACCTGACGGCCCCGTCACACGTCCCGCTACGCGAGTACACGCGCGCTCGGCTCGGCGCCGCCTGGGAGCTGGTGAACAGCGGATGAGAGTGATCGCTGGACGATGGCGCGGCCGGCGCATCGCCGCTCCGCCCGGCACTGAGACCCGACCCACCGCCGACCGGGTGCGCGAAGGAGTCTTCTCGGCGATCGTCGCACGTGTCGGCTCGCTCGCAGGCGCCCGTGTGCTCGATCTCTACGCCGGCAGCGGTGCGCTCGGCATCGAATCGCTGTCGCGTGGCGCGGTCCACGTCACGTTCGTCGAAGCCGACCGGCGTACCGCGGCCGTGCTCCGCCGCAACCTCGAGACGCTCGGCGCCGGGGCGGGTGAGACCGCCCTTGTCACCGGCAGGGCCGAGCGGTCGGACCTTCACCGTCTTGCGCCGGAGCCGGTCGCGTTGCTCTTTGCGGACCCGCCTTATAGGATAGACGCGTCGCAGGTCACAGCCATCGTCGCGCGGCTGGCCGAGGCAGGCCGGCTCGAGCGGGAAGGCCTCGTGGTCTACGAGCATGCGCGGGCGACGTCGCCTGAATGGCCGACGGGGTTCGTGGCGGTCACCGAGCTCGCGTACGGCGACACCGCTGTGTCGATCGCACGCTACGACGGCTGAGGGGGTTGAGTGAAGCGAGCCCTGTGTCCCGGTACGTTCGATCCGGTCACGAACGGCCATCTCGACGTCATCGAGCGCGCCTCGGGGATCTTCGATGAGGTGATCGTCGCGGTGGCCTTCAGCCCCGACAAGGGGGGAGGGCCGCTGTTCACCGTCGAGGAGCGCGTGGCGTTCATCGAGGCCGAGGTGGCTCGCCTCGGGAACGTGATTGTGCGACCTTTCGACCGTCTTCTAGTAGACTTCGCACAGGAGATGGATGCGACGGTCATCATCAAAGGCCTGCGCGCGGTCACTGACTTCGAGCGGGAACTGCAGATGGCCCAGTTGAACTACCGGCTCGACAAGGCGGTCGAGACGATGTTCATCATGTCCATTCCCGAGTACGCGTTCTTGAGTTCGTCGGCTGTCAAGGAGATAGCCCGCCACGGCGGGACGGTGAAAGGGCTCGTGCCAGACGCAGTATGCGAGGCTCTCGCCTCACGGTTGCACCAGTCCCTCTAGGGAGGTACGCATGGACATCTTGGCGCTCATCGACCACATCGAGGAACTCATCGACAGCAGCCGGAGTGTGCCGCTGTCCGGAGCGAAGATGGTCGATCCGGAGAAGGTGTACGAGGTCATCGACGAGATCAGGGCTCAGTTCCCCGACGAGCTCAAGCAGGCGCGCTGGATTGTGAAAGAGCGCCAGGAGATGCTCGAGGAGGCCGAGAAGGAGGCCAACCGCATTCTGGAGGAGGCCAAGGCGCGCGCCGAAGCGATGGCGGCCGATCAGGAGATCGTGAAGCTCGCCGAGCAGCAGCGCGCGGAGATCCTCGATGACGCGCGCAACCGGGAGCGGGAGATCAGGCTCGGGGCCGAGGACTACGCCGACGAGATGCTCGCGAACCTTGAGGTCAACCTCGGTAAGCTCCTCACTGCGGTCCAACGCGGTCGTGACCGACTCCAGGGCAAGGTCGCGCAGCGGGGCGCACAGTGACGCGATGACCCCTGCCGGGTTTCTCATCGACGTCCGCGACATCCTCGACGAGCTGGGCGCTGTCGTCACACTCGACGCCGATATCGAGCTCCCTCCGGTCGTCCTCGGCACCGAGGAGTACACGCCGCTCAGCCCAGCGCACGTCTCGGGCATCGTCACCAACACCGGCGCCGGCATTGTGGTCGATGCGACCGTCTTCGTCGAACTCAACGCCGTCTGCAGCCGCTGCCTCAGGGAGTTTCCCCTCGCTGTCACCGGTCAGGTCGACGCGTTCTTCGTCCACCACGGACAGGAGCAGGGAATCCCCGAGGAGCAGGAGTACGGCTACATCCGGGAGGGCGCCGTCGACATCCTCCAGGCTGTTTCGGCGGCACTGGCGATCGAGATCCCGCTCGCGCCGGTCCACGCTGAGGACTGCCCGGGAATCTGCCCTGTCTGTGGCGCGGATCTCGCCGAAGGACCATGCGGCTGTGACGCCGTCCGTCCACCGTCACCTTTCGACGTCCTCAAACAACTCCTGCCCGGCGACGACGCGTGAGACCGGCCGACCCTACTTGCCCGTGCACGACGCTGCTGTGCTATCATGTCGCCTTGCTCCGGCCCCGACCGGACGCCTCTTAAGATCTGTTGCCGCCACCTGCGCGGCATGTGAAGGGAGATCGTCACCGATGGCAGTACCCAAGAGGAAGACCACCCGTGCCGTGCGCGACGCCCGGCGCGCCACCCATCATGTCGAGGCGCCGGCTCGCTCGCTGTGCCCTCAGTGCCACCAGCCGAAGCTGCCGCACCGCGTGTGTCTGGAGTGCGGCTACTACGACGGCAAAGAGATCATCGACACCGAGTAGCGCACGCGGCGCCGGGGTACCGGCGCCGTTCATCGCTCGCGGCTGATGCGGCGGACGTAGTGTGCGTGCGTGCGGACGGTGACTGCGCGGTGATGCTCGGGCGTTCGCCGGCATCGCTGCTGATTAGGGAGGTCGGAGTGCTCGAGGAGTTCTTCACTCCTCGCTCTGTCGCGGTCGTCGGTGCATCGCGCGACGAGACGAAGGTCGGCCACGCTGTCTTCGCGAACCTGCTCGCGGGCGCCTTCGAGGGTCCCGTGTATCCCGTCAACCCCGCAGGCGGGGTGATCCTGGGCCACGACGCGTATGCGTCCCTTGAGGACCTCCCGTCCGTTCCCGACCTCGCCGTCATCGTCGTTCCCGCACAGCGGGTACCCGGCGTCATCGAGCAGTGCGGCCGCGTGGGAACGAAGGCGGCGATCGTCATCTCCGCCGGCTTCCGGGAGACCGGACCCGACGGAGCCGCTCTCGAGCGCGAGCTGATGGCCCTCGCGCGCACCCACGGCGTCCGCATCCTCGGGCCCAACTGCCTCGGCCTCATCTCGACCCGCTCGGGTGTGAACGCATCCTTCGCGCCGGTTATGCCTTCGGTAGGATCGATCTCCTTCCTTTCCCAGTCGGGCGCGCTCGGTACGGCCATCCTCGACTGGGCGGCGGGTGCCGGTGTCGGGCTCGCGCACTTCGTCAGTCTCGGCAACAAGGCCGACGTCTCCGAGGTGGACCTCGTGCGTGCGTGGGCGGAGGACGAGCACACCGGCGTGGTGGTCGCCTATCTCGAGGCCATCGGCGAGGGTCGCGCGTTCGTAGAGGCGGTGCGCGACCTCGTCAAGCGCGTGCCCTTCGTCGCGCTCACCGCAGGAAGCTCGGACGCGGGTGCGCGTGCAGTGTCGTCCCACACCGGCAGCCTTGCGGGGTCGCGGGTGGCCTACGACGCGGCGTTCCGTGCCGCCGGGGCGATCGGTGCCGAAAGCGTCGAGGAACTCTTCGACTTTGCCGAGGGATTTGCGCGACAGCCGCTGCCATCCGGCGCGGGGACCGTCATCCTCACCAATGCCGGCGGCCCCGCGATCCTTGCCACCGACGCAGCGGAGCGCCATGGACTCCGGCTGGCCTCACTCGAGGCGGCGACGGTGGAGGCCCTCCGGGCTGTCCTCCCGCCCGCCGCTGCGTTCTACAACCCGGTCGACATCCTCGGCGACGCCGATGCGACCCGCTATGGCGCCGCACTGCGTATCCTCGCCGATGACCCCGGGGTGCACTCGGCAGTGGTCATTCTCACGCCGCAAGCGATGACCGAGCCCGACGAGACCGCCCGCCTCGTGGTCGACGCCGCGAACGAGACCGGGATCACAACGCTCGCCGTGTTCATGGGCGATCAGTCGGTCGCACGCGGACGCCTCATCCTCAAGGAGGGGGGCGTCCCCAACTTCCCCTTCCCCGAGCGTGCGGTTGCGACCCTCAACGCCATGCAGCAGCACGCCGTACAGATGGCCAGGCCAGCCGCCCGGGCCTGTGCGGTCTCCGGCGACATCGCCGCTGTGACAGAGGCGATCGCCCACGCGCGCGCAGCGGGGCGGACGTTCATCACTGAGGCGTCGGCCCAGCGTGTCGCCGAGGCGTACGGCATCCCCGTACCCGCATCCGGTCTCGCCGCCGAGGCGGTCGCGGCGCGTGAGCTTGCGGCCCGCATCGGGTATCCCGTGGTCATGAAGGTTGCGAGCCCCGACATCCTGCACAAGTCCGACATCGGCGGCATCGTCTTGGACATCGAGGACGAAGCCGCACTCGATGCCGCCTACGAGACGATCATGGGTCGCGTCGCCCAGCGCATGCCCGACGCACGGGTATGGGGCGTCACCATCCAGCAGCAGTTGCCGCCCGGCCGTGAGGTCATCGTAGGCGTCAACCGCGACCCGAGCTTCGGGCCGATGGTCATGTTCGGGCTCGGCGGCGTGTACGTGGAGGTTCTCAAGGACGTCACCTTCAGGCTCGCCCCCGTATCGGAAGCCGACGCCAGGGAAATGGTCGCCGAGATCCGCGCAGCCGCACTGCTGCGGGGAGTGCGCGGCCAGCAGCCCGCTGACATCGACGCCATCGTGGACGTCATCTGCCGGGTGTCCGCCCTCGTCACCGACTTTGAGGACATCATGGAGCTCGACATCAACCCGCTGATCGTCGGCGACCGGGGCGCCGGAGCGATCGCTGCCGATATTCGCATCGGAATCGGAGGCTGACCATGCGGACGATCGTCGTCACGTCCACCAGGCCGTACACGGGCAAGAGCGGTATCGCACTCGCCCTCATCGGCATCCTGGCCGACCGCGGTCTCGACGTGGGCTACTTCAAGCCGTATGGGACGATGCCCGTGATCGTCGACGGCGTTACCTCTGATGAGGATGCCGTCTACATCAACCGGGCACTCGAACGCCCATCTGCGCAGGCCGATGTCTGCCCGGTGGTCCGCTCGCAGACCTTCGTTGAGCAGATCCTTGCGGGCGCTGAGCCACCCTCCCACGAGCAGGTGCTCGGTGCCTTCGGCCGATGCTCCGACGGCCGCGATGTCATGGTGGTGGAGGGTCCGACCGAACCTGCCCAGGGCACCGCCGCCGGACTCTCGTCGTGCACGATCGCATCGCTCCTCAACGCACGCGTTCTCTTGGTGGACCGCCCAAAACCGACCGATTTGCCCGAGGATGCGCTGGCGGAAGGTGCGGCCCTTGGCGACCGGTTGGCAGGACTCCTCCTCAACGGTATCCACGAGTCCCGGCTCACCGTGGCGCGCGAGCGGGTCGCGCCTTTCCTGGAGTCGCGTGGCTTCCCGGTCTTCGGCGTGCTGCCCTACGACGCCGCACTCGGTGCGGTCACCGTAGCCGAGATCGTCGACGAGCTCGGCGGCACAGTCCTTACAGCGGTAGACCGACTCGATGACAGGGTTGAGACGTTCATGGTCGGGGCCATGGGGCAGGACAAGGCCCTGCGGTTCTTCCGTCGCAAGGCCCGCAAGGCGGTCATCACCGGCGGCGATCGTGCCGACGTCCAGCTCGCGGCGCTCGAGACGAACACGCGCTGCATCGTGCTCACCGGCAACCTGCCGCCGAGCGTTGCCGTCACGACGCGCGCCGAAGAACTCGGCGTGCCGATGATCCTCGTCGAAACGGACACACTCACGGCCGTCGAACGTATGGACGCCCTCATCGGTCGCATGCGACTCCACGATTCCGGAAAGGCCGCCCGGATCCGTGAGATCTTCGAGCGCGACGTGGATGTCGCGCGGGTGCTGGCCGCCTGCGAAATCGACGGATAGACCGGGGGGAGACGGATGCCGCGCTCCATCGTTACCGTCGCCGTCGACGCCATGGGCGGTGACGATGCTCCCGGTGTCGTCATCGAGGGTGTCGCGCAGGCGCTCTCGCTCGATCCGGAGCTCCACGTACTTCTCGTCGGGCCCGAGGCCGTGGTAACGCCACACGCCTCTGAGCGCTGCACCCCGGTCGTTGCCACCGAGGTGATCGACATGGGTGAGCACCCTGCCACCGCGGTCCGTTCGAAGAAGGACTCATCGATCGTGGTCGGGTGCCGCCTCGTGCGCGAAGATCGCGCCGAGGGCTTCTTCAGCGCGGGTAGCACCGGCGCGTGCATGGCCGCCGCCACCCTGGTCATGGGACGAATTCCGGGCGTGCAGCGGCCCGCCATCGCCGCAGTCATCCCGGCATCCGCTCGCCCGACGGTCCTGCTCGATGTGGGCGCCAACGCCGACGTGAAGCCCGAGATGCTGGTGCAGTTCGCCATCATGGGACGCGCGTACGCTCAGGCGGTCTTCGGCGTCGACGAACCCACGGTAGGCCTGCTCAACATCGGTGAGGAGCCCACCAAGGGCTCGCAGCTTGCCCAGGATGCCCACGCGCTTCTCGCGGCTTACGTCCCCGGCTTCGCTGGTAACGTCGAGGGTCGCGACGTCCCTGCTGGAACCACCGATGTCGTGGTCACCGACGGGTTCACGGGCAACGTAACCCTCAAGACGCTCGAGGGTCTCTCGGCCATGCTCTTCTCCGAGATCAAGACCTCACTCACCACGCACCTGCATACGAAGCTTGCCGCCGCAGTGCTCAAGCCCGCACTGCGCGCGCTCAAGGGCAAGCTCGACCCGGACACCTACGGCGGCGCGCCACTGCTCGGTGTGGCAGGCGTCTGCATCATCGGTCACGGCAGCTCGGGAGCCCGGGCGGTGACCAACGGGGTCATGGTGGCAGCCCGCGCTGCGCGCAACGATCTCACGGAACGCATCACCGAGGGGATCGCAGAGCGACGCTAAGGTTGCCGCGGGCACCGAAACAGGTACACTACTCGGACACCGACGGCCATCTTGTGGCCGCCAGCCCGCCGTAAGGAGCATCCAGCCCGCATGAAGCACGCTGCCATCACCGGTATCGGCGCCTACCTTCCCGAGCGCCGGCTCACCAACGCGGACCTCGAGACGATGGTCGATACCAGCGACGAATGGATCAGAACGCGCACGGGTATCGGTGAGCGGCGCCTTGCAGCAGAAGGGGAGGCCACGTCGGACCTCGCTGCCGCCGCCGGCGTCGCGGCCATCGCGGACGCCGGTCTCACCGTGGATGACATCGACTTCCTGGTGGTCGGCACCTCCAGCCCGGACCACGTGTTCCCCTCCACCGCATCGCTCGTCCAGGCCAAGCTCGGTCTCACGTGCGCCGGCGTTGACGTCATGGCCGCGTGCACGAGCTTCGTCTTCGCACTCCACCACGCAACAGTGACCATCGAGGCGGGCCGCGCGAGCACCGTGCTCGTCATCGGCGCCGACGCGCTCACGCGGCATGTCGACTTCACCGATCGCCGGACGTGCGTGCTCTTCGGGGACGGCGCCGGCGCAGTCGTCCTGCAGGCCGCGGATGAACCCGGAATCATGGGTATCGATCTCGGCTCGGATGGGACGGGCGCGGATGTCCTCACCATCCCCGCGGGCGGATCGGCCATGCCGTGCACCCCCGAGCGAGTGGCTGAGGGTCTGCACCACGTACGGATGGTGGGCAGCGAAGTCTTCAAGTTCGCGGTCCGGGCCATACCCGAGACCACGGAGCGCGCGCTCGCGGCATCCGGCCTCACGTCCGACGACGTCACGTGGCTCGTTCCGCACCAGGCGAATCAGCGCATCCTGGACACCGTGGCCGATCGTCTTGGTATCGCTCACGAGCGCGTCGTGTCCCACATCGAGTGGGTCGGAAACACGTCGTCGGCATCGATTCCGCTCGCCGTACACGACCTGTATACTAGCGGCAATCTTCGCCCCGGAGACGTGCTCGCCCTGGTCGGTTTCGGCGCCGGGCTCACGTGGGGCGCGGCGATCGTCCGCTGGACGAAGGGGCCCGTTCGATGACGATACGCACCCGCGTCACGAGCCTTCTCGGCATCGAGTATCCGATCATCCAGGGCGGTATGGCCTGGACCGCGACCGCCGAGTTGGCGGCAGCCGTGAGCAACGCGGGGGGCCTTGGTGTCATCGGCGCCGGACACATGCCCACCGACCTGCTCCGCCAGGAGATCCGCAACGCCAAGGCCGGAACGGACCGGCCCTTCGGCGTGAACCTGATGCTGCTCGCCCCGCACATCGACGAACTCGTCACGATGGTGCTCGAGGAGCGTGTGCCGGTGATCACCACCGGCGCCGGCAACCCCGGCAAGTACATGACCGCGCTGAAGGAGCGCGGCATCAAGGTACTCCCGATCGCACCCACCGTAGCGCTCGCCAAGCGCCTCGAGTCCATCGGCGCCGATGCGATCATCGGCGAGGGCATGGAGGCCGGCGGACACATCGGAGAGCTCACGACCATGGTCCTCACCCCGCAACTGGCCGACGCGGTCTCGGTCCCCGTCATCGCCGCCGGTGGCATCGCCGACGGCCGGGGTGTGGCTGCGGCATTCGCGCTCGGCGCCGAAGCCGTCCAGCTCGGCACGCGGTTCATGTGCGCCGAGGAGTGCACCATCCACCCGGACGTCAAGGAACGCATCGTCAAGGCGCGCGACCGGGACACCGTGGTCACCGGCTACTCCACCGGACATCCGGTGCGCGTTATCAAGAACAAGCTCACCCGCATCATCGAGGGGCTCGATCGAGACAACCGGCCGGAGGAGATCGAGACCCTCGGCACGGGCAAGCTCGCGCTCGCCATGCGCGAGGGCGACCTCGATATGGGCTCGATCATGGCGGGCCAATCGGCAGCGATGGTCTGCGCCATCGAGCCTGCCGCCGTCATCGTTCGCTCCCTTATCGAGGACGCGGAGGCCATCATGCGCGGTCTGACCACCACCTGCGGGGACTGAGGACAGAATGCCGAGGTCCGTCGCATTCGTGTTTCCGGGACAGGGCTCCCAGCGGGTCGGCATGCTCGATTCCCTGCCGTCCGGAGATGACACCAGCCGTCTGCTCGATGCGGCCGAAGCGCTTTCTGGCTTCGACCTGCGCCGCATCGCGGCCGAGGGTCCCGACACCGCGCTCGCCGACACGCGCGCGGCGCAACCGCTGCTCTATCTCGCGGGATGGTCGTGGGCCCGCGCGCTCACCGAACACGGCGTGGCGCCCGTCGCCCTCGCCGGCCACAGCCTCGGCGAACTCGTCGCGCTCGCAGTAGCGGGGGTCTACTCGGTGGAGGCGGGTCTCGAGCTCGTGTGCGAGCGTGGACGACTGATGGCGCTTGCCGCCGAGCACACGCCCGGGACCATGGCTGCTGTGCTCGGCATGGACGCCGACGAGATCGGCGACCTCATCGCCGGCATCAACGGCGTGTGGGTGGCCAACGACAACTGCCCCGGGCAGACCGTCATCTCCGGTACGCATTCAGGCGTGGAGAGCGCGACTGCGGCGCTCCTTGGTGCCGGCGCGCGCAAAGTCGTACCGCTTGCCGTCGCCGGCCCCTTCCACTCACCGCTCATGGCGCCCGCCGCCGACGCGTTCGGGATGCTTCTGACCGGTGTCGACTTCACCGACGCGGCCATCCCCGTGGTGCAGAACACCGTGCCCGAGCCGGCCACCGACGCCGAAACGCTCCGGGAGAGACTTGTCGCACAGATCGTCTCACCGGTGCGGTGGACCGAAACCCTCGGTTCCCTGAAGTCGATGGGTGTGGATCTTCTTGTCGAGACCGGCCCGGGTGCCGTCCTCACGGGTCTCGCGCGGCGCGTCGAGGGTATCGACGCCGTCTCTGCAGAGACGGCCGGCGTCGCTCACATCGTGGAGGTGACCGCGTGAGGCGTCTCGAACGACGCGTGGCACTCGTCACCGGCGGTTCGCGCGGCATCGGAGCGGCCATCGCCGTCCGACTCGCCGCCGAAGGCGCCGCCGTCGCCATCAACTACGCAGGCAACGAGGCTGCGGCGGCCGAGGTTGTGGACGCCATCGAGGCGTCCGGCGGCACCGCTGCATCGTTCCGCGCGGACGTCAGCGATCCTGCGGCCTGCGGTGTGCTCGTGGACGCCGTGCTCCAGCGCTTCGAGCGTTTGGACATCCTCATCAACAACGCC
>JAFGUS010000037.1 GCA_016938395.1 Coriobacteriia bacterium | reverse complement strand
TCCTCATCCTCTTGCTCATCGGCGCGGCGATCGTCTCCGGTGTCCTCGGCGAGCTGGCCGACACCATCGCCATCGTCGTCATCGTCCTGCTCAATGCCGTCATCGGCGTGGTCCAGGAGTATCGTGCCGAGCGCGCGATGGAGGCGCTCCGCGAGATGGCCGCCGAAACCGCTACCGTTCGACGCGACGGGCGCACGAGCGAGATCCATGCGGCCGAGCTCGCACCGGGGGATATCGTTCTGCTGGACGCCGGACGAATCGTGCCGGCCGACCTACGGCTCATCGAATCGGCAGGCCTACGCGTGGCCGAGGCGGCGCTCACCGGCGAATCCCTCCCGGTGGAGAAGTACACCGATCCGATCGAGAAGGTCGACGCGCCGATCGGCGACCGCACGAGCATGGCGTACCGCGGGACCCAGGTGGTCCATGGCCGCGGAGTGGGTGTGGTGACCGGCACGGGGCTTGCCACCGAACTCGGCAAGATCGCCCACCTGCTCGGTGCGACTGGCGACACCAAGACGCCGCTGCAGAAGCGCCTCGCGCAGTTTGGCAAGCAGCTGGCGCTCGCCGCGCTCGGTCTGTGCGCCATCGTCTTCATCGTGGGCCTCGTGCAGGGCGGCGACGTGCTCGAGATGTTCATCACCGCAGTGGCCCTCGCGGTGGCAGCCGTGCCCGAGGCGCTCCCGGCGGTCGCTACCATCGCGCTCGCCATCGGCGCGAGCCGCCTCGTCAAGACGAACACGCTCGTCCGCAAGCTCCCCGCCGTGGAGACGCTCGGCTCGGTCACCTACATCTGCACCGACAAGACCGGCACGCTCACCCTGAACCGCATGACCGTGGAACACATCGCTACCGGCGATGCGAACCCGGCGCAGCTCGTTCACTCGGCCGAGGCGGGCAGCGGCACCGAGTGGCTCGGCCGCGCGCTCGCGCTCTCCAACGACGTCGCCGGCGAGGAGGGGGCGCTCGTGGGCGACCCCACCGAGATCGCCTTCTACGTGGCGGCCGAGGCGGCCGGCTACATGAGGGCTGCCCTCGACGCCGAGCTGCCACGCTCCACCGAGCTCCCCTTCGACTCGGACCGCAAGCTGATGACCACCGTGCACGCGCTCCCGCGCGGCGGCTATGTCTCGTTCACCAAAGGCGCCGCCGAGGCGATCGTCGAGCGCTCGGTCGACGCGATGGACGCGAGCGGCGAGCAGGTGCCGGTGGACTCCGACGCGTCGGTTGCACTCGTGGACTCGTGGTCCGCCGAGGGGCTCCGCGTGCTCGCGTTCGGCATGCGCTACCTCGACGAGCTGCCTACCGACGACGGTTTCGACGCTCTCGAACGCGACCTCACCCTCATCGGCTACACCGGGCTCGTGGACCCGCCGCGCGAGGAGGCCCGCGCCGCGGTGGGTGAATGCAAAACCGCTGGCATCATCCCCGTGATGATCACCGGTGATCACCCGGCCACCGCGCTCGCCATCGCCAAGCGCCTCGGGATCGCGGACCACAAAGAGCAGATGATCACCGGTGCCGAGCTCGACGCGCTCTCACTCGAGGACTTCGAGGGGCGCGTCGAGGGCATCCGGGTCTACGCGCGCGTGGCGCCCGAGCAGAAGCTCAAGATCGTTCAGGCGCTGCAGGACCGCGGCGAATACGTGGCAATGACCGGTGACGGCGTGAACGACGCGCCCGCGCTCGCCCGCGCGGACATTGGCGTGGCGATGGGCATCACCGGCACCGACGTGGCCAAAGAGGCCGCCGACATGGTGCTCCTCGACGACAACTTCGCGTCCATCGTCTCCTCGGTCCGCGAGGGACGTCGCATCTTCGACAACATCCGCAAGTTCATCAAGTACACGATGACGTCGAACTCCGGCGAGATCTGGACGATCCTGCTCGCACCGCTGCTCGGCATGCCCATCCCCCTGCTGCCGATCCACATCCTGTGGATCAACCTGGTGACCGACGGCCTGCCGGGTCTCGCGCTCGCGAGCGAGCCGCACGAGAAGAACATCATGAGCAGGCCGCCGCGCGCCCCGAAGGAGTCGATCTTCGCCGACGGGCTCGGCACGCACCTCATCTGGGTGGGCCTACTCATGGGCGGTGCGTCGCTCTTCACCCAGGCGTGGTCCATGCAGCACGCCGGCGAGCACGACCTCTACTGGCGCACCATGGTCTTCACCGTGCTGTGCCTCTCGCAGATGGGGCACGCGCTCGCGGTGCGTTCCGACCGGCAGTCGCTCTTCGGCCTCGGTCTGTGGTCGAACAAGCCGCTGCTCGGCGCAGTCGTGCTCACCTTCGCACTGCAGATGGCGACGATCTACGTGCCGTTCCTGCAGCCCGTGTTCAAGACCGAGGCGCTCTCACTCGTGGACCTGGGGATTGCACTCGCGACCTCCACGGTCGTCTTCTGGGCGGTCGAGCTCGAGAAGACGGTGAAGCGCCGGCGCGACGCGCGTGCCGAGGTGGCAATGGCAGCCTAGGGGCATCTGCGGGTAGGCGTACCGGTTCCACGCTGCGTAGTCCTCGCCGGGGGCCCTCGGCGCCTCGGAGGGCGTGCCTCCTCGGCGCCTTCCCCGGCTGCGGAGTGACTCCGCTACGGAACCGGCGCCTACCCGCGCGTCACTCGCCCAGCCACCCCAGCACCTCGGCGATGCGGTCGGCGTCGGCACCTTCAGCCAGGGGAAGCGTGGCTTCGAGAAGCACGCGGGCGCGGTGCCGATCGGCTGCCGCGGCACCGGCGTGTCCGAGTTCATCCTGTGCCGCGGCGCGCGCCGCGAGCAGCTCGCCGAGCATGTGCGCGCGGAACACGTCGAGCGAACCGCCGGCCGAGAGCAGCGTCACGAGCCCTTCAGGGCCGAGCATGTCCACGACGCCGGGGTCGGTCTCCAGCAGCTCGCCGATCGCCTCGCGCGAGACCTCCAGCGCGTCGTCGGGCCGGTGTTCGCGAAGCGCCGCCAGCAACCGCCTGAAGGCGTCGCCCATCATCTCGATCTGGCGAAGCAGCCAGTCGGACTGGTACACCTCAGTCCTCGCGGTCCACGAAACCGACCGCCCAGTGCTTCCCGTCGCAGAGCGGCTTGTTGTGCGATGCGCCGCAGCGGCAGAGAGCGCAGTGCTCGTGCGGCGCTCCTTCGGGCAGCTGCGGGTCGATCACCTCCACACCGCCCTCCAGGTAGTACGGACCCTCCGAGGTGGCCTTGACCGCGGCCGGACGCACGCGCTCCGGGGTGACCTCGCCGTGGATGGTGTAGCCGAGCGCACCCGACGGGCACTTCTCGCAGAGTGCGACGATCTCGGCCACGCTCGCGCCGTCCGGGTCGATCCAGGGCCTGCGACTGCGGTCGAAGACCCCGGGCAGCTCCAGCACGCAGTACTCCACGTGTGCGCACAGCAGCCGGTTGTCGTGGATGGTGATGTGCGTGCCCACGTGGTCGATCGTCTTGCCGCGCCCGGCCTTCCACTTGCGCTCGCTCGTGAAGCCAACGCCCACGTGCGACCCGTCGCAGAACGGCTTGCGTGCCGAGGCGCCACAGCGACAGAGCAGCGCGGTCTCGCGGGTCTCTATCTCGCTGCCGTCAACACCGGTGAGCGCTCCGCGATGCTCGGGGTCTGGCCCGCGACGGTATCGGAGCGGCCCGTCGGGTACGGCCTCGATATGCGGGCCGGCGTGGGAATCGTTGCTCATGTCAGTCATCTCCCTGGCGAGATGGGGCCGGCATGACGCGGTCCGGCCACCCGGATCCATCGAGTATAATGGCTTGCCTACGTCCCGTTGCAGCCCGTGGTCGTGACCGCCATGTCGCGGCCGTGTCTGAGAGGAGTGCAGATGTCGCTCAAGGGCACCCGCACCGAGCAGAACCTGCTCAAGGCGTTCGCCGGCGAGAGCCAGGCGCGCACCCGTTACACGTACTTCTCGAGCGCGGCGAAGAAGGAGGGCTACGAGCAGATCGCGGCCCTGTTCCTCGAGACCGCGGACAACGAGAAGGAGCACGCCAAGGTCTTCTTCAAGCACCTCGAGGGTGGCATGGTCGAGATCACCGCCATGTACCCCGCGGGTCGCATCGGCACCACGGCCGAGAACCTGCTCGCAGCTGCCGAAGGCGAGCTCGAGGAGTGGGGCACGCTCTACCCCGACTTCGCGGCCATCGCCGACGAGGAAGGCTTCCCCAAAGTCGCGGAGTCGTTCCGCGAGATCGCCGAGGTGGAGCAGCACCACGAGGCCCGCTACCGCAAGCTCCTCGCACTCGTCGAGGACGGCACGTTCTTCAAGCGCGAGACGACTGTGCGCTGGAAGTGCCGCAACTGCGGCTACATCCACGAGGGTCCCGAGGCGCCGAAGATGTGCCCCGCGTGCGCGCATCCGCAGGCGCACTACGAGCTCTTCTGCGAGCCGTACTAGGCGGCACGCCCAGCTCACGAACGTACGACGGCCCGTCCGGGACACTCCCGGGCGGGCTGTTCTGTGTCAGAGGTCCAAGACCTGCACGACGCCGTCGCCACCCGCTGTGCCGAAGAACTGTGAACCGCTCGATGTGACGAGGACGCTACCGTCGGCGGACAGCGCGCTGCCGTCAC
>JAFGUS010000002.1 GCA_016938395.1 Coriobacteriia bacterium | reverse complement strand
GGTGCGGCTCCTGTTCGAACACAGGCCACTGCCCGGAAATGTCGAGAGACGCCAATGGGTAGAACAGCCCTCCCCGGCTTAAGGGGAAGGCTAAGGTGGCTGGGACTGCAAAGGCGGAACCTCGCCGCACGGGAAACCGTGTGCCCTACGTCGGACAGTGCCAAAACCTCAGACGAGGGACGGAGTGACGGTGCGGCGCCCTATGCCGTGCCGCCCGCGGCGCGTGAGCCCGCACCAGGTCCCCCGTCAGATGCGACGTGGGGCCTTTTTCGTGCTGTCTGACCTGGTGCCAAGAGAAACGGACCTCGGTGACTCCATCAAGTCCCTAGGTCCCGGCTCCCGCCGATGACGGGGGTCGGGACCCCCTCAGAAGCGACCTGCCGGCCACGTGCGCCGGGAGGAGGGAGCCATATGTACTATCTGACCCGCATGCTGGGCAAGCCGGTGGTGGACGCCGCCGGCGAGGTCATCGGTGAGATCAGCGACGTCGCCATCGCCACGGGCGAGGTGTTTCCGCGCGTGACGTCGCTCGCCTTCCTCGGCCCCACCAAGACGCCGTTCATGCTGTCGTGGCGCAAGTACGTCGCGGCGATCGAGGACGACCGCGTCGTGCTCGGCGCGGAGAGCCCCGACCTGCGTTTCAGCTACCTGCAGCCTGACGAGATCCTGCTCGCGCGCGACCTGCTCAACAAGCAGATCGTCGATACGCAGGGCATGAAGGTTGTGCGCGTCAACGACCTCAAACTCTCCGAGAGCCGCAGCCAGCTCCGCCTGCTCGGCGCCGAGGTGGGCGTCCGTGGCATCCTCCGGGGACTCCATCCCGCGCTGGAGCGCCTCGTCGCCGGTGTCACGAGAGTGCTCGGCCGCGAGCTGCCGGAGAACCTCATCGCGTGGAACTACATGGACCTGCTCGACCGCGACCTCTCCCACGTCCGCCTCTCGGTCACCCACAAGCGCCTCCACGAACTGCACCCCGCCGACGTGGCCGACATCCTCGAGCAGCTCTCGCCCACCCAGCGCGCCCGTGTCTTCGAGCACCTCGACAACGTGCAGGCCGCGCTCACGGTGGCCGAACTCGAGGACGACCTGCAGGCCGACGTCATCGACGACCTCGGCAGCCAGCGGGCGTCGGACATCCTCGAGGAGATGGACCCGGACGACGCCGCTGACATCATCGGCGACCTCTCCTACGACAAGGCCGAGGCGCTGCTGCGGCTCATGGGCCTCAACGAGGCGCGAGCGGTCCGCTCGCTCCTCGGCTACAAGGAGAAGACCGCGGGCGGCATCATGACCCCCGAGGTCACCACGGTGGCCGAGGGCATGACCGTACAGGAGGTCATCGACTACCTGCGCACCGGCGGCGCTGAGCACGAGACCATCTACTACATCTACGTGGTTGAGACAGGGCGGCAGCTCGAGGGCGTCATCTCGCTTCGTGACCTCGTGATGTCCGAGCCCTCCACCCCGATCGCCGAGCTCGTCAATCGTGACGTCATCACCGTTGGCCCGGACGACGACCAGGAGGACGTCGCCGAGACGATGAGCAAGTACGACCTGCTCGCGCTTCCGGTCGTGGACGAGACCGGCAAGCTGCTCGGCATCGTCACCGTGGACGACGCGCTCGAGGTCATGGAGGAGGAGTCCGCCGAGGACCTCGCGCTCGCCACCGGCTCGTCGCGGGAGCAAGGGCCGTTCGCCAGCATGTGGTGGCTCACGCTGCGACGCAGCGCCTGGGTGGTCATCTGGGCAGCGGCGCTCCTCGGCTACCAGGGCCTCGCCACCTGGGTGCGCGATCAGACGGCGCGCTCGTTCGACCCGTCGATCCCCATCGCCCCGCTCGGGCACCTGTCCGTGGCCGGGCTCGGCCTCGTGGCCTCGGCCGTGGTGCTCCTCCCGCTTGTCCTCCGCATCGCCGAGGAGGTCTCGTCCCGCTCGCTCGTGGAGATCATCGAGGGCGATCCCGAGGACCGGCCCCCCTTTGGCCGGCGCCTGCTTAGGGAGTCGGTCCTCGGCCTCGGGCTGGGCATCGCGGGCGGCGTGTTCGCGTTCGCGTACCTCGTGCTCGCGTACGGCGACCCCACGCCGCGACCCGCCGTCTTCGGACTCGTGACCGCAGCCGCAGTGCTCCTGACCGTCCTGGCGAGCACGACCTTCGGTGTGATCGCTCTGCGCCGAAGCGAGGCGGGCAAGCGCGTCTCCGGCGCGCGCCTTCCTATCGCTGCGATGTTGGTGGGCGGCGCGATCTACCTCGGGCTGACGTACTGGGCCGGCATCGTCTCGCTGCCGATCGGGTAGTTCCGTGGCGCACGCGACACAGACCCCACGGCGGCGCGTTCCACTCTTCGCACTGCTGGCTGTCATAGGCCCCGGTGTCATCGCGGCCTCGGCAGGCAACGACTCCGGCGGCATCTCGACGTACTCGGTCGCGGGCGCGCGCTACGGCTACATGATGCTCTGGATGATGCTTGCGATCACGCCCAGCTTCATCATCGTGCAGGAGATGGCCGGCCGCATGGGCGCGGCCACGGGCAAGGGCTTCGCGGCTCTGATCCGCGAGCGGTTCGGCGTGCGACCGACGTTCTTCGCCATGGTCATGCTGCTGTTCAGTAACGCCGCCACCACCGTAGCCGAGTTCGCCGGTATCGCCGCTGCGATGGAGCTCTTCGGCGTGTCGCGGCTGATCTCGGTGCCGATTGCCGCAGTGGTCGTGTGGCTTCTCGTTGTCCGCGGCAGCTACCGCAACATCGAGAAGGTGCTCCTCGCGCTATCGTCGGTCTTCATCGCCTACGTCATCGCGGCGTTCCTCGCTGGACCCGATTGGGGGGAGGTGGGGCGTAGTTTTATCACGCCGCGTGTCATACCCGACCGCGCGTTCATCGCGCTCTCAATCGGTATCGCCGGTACGACGATCGCCCCCTGGATGCAGTTCTTGGTTCAGAGCAACATCGTGGACAAGGGCACGACCATCAAGGAGTGGGCACTCGCCCGGTGGGACGTGATGATCGGAGCGGCGGCGGCCAACGTCATAGCCTGCTTCATCATCATCACCACCGCTGCGGTGCTGCATCCGGCGGGGATCCCCATCGAAAGCGCCGAGGATGCCGCTCGGGCGCTCGCTCCACTCGCCGGGCCGTACGCGGAGCTGCTCTTCGCCATCGGCCTGCTCTCCGCATCCGTACTCGCCGCAGCGGTGCTGCCACTCACAGCCTCCTACGCCATATGCGAGGCGTTCGGCTGGGAGTCGGGCCTCGATCGTTCGTGGTCGGAGGCCCCGTTGTTCAACGGGCTCTACACGTTCGTGATCCTCGCCGCGGCGGCGGTCATCCTGCTCCCCGGACTCGACCTCATCGGCATCATGCTGCTGTCACAGGTCGTGAACGGTGTCCTGCTGCCATTCCTCCTCATCTTCATGATGGTGATCATCAACGACCGACGCATCATGGGAAAGCACGTGAACACGCGTCTCAACAACGCGCTGTCGTGGAGCACGATCATCGTGGTCATCGCGCTGACCGCGGCGCTCCTGGTGATGACGCTTCTCGGCGTCGGCTGACAGCGCGCGTATGCTGGAATCCATGGAGACCGACCGTGACATCGGACCGCAGGATGCGAAGGCGGCACTGCGCCGCGAGATGCGCGAGTTGCGCCGGTCGATGAGCCCTGAGGACCGCACCACTGCCTCGGCCGCCATGTGCGAGCGGGTGCTTGCGCTCCCTGAGCTTGCCGGGCCCACTGCCGTCCTCGTCTACGGCGCCATGCCCGAGGAGCCCGACCCCGCGCCCCTCGAACGGGAGCTCCGCGCTCGCGGCGTGCGTATCGCCTACCCGCGCGTCGCCGGTCCGCGATCGCTCACCCTGCACTGGATCGACGATCCGCTGGAACTCCTCACAGGCGCGTTCGGACTGCGCGAGCCGGCACCCGATCATCCGAAAGCGCGCCCGGAAGCGTTCCAGTTGGTCATCGTCCCGGGCCTGGCGTTCGATGCCGAGGGACATCGGCTCGGCTTCGGCGCCGGCTACTACGACGCCCTGCTCGCATCCCTGCCCGCGGAAACGCTGACCGTCGCGCTCGCCTACGACGGGCAGATCGTGGAGCGCGTTCCCCGTGCGGCTCACGACCACCCGGTCCGCGTGATCGTCACGCCC
>JAFGUS010000036.1 GCA_016938395.1 Coriobacteriia bacterium | reverse complement strand
CGTTCGATGTTGGTTGTGCCGTAGTCGTCAAGGCACGCACGTTGGAAGCTCTCGGCGTCTGTGTAGCCACTCCCGATGTTGCTGCTCCTCGTTGAGGAAACCGCGAGATCGTAGAAGGCCTGGTCCATGTCGGCGGGCTTCTCCCGCTCGTGGCCGAGAGGGCTCGCGGCGAGTAGCCCCGCTCCGGGCTGTGCCTGATTGGGTAGCGGCGAGTTGGTGGGCACATCAGCGGGCAGACCCGCGAGGTAGCGTGCGAAGTTGAGCGTGCGCAGACCGTCGTTCACGAACGCGGTAGCCGCCACGCCAGCCACGTAAGGTGCGACGACACTCGGGGTCACCGCGTAGGGGGTGCCGTCATAGATCGGCCTGAGGGCCTCCCACTGAGCGCGGATCTCACTCTCGGTGCGGGAGGTGGTGGACACCACCCACGTGGCCGCCGAAGCGGGAGCGGGCTGGAGCGGGACGAGTGCCGCCGCCAGAAGCGCCACCAACACCACGCGCATCGCGGCGCGCGGTAGAACGGCAACGCTCATGGCTGTACCTCTGTGGCTCACACAACCCCTCTGTGCCGATGGTGCACGCGGATCGGAAACCTCACTGCGTACTTCGGCACGCCGGTTCCCACTCTTGATGAGGGTATGCAATATCTCTGCCGAACGGTCGGTCGTACGCTAGAGTACAACCTGTTCTCAACAGTCATTAACGATGCCGGAGCTGCCCGTGCCGCTCGCCGATTTCGCACTTGCGGTCTCGCCCAACGCTGCTTCAGCCGACCGCTTCCCCACGCTTGCCGCGCGTGGCTACCGGCTGCTGGCGAGCTCACTCACCGGCGTGTCGCTCCTGGTGACCGAGGGCCACAGCCTCTCGATTGCCGAGACGGGCCCGCCCTCGGCACGCGTGACCGCCGTCGTAGTCGGCGAGACCACGCTGGCCGAACCGGCCCGGGTGCTCGCCGCGCACGTGGCCGCGCTGAGCGAGAGCGCGATCCGTGGCAGACCGGCGACTCTGATGCCCGAGTTCCTGCTCGTGGGCAACTTCGCCTGCGCCGTGGTGACATCGCACGGCGCGTACGCGATCACAGACCACCTCGGCGTGGTGCCCGTGTACCACTCGGCGGGAGGCGACGGGCGAACCATGTTCGCCGGCACGCACCTGCACCACGTGGCCGAGGCCGCCGGGAGGCAGACGCTCGACGTCCCGTCGGCATGCCAGTTCATGAGCGTCGGGCGGATCACGGTGCCCTACACGATGTTCGAGGACGTGGAGCGGCTGCCGGCAGGCAGCGTGACGCGGCTGGCAGGCGGCGCAGACGGCCGCGCGAGGACAGCGCTCGGCGCGGGCGGCGGGCGGCCAACGGGCGCCGGGCGGCCAACGGGCGCCGCCTTTGGGCACTACTGGCTACCGCGCGACAACGGCCCCGCGAGCGGGCTCTCCCTCCGTGAGACCGCACTGCGAGCCCGTGAGGTGATGGCCGACAACCTGGCTGCGCTTGCCGACACCCGGGCGCGCATCGTG
>JAFGUS010000035.1 GCA_016938395.1 Coriobacteriia bacterium | reverse complement strand
GAACAGTCGGCTCTCGCGCGGGTACGCCACCGTGTTCCAGCCGATGTGTGGGATCTTCACTCCACCGGGCAGACGCTCGCACACGCCCGGCACGATGCCGAGGCCCTCCCACTCGCCGTCCTCGAGCCCCACGTCGGCGAGCAGCTGCATGCCGAGGCAGATGCCGAGGAACGGCACGCCCGCCGAAACTCGCTCGAGGAGCACGTCGCGCAGACCGCTTTCACGCAGGTGCGCCGCAGCGTCGCGGAACGCGCCCACGCCGGGAAGCACGATGCCGTCGGCAGCGGCCACCCGAGCGGCCTCACCGGTCACGACGATATCGGCCACTCCGGCGTGCTCGAAGCCCTTCTCGACGCTCCGCAGGTTGCCCATGCCGTAGTCGATGATGGCGATCGTCACAGCGACCCCTTGGTGGACGGCACACCGCTCACGCGCGGGTCGAGGGCGACCGCCTCGGCAAGCGCGCGGGCGAGCGCCTTGAACGCCGCCTCGATGATGTGGTGCGCGTTCTCGCCGGCGAGCCGTCGCACGTGCGCCGTCACGCCACCGTTGGTGGCGAGCGCCACCATGAACTCCTTGGCGAGCGTGGTGTCGAACGTGCCGATGATCTCGATCGGCACGTCGACGGCGTAGTGCAGCTGCCCGCGGCCCGAGATGTCCACGCTCGCGAGCACGAGTGCCTCGTCCATCGGCACGATCGCCGAGCCGAAGCGCCTGATGCCGCGCTTGTCGCCGAGGGCCTCGGTGAGCGCCTGCCCCAGGCAGATGCCCACATCTTCCACGGTGTGGTGCGCGTCCACCTCGAGGTCACCCTCGGCTGCGACCGTGAGCGTGAAGAGCCCGTGGCGTCCGAAGGCGTCGAGCATGTGGTCGAAGAACGGGACGCCCGTGGCGACGTTCACCGTGCCGTCACCGTCGAGCCCGAGGGCCACGGTGACGTCGGTCTCCGATGTGGCGCGCGCGACCGTAGCGTCTCGGGACATGTCACTCACCTTCCTCGACTGTAGACATGTCCGCCGGATTCATGCCGAAGTGTGCCGAGGCGCGCTTGCGCGCCATGATGTCGTCCATCGCAGCCAGGAACCGCGCGGTCTCGTGCTCGGTCCCCACCGTCACACGCAGGCAGTTCTCGAGACCTGGCGTGCGCGACACGTCGCGGATGAGGATCGAGTGGTCGTGGAGCAGGTCGCGCCAGACCGCGGACGCCTGCTCCACCCGGAACAGCACGAAGTTCGCCTCTGAGGGAAAGACCTCGACACCGGGCAGCGTCGAGAGTCCGTGCGAGAGCATGTCGCGGTTGCGCATCGTCTCCCGCACTCCGGACTCGAACACCACGCGCTCGCGGAACGTGAGTGCGGCAGCAAGCTGCGTGAAGCGGTTTACCGAGTACGGCTGCCGCACCTTGGTGAGCTCGCGCGTGACATCCGAACTCGCGAGCAGGTAGCCGGCGCGCAGTCCCGCAAGGGAGAACGCTTTGGAGAAGGTGCGGAGGATCGCGAGGTTGTGATGACGGCTCATGTGTGGGCGCATCGTCTGACGGCTGAACTCGAAGTACGCCTCGTCGACGAGCACGATCGCGTCAGTGGCGTTCAGCACCTCGATGAGGAGTGTCTCGGGCGCCATCGTGCCGGTGGGATTGTTCGGGTTGGCGATCACCACGATGTCCGGATCGTGTTCGGCGATGGCACCGAGGAGCGCCGCTTCATCTACGGCGAAGTCAGCGAGCCGTGGCACCTCCACGATCGTCGTGCCCGTCATGCGCGCGTCGATGCCGTACATCGCAAAGGTGGGCGGAAGGTCGAGAAGCGTCCGGCCGGGGCCGCCCCACGCCAGCACGATGTCGAGGATGATCTCGTCGCCGCCGTTTCCCACGAGCACGTTGTCGGGCTCAAGGCCGTTGGCCTCGGCGATTGCCGCGCGAAGCCGCGTGGAGAGCGGATCGGGATAGCGGTTGAAATCGATCTGGTGGCGCACCCGGTCGGCGAGCTTGTCGAGCAGCTCCCCGGGCAGGTTGTGCGGGTTCTCGTTGGCAGAGAGCACGATGTCGGCCCGCACGTCCTTGGCGTCGTACGGGACGAGATACTCGAGGTCCGGCCGCGGTGAGCGCAGTCCCTTCACGACAGCTCATCCTCCATCCCGAGTGCCAGTGCCAGCCGAAGCGCCACCGCGCGCGCGTGCGCGTCGAGCCCCTCGGCCTCGGCGATGGTCATGACCGTGCCGCCGTCGGCCTCGAGCGCCTCGAGCGAGTAGCTCAAGACCGACGACTTCTTGACGAAGTCGTCCACGGAAAGTGGGCTCGAGAAGCGCGCCGTCCCGCCCGTGGGAAGCACGTGGTTGGGCCCGGCCACGTAGTCGCCGACACTCTCCGGCGTCCATGGTCCCAGGAAGATGGCTCCGGCGTTGCGGATCGCGCCGAGGAGCTCGAGCGGCTCGGCCATCATCACCTCGAGGTGCTCCGGCGCGATGAGGTTGGCGGCGTCGAGCGCCACGTCAACGTCCGGACAGACCACCACGACGCCGTTATCGGTGAGCGAGCGCTCGATCACCTCGGCGCGCGGTGACGTGGTGAGTAGCTCGCGGAGCGCGATCTCCACCTCGCCTGGAAGCGACTCGTCGGTAGTCACGAGATATGTCGTCGCGCGGGGGTCGTGCTCGGCTTGCGCCATGAGGTCGATGGCCACGAACGCAGGCTCAGCGGTCTCATCGGCCAAGATGAGCACCTCGGAGGGGCCGGCGAGCATGTCGATCCCCACATCCCCCATCACAAGCTTCTTCGCGGCAGTGACGTACGCGTTGCCCGGTCCGGTGATCTTGTCCACGCGCGGTATGGTGGCGGTCCCGTATGCGAGCGCGGCCACCGCCTGCGCGCCACCCACCTTGTAGATCTCGGTAAGGCCGACCTCGGCCGCCGCGGCGAGCGTATACGGGTTCACGCGCCCGTCGGCATCCGGCGGCACCACCATGGCGATCTCCCCCACGCCCGCGACGATCGCCGGGATGGCGTTCATGAGCACCGAGGACGGATAGCAGGCACGCCCGCCGGGCACGTAGATGCCCACACGTTCAAGCGGCGTGACCTTCTGTCCGAGGAAGACGCCGCCCTCCTCGGCCGTGAACCACGACTGCGATACCTGCCGCTCGTGAAACGCCGCGATCGAGTAGGCCGCCGACGCGATCGCCTCGCGGAACCCGTCTCCCACCTGGGCGACCGCGAGCTCGATCTCCTCGTCGCTCACGCGCAGGTCCTCGAGCGTGGCGCCGTCGAACTGCGCGGTGAGCGCGATGAGCGCCTCGTCTCCCCGCGCCCGCACGTCGTCGATGATGCGCTGGGCCACCCCGAGCACCTCGGCGTCGATGCCGCCGGTCCGCGGAACGTCCGCGCTGGTGAGGCGCCTGCCGCGGGCGAGGTCTATGCGTCGCATCATCGCGCTCACTCCTTCTCGCGTGCCTCGGCCGCGTCGGCAAGTGCCGCCGCAAGCCGCGTCACGCGATCGCTGTCAGTCCTGAGACTCACCGGGTTGGCGACGAAGCGTGCGGTGGACGCGAGCACGTCGTCAACGATCCGCAGGCGGTTCTCGCGGAGCGTCGTACCCGTCGCGGTGATGTCCACCACTTGGTCTGCCAGCCCGATAAGGGGCGCAAGTTCGATGTTTCCCGAAAGCTTGACGAGTTCCACCTGGACGCCACGACCGGCGTAGTACGACTCGGTGATGCGCGGGTACTTGGTGGCCACCCTGATGACGCCGAGGTGCCGGTAGAGCTCGGCCACATCGCGCTCTGCGCCCTCGGGCTCGGCGACCACGAACCGACACGCCCCGAAGTGGAGGTCGGCCATCTCGACCACGTCGAGCGCGGCCTCGATGAGCACGTCGGCTCCCGCGATGGCCACGTCCACCGCGCCGTACGCCACGTAGACGGGGATATCGGCCGGCTTGCCGATGATGTACTCGATGTCGCCGGCAGATACCGTGAGTTGCCGGCCGGGGTCGGCCAGACCGGTCACGTCGAGCCCGGCGGCAGCGAGAAGTGCCACCGAGTCGGGATACAGGGCGCCTTTCGGGAGCGCCATTCGGAGCGCGCGTTCGCCCGGCCCGCGTCGCGCCATCATCGCGACTCACCCGATTCGGGCGCGTCGGACGGTAGCCCGGCGTCGGGCGGGACCGGTATGTCGGCCCCGAGCGCGCCGACAGGTTCGCCCGCGACATCGAGCCTCACGATGCTGCTACCGTCAGCCGCGAGCGCGGCAGCGCCGGCGACTTCGGCTTCGGCGGCCAGAGTGGCCCCGTCGGACCCCGGCGAGACCCGCACGCGCCATCCAGCATCGGCGAGGCGCTCGGCAGCCGCGAAGACCGCCACCGCATCCTCACCGCCGACCACCGCATCGAGCGGCTCGAGAACCGGCGTGCGGCCCTGCTCGGCGCACGCGATCATCACGCGCTCAAGCCCGAGTGCGAACCCGGCCGCCGGGCGAGGCCGCCCGAACGCCGAGAGCAGGCCGTCGTAACGGCCGCCGCCGGCGAGCGGCAGACCGAGCCCCGGCGCGTACGCCTCGAGCTGCAGGCCCGTGTAGTAGCCGAACGAGCGCATGATGCCGAAGTCGAGCAGGAGGTGCGGCGCCAGGCCGAGGCCGTCGAGCACGCGCCACGTCTCAGCGAAGGACGCGAGCGCCTCGGCAACGCCACACGACGCCGCGTACCGGGCCACCTGCTCGAGCGCCTCGGCCCCTCCGCGGATACGCGGCACGGCCCGGAGCGCCTCGGCGATCTCGGGACTCAGGTCGCTGCGCGCGGCCAGGCGGTCGATCTCCACGAGGTTGCGGCCCTGGGCGGCGGCCACGACCGCGTCGCGCCACTCGGTGGGGCCGCCAGCGCGGTCGAGGATGCCTCGGAGCACCTCGGCAGTACCCATGCCGACGGTGAACGCGGTGAGGCCCGCGGCCTGCAGGGCCCGCACGAGCAGCAGAACGACCTCGGCATCCGCAGCGGCACCCGCAGCGCCGACGAGCTCGATGCCCACCTGGCGGAACTGGCGCGACTGGCCGCGCAACGACTCGTGTTCGCGGAAGACGTCCGCCACGTAGCGGATGCGCTCGGGACCGGCCGAGTCGTCCAAACGTGAGGCCACCACCCGCGCAATCGGCACGGTCATCTCGGGGCGGAGCGCGAGGAGCGACCCGTCGAGGTCGAACAGCCGGAAGGCCGTGCGCTCGAGATCACCGCCCACACCAGCCTCGAGCGTGCGGTACTGCTCGACGACCGGCGTCTCGACGGGCTCGTAACCCCACGACGCGAAGACCGCACTCATCGCCGAGGCGACCGCCTCGCGTTCGCGAGCCTGGGCGTAGAGAACGTCGCGGAATCCCCGGGGCGTCATGGGCTGCACGGTACGGTCACCTCCCGATACTTTAGCGCGGTAGAGTGATACAGTACGGCAGTATCACACGCCCGGCGTAGCGCGTCAACCCGTGGAAGTGGACCTCGGGGCAAGGGTCCGTCGACCGTGCGACAGCACACCGGTCGACCGCCCCGGCCGCATCTCCTCACCCCTCGCGGACCGAACCGTCGCCCAGGAGCTCCTTGAGCTCCGCGTGAAGGCCGGCCGCCGAGCTGTCGACCTTGTACGCGTCCCCCATCTCGAGCTGTTTCTCCCCGCCCCCGTTGATAAGCTGAATCTTCACGGCGTCCTTCCCCGGATACCGGGAGAGGATCTCCTTGAACCGGACGCCACCGCCATTGCCGAGCACCTCGAGTGGGGCTCGCACCACAAGCGTGCCCGGAGGCCGCTCAAAGCGTCCGTTCTCACCGAGGGGCTGCATCTCCTGGACGATGAGCTTGCTTTCGCGGTCGGCACGCTCGATCTTCGCCCGCACGCGCACGACGCTGTCCACCACGATCACATCGCGATACCGTTCGTAGGCCTGGGGGAACACGACCGCCTCGATCGCACCCTCGAGGTCCTCGAGCGTGAAGCTCGCCATCATCTTGCCCGCCTTCGTGGCGCGCCGGTCCACGTTGGAGACGATGCCGGCGAACCAGCCCGACTGCCCGTCGCGGAACTCGGCCGTGCCGCCGAGCGACATGGTGCGCGCGCTCTCGATGAGGGGCGCGATGTCGCTCAACGGGTGATCGGACACGTAGATGCCGAGCATCTCCTTCTCAAAGGCGAGCTTTATGCCCTTCTCCCACTCATCGTCGTTGGGAAGCGGAACGTCATCGTCGAGCCCGTGCTCGTCACTGCCGAAGAGGTCGAACATGGAGGTCTGCCCACGGTCCGCGTCGCGCTGGCGCTTCGCGGCCGCATCGACGGCGGCATCCATCATGCCGAAGAGGTGCTTGCGCGTGTAGCCCGTGGAGTCGAAAGCGCCGCCCTTGATGAGCGCCTCGAGTGTCTTCTTGTTGAGCTGGTGCATGTCCACGCGGCCGCAGAAGTCCTGGAGTGAGATGAAGGGGCCGCCGACCTCACGCTCGGCGACGATCGCGTCCACCACGCCCTCGCCCACGCCGCGGATGCCCGCGAGGCCGAACGTGATGGCGTCATCCGTGGCGGTGAAGTCGCGACCGGACGAGTTCACGTCCGGCGGCAGCACCTTCATGCCGGCGGCGTTGCAGGCCGCCACGTACTTCACGATGGTGTCGGTCTTGCCGGTGTAGCTCGTGAGTGTGGCCGCCATGAACTCGAGCGGGTAGTGCGCCTTCAGGTACGCGGTCTGGTAGGCGAGCATCCCGTATGCGGCCGCGTGGCTCTTGTTGAAGGCATACTTGGCGAACTCGGCGATGTCGTCCCAGACCTTCTGGGCTACCGAGCGGTCGTACCTACGCTCGACCGCACCCGCGATGAACTCGGGGTGGAGCGCATCGACGACCTCCTGGATCTTCTTGCCCATGCCCTTGCGGAGCTTGTCGGCCTTGGCCGCCGTGAAGCCAGCCATCTCCATCGAGATGCGCATGACCTGCTCCTGGTAGACGATGGCGCCGTACGTCTCCTCCAGGATGTAGCGCAGCCGGTCGTCGTAGTACGTGACCGCCGCTCGACCGTGCTTGCGGTTGACGAAGTCGTCGATCGAGTCCATCGGTCCCGGCCGGAACAGCGCGACCACCGCTACGAGATCCGCGTACGTGGTGGGCTTGAGCTTCTGCAGGACGCGCTTCATGCCGGGCGACTCCACTTGGAACACGCCGTCGGTGTCCGCACGCTGCAACAGCGCCCACGTCTTCGCATCGTCCATCGGAAGCGCGTCCACGTCGATTACAACGCCGTGGTTGGCCCGGATCGCCGCCACCGCCTTCGCGATGACGGTGAGCGTGCGCAGACCGAGAAAGTCCATCTTGAGGAGCCCGAGCTCGGCCACCGTCGGCCCGTCGTACTGCGTGATGATCGCGCCGCCCTTGGTGTCCTTCTTGATCGGCAGATGCTCGCAGAGCGGCGTGGGGCAGATGACCACGCCGGCAGCGTGCACGCCCTCGTTGCGCTTGATGCCGTTGAGGCCCATCGCGGCATCGATGATGCGCTTGGTGTCCGGGTTCGCCTCGTAGTCGGCCACGAGCTCCGGACTCGGCGTGACCTTGCGCTTCGGATCGTCGTTGCCGCGAAGCGCCTCCTCGACCGTGATATCAAGCGGCATCGTCGGGATCATCTTGCTGATCCGGTCGGGGATGCCATACGGATAACCGAGCACGCGACCGGCGTCCTTGATCGCCTGCCGCGCCTTGAGCGTGCCGAAGGTGATGATCTGGGCGACCTTATCCTCGCCGTAGACGCGACGCACGTAGTCGATGACCTCGCCGCGCCGCTCGTCGTCGAAGTCCATATCGATGTCGGGCATCTCGGTGCGCTCGGTGGAGAGGAACCGCTCGAAGAGCAGGCCGTTGGCGAGCGGGTCGAGGTTGGTGATGCCAAGCGCGTAGGACACGATCGAGCCAGCCGCCGAGCCACGACCCGGTCCGACGCCGATGCCGTTGTCCTTCGCCCACTGGGTGAAGTCCGAGACGATGAGGAAGTACGCGGCGAAGCCCTGCGCGTTGATGACCGACAGCTCGGACTCCATGCGCTCGAGCGCGTCGGCGGGCACCGGGTCACCGAACCGCCGCACCATCCCCTCGAGCGTGCGCTCGCGCAGGAGCGACTCCTCGGTCTGCCCCTCGGGCACGGCGAACGTGGGCAGGATGATGCGGCCCGACTCGAACACCACGTCACACTTCTCGGCGACCTCGAGCGTACCGGCGATCGCCTCGGGGTACTCGGTCATCACGGCGGCCATCTCATCGGCCGACTTCATGAAGAACTCGTCGCAGGAGAACTTCATCCTGCCCACGTCATCGACCTTGGACCCGGTGCCGATGCAGAGCAGCAAGTCCTGCGTGATGGCGTCGTCGCGCGACAGGTAGTGGATGTCGTTGGTGGCGATCGTGGCAAGGCCGAGATCCGCCGCGATCGACGCGAGCTCCCGGTTGATCTGCCGCTGGGTGATGCCGTTGTCGCCGGCGAGGCCCTGCTCCTGCAACTCGACGTAGAAGTCGCCCGGCGCGAAGATGCCCGCATAGGTCTCGGCCCACCGACGCGCCTCCTCGGGGTCGCCGCGCTCGATGGACTTGCTCAGGATGCCGCTCATACAGGCCGAGGTGCCGATGAGACCCTCGGCATACCGCTCGAGCAGCGCAAGGTCCACCTGCGGCTTGTAGTAGAAGCCGGCGGTGGCGGCGTCGGACACGAGCGCCATGAGGTTGCGGTACCCGGCGGCGTCCTTGGCGAGCAGCAGCAGGTGGTAGAGCGCCGGCTTGCCGCCGGTGAGTTGCCGCTCGGGGGTGAAGTAGACCTCGCAACCGATGATCGGCTTGATGCCAGCCTTGGTGGCCTCCCGGTGGAAGTCGACCGCGCCGTACATGTAGCCGTGATCGGTGAGCGCGAGCGCCGGCATCCCGAGCTCGGCGGCGCGGCGCACGAGCCCCGTCACCGGTGCCGCCCCGTCCAGCAGGGAGTACTCGGAGTGCGTATGCAGGTGGACGAACCCGGACATCGTCAGGCGTCGCCACCCTCGGCGTCATCTGACGCGTCTACGCGGTCGATGACCGTGCGGTACCCCTCGGCGCCGTAGTTGAGGCTGCGACTCACACGGCTGATCGTGGTGGACGACGCGCCCGTGGCGTGCTGGATGTCGGTGTAGTGCGCCCCGGCGCTGAGCATGCGGGCCACGGCAAGGCGCTGCGCCATGTCCTTGATCTCCCGGATCGTGGCCACGTCCTGGAGGAACGCGTAGCGCTCGTCGTCCGTTTCGAGCACGCCGAACGCGGTGAGCAGCGCTTCTACCTCGGGGGTCCGCACGCGGTCTTCAGGCATCGGTCGGGACTCCCCCCTTCGGCGGCTCGGGACGCAAGATGGTGTACCCATAGTAGCACCGGGGCCCGACATGATGGGGTGGCAGCCGTCGGGAGGCGGGACGTTTCCGACAGGCGGTCGGCTCGGTCAGCCGGGCGCGACCACTCCCTCACACCACGCGATTGATGAGGCTCCCGATACCCTCGATGCGGACCTCCACCACGTCGCCGCGCACGAGGGGGCCGATGCCGGAGGGCGTTCCGGTGAGAACGACGTCGCCGGGCAGCAGCGTCATCACGTGGCTCACGAAGCTCACCAGCTCGAACGGGTCGAAGATCATGTCCGACGTGCGCGCGTGCTGGCGGCGCTCGCCGTTGACGTAGCTCTCCACGAGCAGATCGCGCGGGTCGACATCGGTCTCGACCCACGGTCCGAGCGGACAGAAGGTGTCGAAGCCCTTCGCGCGAGCCCACTGCCCGTCCTTGCGCTGGAGCACCCGGCTCGTCACGTCGTTGGCGCATAGGTAGCCGAGGATATGCGATTCGGCCTCGGCCGGGCTCACCGCATGCGTTCTGCGGCCGATGACCGCCGCAAGTTCGGCCTCGTAGTCCACGCTCTCGAGGCCGTCGGGGATGCGGATCTCGGCGCCCTGCCCGATCACCGAGGTGGGCGGCTTCAGGAAGATGACCGGCTCGTCGGGCAGTTCGTGGCCCATCTCGGCAGCATGCGCACGGTAGTTGATGCCGGCGCACACGACCTTCGTGGGCACCACCGGGGCCAGCAGCTGGGCCTGCGGCAGCGGCACGACCCCTTCGGGTTCCCACGCCGCGAACGGCTCGTCGGAGATGAGCGTCACCGAACTCTCATCGGCGAGCCCGTACCTGACGTCCTGGTCCTGGAAGATCCGTACGACGCGCACGGTGGGTGCCAACTCCTCTGCCGGCGGTGTTGCCTCAGCACAACTGCCTCAGCACAAGGTTCGACACCGGCGGGCGGTACTCCTACCCGCCGGGCACATTCCCTCAGGCTACTTCAGGTGCAACCTCGGGATGCACGATGCCGTTTGCCGGCCGCGTGCGGTCGATCGAGCGCGCCGTGCGCAGGCCGAGTAGCGCCACGACCGCGACGATGAGGCCGCCCGCGATGAGCGTCTCCTGGATGCCGATGGTGGTGGCGAGTATCGGCACGAACGCCAGCGGCACAAGCTCGCCCGCGCTGCGGTGCCACTGCGCGGTACCGACGATGCGGCCGACGTACTCGTGCGGTGAGTCGAGATGCAGGAGCGTGCGCAGCAGCGGCTCGAACGAGCCGAGGAACACGCCCCACACCAGCGCGCCCGCAGCGATGAGGCGCAGGTCGGTGGACCCGACGTAGAGCATCGTCCCCAGGCCGCAGAGCACGGTGAGCGCGCCGAGTCCGGTAGCCGTGATGACGCGCTGCGGCAGGCGCGGCAAGAGAGCCGCACCCGAGATGAGCCCGACGCCGAAGGCCGTGTTCATCCAGCCGATCCACTCCACGCCGACACCCACCACGTCGCGGTAGAAGAGCGGTTCGAGCGCCGAGAAGGCGCCGAAGCCGAACCAGATCGCCGTACCCATGGCGATGAAGTAGCGGATGGAACGCGTGCCGTAGGCGAGCCGGAGCCCGTCGGTGAAGTCGGCCCAGGCGTTGCCGGACACGTGCTCGCGCGGGGTCTCATCGATGCGCGTGAACCATGCCGCGATACCCGCAAGCGCACACGCCACGGATGTCATCGCGAACACCGCCGGGATTCCCACGGTCTCGGAGATCACCGCGGCCACCGCCGGTCCCATGACGAACCCGAGCGCCGCGCCGCCCTCGATGGCCGCGTTCGCCTTCTCGAGCTCCTTCTTGCCGTCGACGATGTAGGGCGCAAAGGACGCGCCGGCAGTCCATGTGGGCAGGCCGAAGAGCGTGTAGACCGCCGCGCACGCCACGAACGGCACCATCGAGTCGACGGTCAGCATCACCAGAAGCGGCGGGATGCTGAACACCTCGGCCCACACCATGACCTTGCGGGGTCCAAAGCGGTCGATGAGCACGCCGGCAACCAGCGAACCGATGATGGCGGCGACACCGTTGACGAACGACATGGTCGCAAGCTGGCGGGGCGTGGCCCCAAACGTGTAGGCAGCCGTGCCCCACACGCCGATGAACCACACAGCGGAGCCGCCGAAGCGTGAGATGAAGCGCGCGAAGACGACGAGCGCAAGGTTTCGGTTTGAGCGGAGCATCGGGCACCTCATGACGAACGGACGACGGCGGCCCGGGAATCCGGCCGCCGAATGCAAGAGTCTACGCCAACCCCTGCGTGAAGTATACGGGAGCCCCGCTCCCCTACTCGGCGGCTCGCGGGTGCGGCAGACGGCGGGCCCGTGGTGCTACTCGGCGGCTCGCGGGTGCGCCAGTCCGAACTCCACCGAGTCGACGAGCGCCTCCCACGACGCCTCGATGATATTCTCCGAGACGCCCACCGTGCCCCAGCTCTTCTCGCCGTCGCCCGACTCGATGAGCACGCGTGTGACCGCGCCAGTGCCCTTCTTCTCGTCGAGCACGCGCACCTTGAAGTCGGTGAGCTCGATGGCGTCAAGCGCCGGGTAGAAGCGGCCGATGGCGAGACGGAGCGCGCCGTCGAGCGCGTTCACGGGACCGTTACCCTCTGCGGTGGCGATGTAGCGGTGCCCGCCGACGTGGATCTTGATGGTGGCCTCGGTCATCACCCGGCCGCCCTCGCGCTTCTCCATCAGGCAGCGGAAGCTCTCGAGCGTGAAGAACGGCTCGTACGTGCCGAGTTCCTTCTTCAGCATCACCTCGAGCGAGGCGTCGGCGGCCTCGAACGAGTAGCCGCGGTACTCGAGCTCCTTGATGCCCTCGAGTACGCGCTGTGCCGTGGTCTGGTCGTCGGCGAGATCGATGCCGAGCTCGGCGGCCTTCATGGTGAGCGACGCGCGGCCGGCGAGCTCGCTCACGATCACGCGCGCGAGGTTGCCCACACGCGCCGGGTCGATGTGCTCGTAGGCCTCGGGCAGACGTGCCGCCGCGCTCGCGTGCACGCCGCCCTTGTGCGCAAACGCGCTCGCGCCCACATACGGATGGTGCGGATCGGGCGCGATGTTGGCGGTTTCGGCGATGAAGTGCGAGACCTCGGTGAGCAGACGGAGTTGGTCTGCGGTGATGCAGTCGTCGCCCATCTTGAGCACGAGCGCCGGGATGATGGCCATGAGGTCGGCGTTACCCGCGCGTTCGCCGTAGCCGTTGGCGGTGCCCTGGACGTGTGTGCAGCCGGCGTCGATCGCCACGAGCGAGTTGGCGACCGCGCACGCGCTGTCGTTGTGCGCGTGGATGCCGAGGGTCACACCAGGAAGCGCGCCTGCCACCTCGCCTACCACGCGCGCCACCACGTGCGGCAGCGTGCCACCGTTGGTGTCGCAGAGCACGATCGCATCGGCGCCGGCTTCGGCGGCCGTGCGGCACACCCCGAGCGCGTAGTCGGGGTTGGCAGCGTGGCCGTCGAAGAAGTGCTCGGCGTCGAAGAACACGGTGCGCCCGGCGCCCTTGAGATGCGCAACACTCTCGCGGACCATCCGCAGGTTCTCTTCGAGAGTGGTGTTCAGCGTCTCGGTGACATGCACGTCCCACGCTTTGCCGAAGATGCAGAGGGCCTTGCAGCCGGTCTCCAGGAGGGCGCGCATGCCCTCGTCCTCGGCGGCTGGCACGCCCTTTCGGCACGTGGCGCCGAACGCGGTGATGACCGCCTGCTCGAGTGCAAGATCCCTCGCCCGCTCGAAGAACTCGATGTCCTTGGGATTGGAGCCCGGGAAGCCGCCCTCGATGTAGTGCACGCCAAGGTGGTCGAGGCGCGTGGCGATGCGCAGCTTGTCGTCCACCGAGAGGGACATGCCCTCCCGCTGCGTGCCATCGCGAAGCGTGGTGTCGTAGAGGGTGACCATGTCAGACCCGATCCAGCCACTCCTCGTACTCGGGCACTCTGCCGTGCACCACATCGAAGTAGATGCGCTGCAGCTCGAGCGTGATGGGACCGGCGTCACCCAGTACGCGACCGTCCACCGAGCGCACCGGCACGATCTCGGCGGCCGAGCCGGTCATGAACATCTCGTCGGCGGTGTAAAGGTCGGTGCGTACGAGCGACTCCTCGATCACGGGGATGTCGAGGCTATCGGCGATGACCATGATCGAGTCGCGGGTGATGCCCTCAAGCAGCCCGTCGGCCACCGGCGGTGTGGAGATCACACCGTCGCGAACGATGAAGAGGTTCTCGCCGGTGCCCTCACAGACCTTGCCCTCCTCGTTCAGGAGGATGGCTTCGTTGTAGCCGTGACGGTTGGCTTCGATGCGCGCGAGCGACGAGTTGAGGTAGTTGCCGGTAGCCTTGATCGCCGGCGGCAGCGAGTTGATGCCGCGCTGGCGCCACGATGACACGCCCACGTCAACGCCGTGGACGAGCGCCTCCTCGCCCATGTACGTCTCCCAGGGCCAGACCGCGATAGTGACGTTCACCGGTGCCGGGATGGGATCGAGCCCCATCACACCGTAACCGCGGAACGCGAGCGGACGGATGTAGCACGCCGGCAGCTTGTTGGCGCGGATGGTCTCCTTGACGGCCTCGGCCATCTCGTCGATCGATCGGCCGAGGTCCATGAAGAGCATCCGTGCCGAGCGCTCGAAGCGCTGCATGTGCTCGTAGAGACGGAAGACGGCGGGGCCGCTCTCGGTCTCGTAGCAGCGGATGCCTTCGAAGACACCCGAGCCGTAGTGGAGCGCGTGGGTGAGAACGTGGACCTTCGCGTCGGCCCAGGGCACGAGCTCGCCGTCCATCCAGATGTAGTCCACCTCGGGCAGTGCCATGGCCCTCTCCCCTCGCGCCGCGTGCGTGTCCGGATAGTGTACCGCGAGACCTACGAGCCCGTAAGCCGCTCGGCCACCAACTCGCCCATCGCGCTCGTGCCCACGGTACGCTGCGGTAGCGTCTGCGCGTCAGCGATATCCCGCGTGCGCCAACCGTCCACAAGAACACCTTCGATCGCGGCAGCGAGCGCGTCGGCAGCCTCGTGCATCGAGAAGCTGTAGCGCAGCATGAGCTCCACGGAGAGCAGCATCGCGAGCGGGTTGGCGATCCCCTGCCCCGCGATGTCGGGCGCCGAGCCGTGGCTTGGCTCGTAGAGTGCGGTCCCGTCGCCGAGGCTGGCGCTCGCGAGCATGCCGAGCGAGCCGGTGAGCATCGAAGCCTCATCGGAAAGGATGTCGCCGAACATGTTCTCGGTGACCATCACGTCGAACTGCGCGGGGTTGCGGATGAGCTGCATGGCCGAGTTGTCCACGAGCTGGTCCACGAGCTCCAAGTCGGAGTACTCGGCCTCGTGGAGGCGGTGCACCACCTCACGCCACAGGCGGCTGGATTCGAGCACGTTGGCCTTGTCCACCGAGTGCACGCGCCCGCGCCGCGTCCGCGCGGCCTCGAAGGCCGTTCGCGCGATGCGCTCGATCTCGAACTCACGGTACTCCATCGTGTCGTACGCGCGCATGCCGGGTCCGCCGCCCGTGGCAGCTCCCGCAACGCCGGTCTCCCGTGCCCGCGCGCCGAAGTAGAGTCCGCCGGTGAGCTCGCGCACGATGAGCATGTCCACGCCCTCGAGATACTCGGGCTTAAGGCTGCTCGCATCCCGGAGCGCCTCGAAGATCTTCACCGGCCGCAGGTTGGCATACAGGCCGAGTGCCTTACGGATGCCGAGGAGTCCCTGCTCGGGCCGCGGCTTGTCCGGGTCGGTGGTGTCCCACTTCGGCCCGCCGATCGCGGCCAGGAGCACGGCGTCAGCCGCGTGTGCCGCTTCGAGCGTGGCCTCGGGAAGCGCGGTACCAGTCTCGTCGATGGCGATGCCGCCGAGGAGCGCCTCGCTGAATTCGAAGGTGGCGCCAAAGCGCTCGCCGATCACGCGGAGCACCTTCACAGCCTCGGCAGTGATCTCGGGTCCGATGCCATCTCCCGGCAGCAGGCAGATGCGGTACGTCGTCACGGAGGGCCTCCCTTTCGACACGTGGCGTGCGTGCAGTCTACACCACGGCAGACCGCGCTCGCGCCCGCCGTTCGCTCAGGGAGATTCGGGCGGGTCTTCGGAGATGCGCGGCTGCCGCCACAAGCGTTCGAGCACCTTCGGCCGCGTGGCAAGGGCGATCCATCCGACCGCCACGCCCCACCAGAGCGTGGCCGAGCGCACCACGATGGTGACCGCCGCTGCGGACGGCGCCTCCATGCCGGCCGCGACCAGGATGCCCGCAAGCGAGGCCTCGGTGAGCCCGATACCACCGGGTAGGAACGTGAACGCGCCAATGATCGTTGAAGCGGCG
>JAFGUS010000034.1 GCA_016938395.1 Coriobacteriia bacterium | reverse complement strand
CGGACACGATCCCGGAGAGCGCGATCACCGCGATCTCCGTCGTCCCTCCGCCGATGTCGATGACCATGTTGCCGGTGGGTGTCTCGACTGGGAGCCCCACCCCGATCGCGGCGGCCATTGGCTCCTCGATGATGTAGGCGCGGCGAGCGCCAGCGGCGATCGTGGCCTCCTCGACCGCGCGCTGCTCGACGCCGGTGATCCCGCTGGGAACGCACACCACGACCCGCGGCTTCGCGAGCAGGCGCCGCTTGTGCACCCGTTGGATGAAGTAGCGCAGCATCTTCTCGGTGACGTCGAAGTCGGCGATCACACCGTCCTTCAAGGGGCGGACAGCCTGGATGTGCGAGGGCGTGCGGCCGATCATGCGCTTGGCCTCGTTGCCGACCGCGAGGATCGCGCCGGTGAGCGAGTTGATCGCCACGACGGAGGGCTCGTTCAGCACGATGCCGTGCCGCCGAACGTAGACGAGCGTGTTCGCGGTCCCCAGGTCGACCGCCATGTCCTGACCCAGGAACCCGAAGACCCCCTCGCCCGCGTTTCGACGGCCCGGGGATACGGGAAGAGTGCGCTGAACCCTCTCGGCCATAGGTTCCGGCTTGTTCTACAGGAGCCCTGAAGACGGTGGCAACTCTCGATACACGGTCGAGCCGATGTGGAGCGTTACATCCCTCATGACCTGCGGTTTCCCGACATCTCGACCACTGCACTAGGGTTCGGGACGCTTTCAAGCGTCGCTTCAGACATCGCAGATGACGAACGCAGCCGTCGTGTTCCCTGGTCAAGGTTCACAGTTCGCGGGCATGGCCGATGCGTGGACGCAAAACGACGCGTCTCGATCGGTGCTCGATGACGCATCCGAAGCGATCGGGCGCGACATCGTCGAGGGTTGTCGCGACGAGGGCGCGCTCGAGACCACCGAGTTCGTGCAGCCGGCGCTGCTGGCGATCGACGTTGGCGCGTTCCGCGTGCTCGAGAGGGAGCGGGTGGGATTCGTCGGCGCGGCGGGCCACTCCCTGGGCGAGTTCGCCGCGCTGGTCGCCGCCGCCGTGCTGGATCTCGACGCCGCGCTGCGGATCGTGACGGTCCGTGGGCGCGCCATGCAGGCCGCTGGCGATGAGCGTCCGGGAACGATGACGGCGTTGCTCGGCGTCGGCGCCGAAGACGCCGCGGCGCTGTGCGACGAGGCGCGTGGAAGCGACGTGCTCATCGTGGCCAACGAGAACTCGCCCCAACAAGTGGTGAT
>JAFGUS010000033.1 GCA_016938395.1 Coriobacteriia bacterium | reverse complement strand
GGGACCGCCCTGTCGCGCAGTATCGAGCGACCGCTCGCGCAGTTCGTCACCTACCTGCGCGACCAGGGATACCTGGCGCTGCAAGGGCTTCGCCCTGATGAGGAGCTCGCACTCGATCCCAACCTTCCCGACCACTTCATCGACCTCGGCAACGTCATCATCGACCTCATGACGCAGCTGCGCGTGATCCAGTCCGACCTCATCGAGGCCGGCGACCACGCGCTTGCGGCCGAGCACGCGTTCCGGACGGTGGTCGAGGAGTCGCCCGAGGTGAAGATCCTTGTGCGCGAGGGTGTGGTTGAGATCGCCAACCCCGCCGCCGCACACTTCTTCGGACTCCACCTCGGCGACCTCGTGCGGGCAGAGCCGAGCGGGCTGTTCGGCGGGGTCGATCTGTTCGATGAGTCGGGCGACCTTATCGACCTGGCGGAAGTGCGCACACGGGCGCAGCACGAGCCTGTCGTGGCGCGGTGTGTCGTTCCGAATCAGCCGGACCGCTGGGTTGAGATCAGCGTCGCCGCAATCGACCCGGAGGGCGACGACTACGTCATCTCGGCCCGAAACATCACCGAGGAGCGCCGGCTCGACGCGCTGCGCCAGGAGATCCTGTCGCTCGTCTCGCACGACCTGCGCAGCCCGCTCACCGTGGTGAACGGCTACCTCGACATCCTGAGGCGCGACCTCGGTGAGAAGCAGCGCGAGGACGCGATAGGCAACGCGCAGCGGGCGATCAAGCGGATGGAGGCCCTGCTTGACGACCTCCTCGGCGCCACCCGTGCCGAGCGCGCGTTCGCGCCAGCCGTCATGCGCCCCACCGACTTCGGCGAGCTGGTGTCGGGTATAGCCGGATCACTCGGCGTGAGTGCCGAGCAGGACGTGGCGGTCACGGCGGATCAGGGCATCATGATCCTCGGAGACCCGGCGCGGCTCGAACAGGCGGCCGCGAACCTGATCGGGAACGCGATCAAGCATGGTCCGCCGACCGGCACCGTCAGGGTGGGCGTGCATGCCCGCGACGGCCGCGCAGTCCTCACTGTCGAGGACGAGGGCACGGGCGTACCGGTCGAGGACCGGGAGCGGATCTTCGAGCGCGGCGCGCGCGGCGCCTCGGCCGAGGGCACGCCCGGAATGGGCCTGGGACTCTACATCGTACGCGCGATAGCCGAGGCCCACAGCGGAACCGTCTCGGTGGGCGACACCGACGGGGGCGGGGCGCGCTTCGTGCTGGACCTGCCCCTCGAACACACTCCCGACGACTAGCGCTCCAGCGCGAGCGCCACGAGCCGCTCGCAGAGCTCCGGGAACTCGATTCCCGCGGCGCGAGCAGCGTCCGGCAGCAGGCTCGTCCGGGTCATGCCGGGGATCGTGTTCACCTCAAGCAGGTGGACCTGCCCGTCGGCTGTCACGATCGTGTCGGCGCGCGACATGCCGCGGCAGCCGAGTGTCCGGTGAGCCTCGAGCGCGATGCGCTGACACTCCCCGCGCGCCTGTTCGCTTACGCGCGCGGGGATGATGTGGCGGCTCATGCCGGGCACGTACTTGGACTCGTAGTCGTAGAACTCGTGCTCGGGCACCACCTCGAGCGTAGGGAGCGCCACGGGGTCGCTGTTGCCGATGACGCCCACGGTCACCTCGGCGCCGGCGACGAACGCCTCGACCACCACGACGACGTCGTGCTCGAAGGCGAGCGCCAGTGCGGCGGGCAGTTCGGCCGGTTCGTGCACGATCGACATGCCTACCGAGGAACCCTCGCTCGCGGGCTTGACCACCATCTTGGGGCCGAGCACCGAGGCTGCATCCTCAGGCTCGAGCGTCTCACCCCTCCGCACCACGAGCCAGGCAGGCGTCAGCAGCCCGGCCGCGTCGAACACGCGCTTGGACATCACCTTGTCCATCGCGAGCGCGCTGGCGAGCACGCCTGAGCCGACGTACGGGATGCCGAGAAGCTCGAGAGCCCCCTGCACCGTCCCGTCCTCGCCGAAGCGACCGTGCAGGCAGATGAACACGACGTCGAAACCCCCGGTGCGCAGCGCCTCGATGAAACCCTCATCCGCGCTGTCCACGCTCGCCACCCGATGGCCCCGCTCCTCGAGCGCGGATACCACCTGCGATCCGGTCGACAGCGACACCTCTCGTTCCGCCGACGTGCCGCCCATGAGCACCGCGATGGCGAGAGGATGATCTCTCACAGCGCGCCGCCTGCCGCCAGGACGTCGAGCACGGTGAGCGTGACGATCCAGATCGTCACGCCGAAGAACGCCGCAAGCGCGCCGCGGGTGAGCGCCGAGGCCAGCAGTCCGCGTCGGGCCTCTGCCGCCCTGCGCGTGCGCGCAACGAGCCAGGTGACGAGGGAGACCACGGGACCGAGCCCCGCGAGCGCAACACCCGCCCAGACGACGAGTGGATACTCGGGCATGAAGCGCGCGGGCTCCTCCGGCGTCGCCTCGCCGAAGAGGTACGCGGAGACACCCGCAAGCGCAAGCCATAGACCGAGATAGACAGCGAAGGGCACCCACGTGAGGCCACCGCCGACCGCCTCGACCAGCGCACTATCGGGTGCAGCGGGCGCGATGGGTGCGGCTGCGGGAGAGGTCGTCTCGTCGGCGGGGAGTGCCCCGGGCAGGGTCTCGGGCTCCGCATCGGGTTCTGCCTCGACCGGTGTCTCGGCCGATGTCTCGGGCTCCGGAATGGGCACGGGCTCCAGGACCTCCTGCACGGACTCGTCGGACCCCGTGGCACCAGACGACGGCGTCGTCTCCGTGTCCGGAAGCGTGATCTCGTCAGACTCTGGCACCGTCGCACTCCTTCGGGCGTGTCCTGCGTGCAGTCTAGTCGAGCCTTCGTCCCCAGACAACGCGGGGATGAGCGGGTCCGACCTGTGGAACTTTGGTGGATTTGTCGGGCATCGCGCCCGGCCCATGGCGATGCGGCGTACCATGTGGAGTGCGCGCGACACCGCTCGCGCGGTAACGAAAGGACCCACGGCATGGAACACGATGTAGAACACCCGCAACAGCCGAAGGACGAGACCGACGCGCAGCCGACACCGGACGCATCGAGCGAGATCGGGGCGCCGTCTGGGGCGGCGCCGGAGCAGCAGCCGACCTGGGAGCCCGCGGCACCGCGTCCGGCTGGCCACGGCGGACTCATCGCCGGCATGCTGGTCGCCGCGCTGCTTATCGGCGCCGCAGCGGGACTTGCCGGGGGCTACGCGGCGTACCGACTCCTACCCGCGGAGCGGTCAACGAGCGTCGAGCTCATCGGGGATACCACCGAGGAGGTCGTCGCAGCGGCGGCAGCCGTAGCACTTCCAAGTGTGGTGAACATCGACGTCCTGGGTGAGCAGGCGAGCAGCGACACGCTGCCGGACGGGCATCCCGGCGTTCCGATCCAGGGCGAGGGCTCCGGTGTCGCCTACCGTGAGGCGCCGGATGGCGGCACGTACATCATCACGAACAACCATGTGATCGACGGCGCCACGACCATCATCGTGACCGACTCCACCGGCGAGCAGCACACGGCTGAACTCGTCGGCGGCGACAGCGAGAGCGACATCGCCGTGGTGAAGGTGGCCGCCTCCCTGCCCACTATCGAGCTCGGCGACTCTGAGGACCTCGTGGTCGGGCAGCTGGCGATCGCCATCGGCTCCCCCTTCGGGCTCGAGCACTCGGTCACGGCCGGTGTCGTCTCGGCGGTCCATCGGCCGCTCACCAACTTCGGCGGTGATGACGGACAGTATCCGTACGTCGACTCGATCCAGACCGATGCGGCCATCAACCCGGGCAACTCCGGCGGCGCGCTCGTGGACCGCGAGGGGCTCCTCATCGGTATCCCATCGGCCATCTACAGCGACACCGGCGTGGCCGACGGCGTCGGCCTCGCGATCCCCGTTCGCAGTGCCGAGCGCGCGGCCGACGAGCTCATCGAGAAGGGCCGCGTGGACACGCCGTTCCTCGGCGTCGTGGGCCAGACCGTGACGCCCCTGCTGGCCGAGCAGGAAGACCTTCCTGTGGAGGAGGGCGCGTGGGTGGTGGATATCACCCCCGATACGGAGGCCGAGAAGGCGGGCGTTATGGCCGGTGACGTGATCGTGGCCGTGGACGACACCCGCATCCGCTCGATGGACGAGCTCATCCTCACCGTGCGCCGTCTCTCGGTGGGCGACGAGGTCACGCTGACGATCTGGCGTGATGGCGAGCGGATCGAGGTCGAGATGGTCATCGGCATCAAGCCGCCGAACCTCGAGACCGACTGAGTCAGCACATCGCGAGGTGTGAAGAAGGGCCGCCGTCACGGCGGCCCTTCTTCGTGCGCGGCATCGGCGGTGGCAGGGGCGCCATCCGCGCGACAGTCGGTACCTACTTCTTGCTGCGACGGATTACGAAGTACGCGGCCGCCGCGATGACTGCGATAGCGGCAATCATGATGATGTACGCGAGCGGTGAGGAGGTCTCGCCATCCGTCTCAGGGGCGGTGTCGGGCTCGGCCTCGTCGGTTGCGGGCTCATATCGTCGGCCTGCTGTTGCGCGGAGGCGTAGACGGTCTTCGTCACCTGCGCCATCGTGGTGGTCAGTACCTCCACGCCGGCGGCAGTGGCCATCTCCTCAGGGCATGAGCGGTAGTAGAGGGCCGCGGTGACCGTGACCGGCCCGGTCGCCATCGCGAACGTGTAGTCGCCCGAGACGGACTCCTTCGGCGGTATGCGGTCATCGCTGTAGATGGCGACCGCTTCCCACATCTCGGCCGGATGGTTGCCCTCGGCGTCCTCGAGCACCGTGTGGAAGTCCCGCTGTTCGTTCAGGAGCTCGGTGCCCGCCTCGTCGACGGCCGTGACCTCGAGCCACATAAGACGCACCTCGGTGAGCCCGGTGGGCAGGTAGTGGCCGGCGCCAACGTTCGTGATGGTCACCGCAACAGGCACGTCACCACTCTCGACGACCTCGGGTACGTCGAGCGCGAGCTCCGCTGCCGCCTTGAGGTTCGCCTCGGCGAGCGCCGCATCGCCGAGCGCCACGTTACCGCCGGCGAACGTCATGGTGTAGATGTGCTCGCGGTCGGGCCCCACGGAGGCCGCCTTGCCGGGGTTCGGCTTCGTTACCCCAACACCCGGGGTCATGTGGCAGTCCTGACAGGTGACGCCTTCGGCTGCGTAGGGGCTTTCCTTCCACTCGGTGTAGGTCGCCTCAAGATGTGTCCCGTTCGTGGGGTGGTTCACGTTGTGGCAGGCGCCACAGAACTCGGCGGTCTCGTGGAACGCCGAGTAGGCCGCCGCATGCGGAGCCTGCGGGTCCTTGAGTTGAGCCAGGCGCACGTCGTCAGCACTGACCTCCTGCGACGCGTTGCCAACGGGGGTCGTGGTGCCGGTGGTGTGGTGGCAGAACGTACAGGCCACGCCTTCGAGGGCCGTCGGCGAGGCGCCGCTGTGGTCGAGCCGCGAGAGCTCGCCCGCCATCACACCGATGGGACTGTGGCACTGGAGGCAGAAGGGTGTCACCTCTCCTGCGGTGGCGGCATCCGCCTGGCCGAGTTTGAGCAGGTAGATCGGGTCAATCAGCGCCTTGGCATGCATCGAGACGCCCCACTGTGCGGGAAGCTCACCGTGACAACTGCAGCCATCGGCCGTGGGGAAGCCATCGCTCGGCAGCGACGGCAGCGCGGCAGCCGAAGCCGGCACCACGATGAGGACGGTCGCCAGGCCTACGAGGAGAACCTTCATGTGGCGCATGTCAACGCCAGCCCCTCGGAAGAACCTATCGGACTATGCCGACGTTGTTCGCGCCTTGCGCCAGGCCAGCACGGCAATGGCTCCCGCGACAACCACGGCGAGAGCGATCGCGAGACCCCAGGGGAACGATGTGCCGTCATCGGTCTCAGACGGCTCCTCCTCGGCCTGCCCGGCTTCTTGAGCCTCGCTGCTGCTATAGACGACCTGCGTGACCTCGGCCATCGTCGTGGTGGGAATCTCCACGCCGGACTTCTTCGCAATCTCCTCCGAACACGAACGGTAGTAGAGCGCCGCCTTCACGGTAACGGCACCCTCGGCCATCGGGAACGTATATTCGTTGGAGACCGACTCCTTGGGCGGTATGCGATCGTCGCTATGGAACTTGACCGCGTCCCACAGGTAGACCGGGTACGTGCCATCGGCGCCTTCGAGCACGGAGTGGAACTCGCGCTTCTCGCGGAGGAGCTCGTTGCCCGCCTGATCAACGGCGGTGACCTCGAGCCACATGAGACGCACCTCGGTGAGCCCGGTGGGCAGGTAGTGGCCGGCTCCGACGTTGGTGATGGTTGTGGTGAGCTGGACGTCTCCGCCCTCGGCGATCTCCGGCATATCGAGCGTGAGCTCGGCTGCGGCCTTCAGGCGCTCCTCTGCAAGATCGGCGTCGCCTAGGCCTACGTTGCCGCCAGCGAAGGTCATCGTGTAGATGTGCTCGCGCTCGGGCCCCATCGCCGCCGCCTTGCCCGGATTCGGCTTTCTCACGCCCGGGCCGGGGGTCATGTGGCAGTCCTGACAGACGATGCCCTCCGCCGCGTACGGGCCGTTCTTCCACTCGGTGTAGGTGGCCTCGAGGAGCAGTCCGTTGAACGGATGGTAGACGTCGTGGCAGCTTCCGCAGAACTCGGCAGTCTCGTGGAACGCCGAGTACGCGGCCGGGTGCGTAGCCTGCGGGTCCTTGAGCTGGGCCAGCTTCACGCCGTCGCCGGTCACGCTCATCGACGTGTTGCCGATCGGCGTCTCGGTGCCGCTCATCTGATGACAGAAGTCGCAGGTGACGCCCTCCATGCCCTGCGGCGAGACCTTCGACTGGTCCAGGCTCGTCAGTTCTCCGGCCATGATCGCGATCGGGCTGTGACACGCGTTGCAGAATGTGCCGAGGGCCCCGTTGGTCGCCTCCTCGCCGAGGCCGAGCTCGTAGAGGTAGATGGGGTCAGTGAGCGCCTGCTGATGCATCGACCCGCGCCACTGGTCCATGAGCGCGGCGTGACACCCGCACCCCTCGGAGGTCTCAAAGAGCGAGCTCGGCATCGACGGAAGTGCCACAGCGACAGCCGGCGACGTCCAGAGGATGAACGCCAGCAGCACAACGAGCAGGGCTGTGTGTCTTGCTGCAATCGGCTTCATAGATCCTCCCAAGGCTCGTTCCGCAGGCAAGTTCGTGCGCTGGCTCACATACTGAGTAGCGTACCCCACGTCGCGCCCGTCGTGTGGGACCGGCGGCCAGAATCGGGGGTAAGATGGTCGAGGTTCGCGCCGAGCGGCACGTATGTCCGACGAAAGGAGCCGGGGATGCTCGAGTTGTACCGTTGCAAGGGCTGTGGCTACGTACACGCAGGTGGCGCTCCCGAGCGCTGCCCGGTGTGTGGCGCACCGCAGTCGTTCTTCCTCCCCTACGAGGGCCCCGGGGATCTCACCGGGACCGCGACGCTTGAGAACCTCAAGGCGGCGTTTGCGGGCGAGTCGCAGGCCAACCGGCGCTACACACTCTTCGCACGCATCGCCGAGCTCGAGGGTCTTCCGGAGGCCGCTGCTGCGTTCGACCACGCAGCCACCGAGGAAACCGCACACGCGCACGGGCACCTCGCGTACATGGGCGCCTTCGGCAGCACGATGGAGAACCTGCAGGCCGCCTACGATGGCGAGGAGTACGAGACCGCCGAGATGTACCCCGAGTTTGCGCGCACGGCCGAGGAAGAGGGCTTCGACCAGATCGCGCAGTACTTCCGCGCCGTGGGCGGGTACGAGAAGCAGCACCGCAACGGTTTCAAAAAGGCGCTGGACTCGGGTGCCTGACAGCACGCCGACCGACATAGCAGCGCTCAGCATCGACGGACTCGGCGCCGCGCTTGAGGCGCTCGGCCAACCGGCGTACCGGACGCGCCAGCTCGTGGCGTGGCTCTATGCTCGTCTGGCGCCGGACTTCGAAACGATGACCGATCTGCCGGCGGCCCTCCGCGAGGCCCTGCCCGACTACTTCACGCTCACGCATCCGACTCTCGCCGAGAGACAGCAGTCGGCCGACGGTACCCGCAAGTACGCGTGGCGCTTCGGCGACGGGACGGTGGTCGAGAGCGTCGGCATACCGTCGGGTGACCGGCTCACCGTATGTTTCAGCACGCAGGCCGGCTGTGCGATGGGCTGCACCTTCTGTGCAACCGGACGCGGCGGGTTCGTGCGCAACCTGCATCCGGGTGAGATGGCCTGGCAGGTGGCCCTCGTGGCGCGCGACTTCGGCATGCGGGCTTCCAACGCGGTGGCGATGGGACAGGGCGAACCGTTCCTCAACTACGACGCCACGCTTGGTGGCTTGCGCTTGATGCGCTCCAAAGACGGTCTCGGTATCGGGGCACGGCACCTCACGATCTCCACCTGCGGTGTCATTCCCGGCATCGAGCGGCTCTCGACCGAGCCCGAGCAGTTCACGCTGGCGGTATCGCTGCACTCAGCCGTTCAGGCGACGCGGGACCGCATCATGCCAGGCACCCGTCGCTGGCCCCTTGCCGCGCTCCGCGACACGATGATCGACTACACGCAGCGCACAGGCCGCCGGCCGACGTTAGAGTACGCGCTGATCGCGGGCGAGAACGACACACCCGCCGAGGTGACGGCACTCGCCGACTTCGCGGGCGGGTGGATGTGTCATGTGAACCTGATCCCGGTCAACCCGGTGCGGGGTACGGGCCTTGCCCGGCCGACCGACGCTCGCGTGGCCGAGGTAGCGGCGCTGCTGACCCGCCGGGGTGTCGAGACCTCGGTGCGCGTGGAGCGCGGAACCGACATCGACGCCGCCTGCGGACAGCTCACTCAGCGGCATCGGGCCGGGTCGGGGTGACCGGACACAGCCCGCGGAAGCCCGGGCACGATTCGCAGAGCGCGCGCTCGTACGCCGCGCGCGGCTCGTACATTCCGGCCGACATCCGGTTGACCGGTTCGGCGATCAAGCGTTCGAGTGCCGGACGGTCTTCAACGGAGTAGACGAACTCGATCTGCCGGGCCCGTTCCACTTCGGCGAACACCACCCGGGCGGCCGGGGCACCGGCACACAACGCAGCGAGCGCGTAGCAGCGGCCCTGAAGCCGGTAGCGGTCCTCCGCCGCACCGAGCTCAAGTGCGTCGGCGCCCGTCTTGTAGTCGACGATGAGCATGTCTCCTGTGGCGGTTTGGGCCACGAGGTCGACCGCGCCGACGAGCACGGTGCCGCCCACCGGGACCGTTATCGGCACTTCCCGGCCCACGCGTTCGCATGCGAAGACCTCGGCGGCGACCGGCAGGGCGAGGTAGCCGGCCACGGCCCGCTCGAGACGGGGCACGAGGGCCGCCGAGAGTCCCGCTGCGGCAGCCGCACGCTCGATGAGAGGCGCGGGGGCATCATCCACCGACGTCAGCCGTTCGAGAACGGCGTGCAGCGCGCTACCGAGCGCGAACACGCCTTCGGCCCCCGATGAGGCGGCCTCCGGTATGCGCACGATGTTGGTGAGGTAGAAGCGGTAGGGGCACCCCTCGTAGAGCGCGAGCGCACTGTACGACACGCGTGGCGGCGCGAGCGAGAGCGATCCAGCCCCGATGTGCGGACCGGCGGCGACGGCCGGTGCTGCAGTAGGTCCTGCCGGGGGAGCGCCAGACGGGGAGCCCGCGTCGGGTCGAGTGGCAGGCTCTCGTGGTTCCACGAGCCGGATATGCACCGTGCCCCCACCGATGCGGTGGTCACCATCGGCGAGCACGTCCGGTGCGGCGACCCCGAGCGCCTGCCGGAGCAGGCCGGCTGGCGTGTTGTCGGCCTCCTTGCTGATATCGGTCAAGGCCACCACAGCGAGCGACTCCTCGGCGCGCGTGAACGCGACGTACAGCAGCCGCTTCATCTCGGCTGTCTCGGCGGTGGCCAGCACGTCCGCTACCGAACTCCACGCCGTGGTCGACTCTCGGCTGCCACCGTCAACCGGAAGCTTCATCCCCAGGAGGGGCCGGCCGTCTCGCCGTCCCACGAGGATCGGGTCCTGCGGCTGGGGGCGACCCAGGCCTCCGACGATGACCGCGGGGAATTCGAGCCCTTTGGCGGCGTGGATGCTCATGATGCGGACCGCGCCGAGTCCGGTATCCAGCGTCGCCTCTCCCTCGCCGGCCGAGTAAAGCGCGTGTTCATCGAGGTACGCGAGGAAGCCGGTGACGTCCCCGCCGGTGGCCGACTCGTACTCCTCGGCGAGTCGCGCCAGTTTGCGGATGTTCGACCACCGACGAGGCCCGTCCGGACCCGACGCGAAGAGCGTCAGGTCCGCATCGAGCGCGAGCAACGGCTCGATCAACGTCTCCGCCAGCGGCCGCATGCCGCGACGCCGACGCGCGTCATGGATCGTCGAGGCAAGGTTTGCGAGGGTGGACCTGTCTGCAACGCAGAGGTCGGCAGGCGGGTCGGTCACGGCGTTCCACAGGTGTGAGCGCGGGCGCGTCTGCCCCGCGTCGACGGCCAGCGCGTCCGCCCGTGTCCTGAGGGCGAACAATGCATCGGCGCCGAGTCCGACGAACCGGCCGGCGAGCAGTGCGACGAGCGCGGCGTCATCGAGCACGTTGTCGATGACCGCGAGGAGCGTTCGGGCCTCACCGACCTCGGGGCAGTCGAAGAACTCGCCGCCGGCCGAGAGCGTCGCGGGGATCCCCCTCCCGGCGAGTGCTCGCTCCACCGCCGCGGCCCGACCACCCCGGACCGCACGGAGCAAGACCGCGATGTCGCCCGCCCCCACACCCGATGAGACGAGCGCGGTCACGTGATCGGCGATGCACTCGGCCTCCGCCTCCGCAGGCGGCATGGCCCGTGTGTCCGCTCCGGACACAAGGAAACTCATCTGTAGCCGCGGCTCCGTGCATGGCCATGGAACACGCGCGGGCGCGCTCTCGGGCGGTCTGAGCGCCATGGAGCCCGGGCCCAGAAGCGCCGGGTGGCTGAAGAGCGCGTCCAGGCTGGCCAGGAGCGACGGCTCGACGCGATAGTTGGTGTCGAGCTCGTGGCGCTCGGTCACATCCCGGGCTCGGGCGCGGAACACCTCCACATCAGCGTGACGGAACGAGTAGATCGACTGGCTCTCGTCCCCCACCGTGCAGAGATTGCCGAGTGACAGACGGTTGATGATCCCGAGCTGCAGGGCGTTGGTGTCCTGAAACTCATCGATCATGACCATGCGAAAACCCGCGCGGAGCTCGGCCGCGATCTCCGGATGGGCTTCGAGCAACCGCGCTGTGACCACCTGCAGGTCCTCGAAGTCCAGGGCGCCACGTGCCCGCTTCGCTGCCTCGAACCGATCGGCATACGTGCCGAGCAGCCGAAGGAACGCCTCCTCGTGCACGCCGGCCCGGATCTGATTAGCCGCGTTATGGACCTCGTCAGCGAGAGCCCGCGCCTCCTCGACGAGCGCGTCCAGACCGGCGACGCGGCCGTCCCTGCGCCAACCGAGCTTCTGCGTACCGCAGTCCAGCACGGTGGCGTCGTATGGCGGACCGGTCTTGAGTACCGCGCCGAGGGCCTCCGCCGAGATTCGCGCTCGCTCGGCGTTCTTGACGACGGCCGGACTCTCGCCGAGAGCGGAAATCTCCTCGTGCAGTCCGGTGAATCTCGCATGAGTGCGCGCAAGTACGCCCGCGGTGTCAGCATCCGTGAGCCGGAGGATGTCGTCGATTTCGAGGCCGAGGGCGCGCACGCTCGCGCGGATGTGCCGGGCCGCTCGAACGACGGTGTCGTAGTCCAACGCATCGAACAGCGCGAGTGCCTCGGGGTCGGCCGCCGTTGCCTCGGAAACCACCGCGTCGAGAACGCGCATCTCGAGCGCGGTCGCTTCAACCTCGTCGAGAACGGTGAATCCGGGATCGATGCAGGCTGCAAATGCGTACCGCCGGACGATTCGGGAACACATGCCGTGGATGGTCGAGATCCACGCGTCGCCGACTCCCCGGGCCTCTGCCGCGTGGCCGCGAGCAAGCAGCGTCGTGCGTATCCGCTCGGAGAGCTCGCCTGCCGCCTTCTCCGTGTAGGTGATGGTCAGCAGCGAGTCAGAAGCCGACCGGACGTACGGGGGCACGCCGAGCACGGCACGCACGAAGCGCTCGGTGAGTACTCGCGTCTTGCCGGATCCCGCCCCGGCGCTGATGAACAGATCGGTGGGCCCCGCATCCACAGCTGCCTGCTGGCGTACATCAAGCTCGGCCATGGCCGGGCCTCCACTCGGTGCACATCCGACGGGCCGGACAGTACCCGGGACACCCGCCGGTCGGGGTCCGGGCGTCGATGACTCCCGCACGCATCCCCTCGACCGCGAGCGAGGTGCGCTCCAGGGCGTCCCCGATGAGCGATGTCATGCCCGCGGTGTCGACCGCGTCGTTCTTCACGAGGGCCTTGTCGGCGAGGGCGTCGTCGATGAAGCCCCGGGGCTTGTCCCGCCCGATGGAACGGTAGAGTCCGCCTGCCACCGAGAGTCCCAGTCGCCGTGACGCCACGAGCGCGTAGAGCGGCAGTTGCACGAGACCCTCCTCGGCGAAGTTCACGAACGACCACCGGCTGCCGCGGTCCGTGCGCTTGTAGTCGATGACGACGAGTCGGCGCTCATCCGCATCGATGCGATCGATGCGCCCGGCGAGCGCGAAACCGCCAAGGTCCTCGGGGTCGTCGTCACTGCCGAACGACCACTCGAAAGCGATGGGTGCGAGGCCGGGCAACAGGGTCGCGTCGGTCTCGATCACCTGCCAGGTGCGCGCGATCATGCGCCGTACGGCGACCGTCTCAGCAGCCGACGTCGGTCGCATGCGTTCCAGGGCCGACCGGACGGCCACTGCGTGGATCTCGCCCGCCCTATCCAGCACGTCGACCGTGATCCGCGGCTCACCCGTCTCTGTGATGAGCGCACTGTAGAACCGCTGCAGGACCTCGTGTCCGAACATGCCCTCCGCTGCGACGTCCACGCGGGCGTCGAGGTCGCGCGGTCTGATGATGCGCTGGACGTACCAGAGGTACGGACACTGAAGATAGGTCTCCACCTCGCTGGCGCTGAACACATCGCGTGAGGCGAGCGAGTCGCGGGCGGGTGCGCCGAGCCGCCGCGAGTCCGGCCGCCCGCTGTCGGCGGCGTGCGTGGCGGCCGCCTGACGCCGGGCCCTTCGTTCCGTATGCGCGACATGCGGATGCAGCGCCAGGCCGTCCGGCCCCAGCCGACGGAAGACCGGCTCACCCGCGACCCACGCCGAGGTGGTCGGATCCCGATACAGGTCAAGCAGCTCCTCCCAAAATATGGATGGCTGCCGCGGGTTCCCATCGTTGTCGTGCGATTGGCGACTGAGCACCAGGCGCTGCGAGGCCCGGGTGATCGCCTGGTAGAACAGAAGCCGCTCGTGCTGGATCCCGCCCTCGGGCTGCACCGCGATCCCAGCGCGCTCGAGAGCCGCGCGAATCCCGGGCGCCTGCAGCGCATCACCGCGAAGCGCACGCGGAAACTCCCCCGCCGACATCCCTCCGACGATCACGCAGGCGAACGTGCCACAGCGTATGCGATCGGCCCCGGTGATCTGCACGCGGTCGGGGTGTCCGAGAGTGTCGACCGCCACCGTCGTGGCCCGCAGCGCCCTCTCGAGATCAGCGACCGTCGATGTACCCGAGCGCGAGACCCCGAGACTCCTCACACAGTCCAGCGTGACGCGGGCAGCCGCACCGTCCATCAGAAGTCGCAGCCCTCCCGGCTTCTCGTCCGGATAGGCGCGCCCGAGCATCCCTGTGACCAGACGATGCCATCGTTCCTCGGCTTCCTCGCCCGCAACGCCCGAGACGGCCCGTCGCGTCTCTCGCAGGAACGCCGCAGCACCCGGCTCCGCGCTGCACCAGCGCTCCACCTCGCGCCGATCGGCCCCGCCTGAACGTCGCGCACGGGCATCCACGCTGTCGAGCAGCGAGTCGCTCGCCGGGCTGTACGGTGTTCTGAGCAGGTCCATGACGGTCGCCAGTGGTCCCCGCTCGACCTCGGGTGACAGCATCAGCGCCACCGCCCGGCCGAGGCCCGTGCGTAGATAGGGCACGCGCACGTCCCAGTCCGCCGGCACGCCTGCCTCCCCGAGCGCGCTCAGCAGAGCCGCGAAGTGCCGCGCGGGGTCGCGGAAGACGACTGCTATGGAGCCCGGCCTGGTGCCGCGGTCCATCTCTTCGCGGACCTCGGCTGCGATGCGGGCCGCCTCGGCCTCCTCGCCCCAGGCCTCTGAGAACACGACGGTGCCGCACGCAGCTGTTCTATCTGACGCTCCGCCCCCGAACGATGAGCGGATTCGGTCGAGCTCGGCAGGGCCGGAGCCGGAGCGGAGCGGCAGAGACTGGTGGCTGCCGCATTCGGTCAGGCGCTCGACCAGCGGTGCAGCCGATAGCGTGCCCGGCACGTCTTCGTCGTAGGTGAGGCATACCATCACATCGGCGACTTCCGCGCATTTCCTGACGAACAACTCCTGCGCAGGGGTGAAGCTGGCAAACCCGTCGAGCACCGTCAGATCGGGGACCTCTGTCCGAGACAGAAGGAGCGCTGCGCTACGGTGAGCTTTGTTGCGCTCGATCAGATCGGCGCCCGCCAGGGCCTGCTCGTAGCTCTCGACGCACCTCAGGAGCTCCCCCGCGCGTCCGGTGGCTCGGCCCCAGGAGGACGCACGCCGGTCGGAGGCAGCGGCCCACGTCGCGAGTTGGCCGATCACCCCCAGGAATCCGGACGTGTCGGCTGACGCGCCGAGTTCGTCGAACGTCGCCTGTCTGACAGATTCTGCCAGAAGGGTTAGGCGCTCGGCCGGTGTCACAACCTGGCGTCCGTCACCCAGCGAGCGCCATAGCCGGTCCAGGAAGCCGTCGAGTGTGTCCGCGCGAACGCCGATCGGCACCGCGCCCGCCAGGTCGCGCATGACACGTGTGACATCGGGTGCCGCGGGCACGAGGAGCGCGCAGCGAAGGCCAGACCGCGCGGCATCGAACAGCCTCGCGTAGGCCTCGCTCGTCTTGCCGGAACCGGACGGTCCCGTGATCACATGCAGTGCCATGGTCGACGATCACCCCACGCGAAGCGTAACGCAGGGGTGCGACATCACGAGGATGCAATGGTGCGCGAGTAGCGCTGCACGCCCTCCCGGATTTCGTGGACCTTCCGCCAGGCCACTTCCTCGTCCCTGCCGAGGAAGTGGTCCATCCTGTTACCGATCGCCTCAGCGATGGTCTCGGCTCGGTCGGCTGCGTGCCGAGCGGCCTCGGCCACCCGTTCTGCCTCTTCCGCTAGCCTGCGCCGAGTGTGCGAGCCGCTCCCGGGCGCGAACAACAGACCCGCGATCACTCCGAGAGCACCACCCAGAAGGATGCCGATGACAAAATATTCCAACCGTTTGTCCCTCATGCATCGCTCCTCTCCGGCGGTGCGGGGTCACCCTCAGTCAGCAGACGGACGATCCGCTCGAGGTCTTCCTCGTCGTGGAAGTCTATCTCTATCTTGCCCTTCTTGACCGTCTGTCGCACCCGCACGTTCGTGGATAGAAGTCGGCGCAACTTCCGGGCGACGATCTTGTACGATTTCGGCGTCAATGGTCGTCGTGGCTGTATGGAAGCGCCGGCAGCAAGCAGCTTGGCCAGACTCTCCGCCTCGCGGACCGACAGCCCCTCGTCAACGCACTTGCGCGCGAGGGTGTGCCGCCGGTCGTCGTCAGGGATCGAGAGGATTGCGCGCGCGTGCCCAGCCGAGAGCTCACCGGAGTAGACGAGCTCCTGGATGTCATCGGGGAGGTCGAGAAGCCTCAGGGTGTTCGTGACAGCGGATCGCGACTTGGACACCCGGTCGGCGAGCTCAGCCTGCGTCATGCTGTACTCAGTGATCAGGCGGCGATATCCGCGGGCTTGCTCGACGGGGTTCAGGTCCTCGCGCTGCAGATTCTCGATAAGCGCGAGCGCGAGCGCTTCGGTCTCCGTGCACATCATCACCCGCACGGGCACCTTCTCCAAACCGGCGGCTCTCGCAGCTCTCCATCGACGCTCACCTGCAATAATCTGGTAACCGTCGCCATGCGGCCGAACCACCACCGGTTGCAGGACACCTACTTTTCGGATGGAGTCTGCAAGCTCGGCGATCTGGCCCTCATCCATCGCGGTGCGCGGCTGATGCGGGTTGGGGGTGATGCTCGACAGCCCAAGCTCAAGGACTTCTCCGCCGACCTCCTGCCCTGCACTGGGAATCAGGGCCGACAGGCCTTTTCCAAGACCGCGCTTAGACACGAGCAATCACTTCCTTTGCCAATTGCCGGTAGGCCTCCGCACCGCGCCCGCCAGAATCGTAGATCGTGACCGGCAGTCCGAAGCTCGGCGCCTCGGACAGTCTGACGCTGCGGGGAATCAGGGTCTCGAACACTTTGTCCTCGAAGAAGTCGCGGACCTCGTCCACAACTTGCTGTGACAGCTTCGTCCGACGATCGAACATGGTCATGAGCACGCCAAAGACTTCGAGCGAGGGGTTCAGGTGTGTCTTCACCAGACGCACGCTCTCCAACAGCTTGCTGAGCCCCTCCAGCGCGTAGTACTCGCACTGAACCGGAATCAGCACTCCGGCCGATGCCGTTAGGGCGTTGATCGTCAGCAGCCCCAGCGAAGGGGGACAGTCGATGATGATGAAATCGAAGTCATTGATGACCGGCTGCAGGACCTGTTTCAGCTTGGTCTCACGGCTGAACGCGGACACCAGCTCGATTTCAGCTCCAGCGAGCTGAATCGTCGACGGTATAACGAACACGTGTTCGACCATCACCGGCTCGACCAACTGCTCGATGGGAACGTCTCCAAGAAGTGCATTGTAGATGCACTCCTCGCGTTGATTCTTGTCCAGGCCGTATCCGGAGGTCGCGTTACCCTGCGGATCCAGATCCACCAGCAGCACTCGACGACCCTGCTCGCCCAGGGTGGCCGCCAGATTCACTGCCGTCGTGCTCTTGCCGACGCCGCCCTTCTGGTTGACCACGGCAACGACGTAGGCTGCTCGTCCCTCACCGGCAGATGATTGCAATGCGTCTTGCACGGGCTCCCCTCTCGACCAGCCTCGTTTCGACGACAGTATACGTCAGCGCCGGCGTCAGCGGAACACGTCGCTCACGCAAGGGGCTGCCTTTGTGCCAGTCCGGGGCGCCGCGGCAAAGGAACCGACGGCTCTGACTCCTTCTGGTACACGTACACCGACCGCTGTTCTCCACCCGGCAACTGGTATCCTTCCACCATCACCGGAGCCATGCCACACAGCGGCGCGATTCGTGCCACTCGTGCGAGCTCGTCCGGCGGGGGCGTGCCTTTCAGGGCAATGAGCAGACCCCCTGTCCGTAGCAGCGGTGCAGCCAGCTCCGCTAGCGCGCCGAGCGAACTGACAGCACGCGCAACTACTGTGCCCGCAAACCGGGGTCTCTGCTGAGCCAGAACCTCCGCTCGTTCCGGCACCACATCCGCATCGAGGGCCAGGTCTTCCACAACACTCTCCAGGAACTGCGCCTTCTTCTGGGTGGACTCGCACAAGATCATGTGGCTTCTGAGGACGACGGCGAGCGGAATGCCCGGGTAGCCGGCACCGGAACCGAGGTCAACTATCGGACCCTGAAGGTCCGGTACGTGCGGCAGAAAAGCGAGGGAGTCCGCCACGTGCAATCGGAGCATCCCGCCGGGATCTTCGATCCGTGTAAGGTTGAATCGGCGATTCGCGTCTCGGACGGCACCCATGTGCTGGAGCAGGGCGGTCGCTTCGGAGTCGCCGATTATCACACCGACTTCGGCCACCGCGTTGCGAATAGCTGCCGTGTCAATGGATGTCATGGGGCAGGGTGTTTTACGTGAAACATAGCTCCTCCGCAGAATGATGAAACCGTACCACATCATTCCCTATGTTTCACGTGAAACCAGCCCGCGCCGATTAGCGACGCTGTGCACACGTAGCGACCACTCGCAGTCACCTGTAGTGTCTGCCGCAGTCGCATCACCGAGGCTCCGCCGCCGATTACGCGCCGACTTCTGACTCAATACGCTGAACCACGGACTTCAGTCACCATCCGCGCGGCAAGCGTCTTCCTGGACTACTCGAAGCGAGGCTGTCGTGCGCATCGAACGGCCCCCATCACTGTCCGCGCAGACCCAACGCAGATCGAAGCTCCGCCGCTTTCAAGTGATGAGACACCACTAGGCCAACTGCTCCATCAGTGAGTGCCAACGTGGGTTGTGCGCTCGCCCCGAAAACGCAAGGGCACCCGCAGATGCCCTTGCCCAATCTGACTGACTGGTGTCCTAGCTGGGATGGATGACCACCATGCGACGGGGTTCGTCACCCTCGCTCTCGGTCGTGACCCTCTTGTCATCGCGGAGTGCGACGTGGATCACCCGACGCTCGAAGCTCGTCATCGGCCGCAACTCTACCGCACGCCGTTGCCGAGCAGCCCGATCGGCGCCCCTGCGCGCTATTTCCTCCAGCTTGACGCGCCGCCGGTGACGGTAGCCGGACACATCCACGACGAGCGGATATCGATGCTCGAGCTTTCGGTTGGTGATGGCAGACACGAGAATCTGGAGGGCATCGAGCGTCCTGCCGTGCCGGCCGATCAGAATACCTAGATCGTCTCCGACGATATCAAGGATGATCTCTGCTTCATCACCCTCGTACTCCTCGATCGTGGCCTCCATACCGAGGATCTTCAGCAGCTCCTGAATCGTTGCCGCTCCGGCGTCCGCCACCGCGTCCAGCTCATCATCAGTTAGCTCCCTGGCCTCATCGTAATGACGAGCTGCAGGACCCACCATTGGAATCTGCTCGTCGTCGAGCGACTCCTCGTCATCCTCATCCCAGCCGGTCTCGGGGGCCTCTTTGAGCCAGACGCGCACGCGTGCAGGCTTCCCGGAACCCCCAAAGATTCCCTTGCCGGGCTCGCTCAGCACCTCGATTGCCACTGCGTCCTGCTGAACGCCCATCTCCTCGAGAGCGGCATCCACCGCATCGGCAACGGAAGGCCCCTCCTTGATCACCTCGTGACTCATGCGTGCTCCTCCTGCGCCTTGTAGATTCGCGTCTGCACGATCTGCTGCACGACGCCAAGCAAGCCCTGGGTGACCCAGTACAGGACGACCCCAGCCGAAACGCTCCATCCGAAGAACAGCATCATCCCGCCCATCAGGATGCCCATCTGCTTCTGCTGAGCTTGCGCGCCCGGCTGCATCAGCTGAGGCAGAAGTGTGCTAGCTCCAAACAGGACGACGAAGACCACGTATGGCCATGCGGACATAAGACCGCCATCTGCGTACACCTGGTTGGCCGACCGTGTGATATCTGGAAGAATTATCCAGAATCGTGACGCCGCCTCGGCGGCCGCGTCCGGCAATGACGCGATGTACTGGGGGAACAGCCCCGGCGTCGAGCCTGTGGTGCCAAGCATCCGGAACAGGGCGAAGAAGATCGGCATCTGCAGGAGCAGCGGTAGACATCCGCCGAACGGGTTCACCTTGTTCTCCTGGTAGAACTTGAGCGTCTCCTCCTGCAGCTTCTGCTTGTCGTTCTTGTACTTCTCCTGAAGCGCCTTGATCTTCGGCTGTATCCGCTGGAGTTCGTACATCGACTTCGTCTGCTTAACGGTGAGCGGCAGCAGGAGGATGCGGATGGCGATCGTCAGACCGATGATGGCCACTCCATAATCTCCGACCACGCCGTACAGCATCTGTAGAACGTCGAACAGGCCCTTCTCAATGGGTTCGAGCACAGGAAGCCAGCCTCCTCGTGTGGCACGATTTCGCGCGGTCTGTGGGACAGTATCCGCTCCGGGTGTGGTGCCGGGGGTCGTGTGTAGTCTACACACTATACTACGCGCGCGAGGTCCCGTGACTAGGGAACCGGATCGAACCCCCCGGGGTTCCAGGGGTGGCACCGGCCCACTCTCCTCAGGGCGAGCCACCCGCCCTTGAGAATTCCGTATCGCTCGATTGCTGTTACCGCATACACGGAGCACGTGGGGGTGAATCGACACGATGGTGGCAGCAGGGGAGAAATCAGACGCTGATACAAGCGAATCAGGACGACCACAGCGCGCGCAAGAGGACTCCTCATCGGGGCGCCTCGAGACCGCATGTCGCCGCCCTGAGCGCCCCATCAAGCGCGCCCGGCGACGCGGTAGCCGTGCCAGAACGCGCGATCAGTGCGACGTCCCACCCGGGCCACGGCCCGCCCACACGTCGCACCGACGCGCGCATCACACGCTTGCAGCGATTGCGCAGCACCGCAGAACCGAGGCGCTTGCCGGCGACAAAGAGCACGCGCCCTTGTGGGTCGCGTGCTCCGGGAGTTGGTGCGATCAAGACGAGCAGGTCTCGATCAGCGGCACGTCGTCCTTCCGCGAACAGGCGGTCGATGTCCCGCGCCGCAGTAATCGTGCGCATCACGCCGCCCTTCGGGCGCGTGTTCTTACGCCGCGGCGCTCGGGCAGAGGACTTTGCGGCCCTTGCGACGGCGAGCAGCGAGGATCGCTCGGCCGGCCCTTGTGGACATACGCTTGCGAAAGCCGTGCGTCTTCGCGCGCTTCCGGTTGTTTGGCTGATAGGTGCGCTTCACTTCGGTTCCTCCTGTCGATGCCCCGAGCCTACCCGGGGCACAAGCCCAGCGAGTATACCGACGCCCGCTTCGCGCTGTCAACGCATCAGCGGCCGGTAAGGCTGACGCCGCAGCGCACACCTCCCGGCGCCGTCACATGGTGCCGGCGTTGCTGATGCGAAAAAAGTCTGAAATCTGTGGACAGTGTGGAAAACGCAGGATGTGAGCAGGTCCATCCTGTGGAAAACGATGAGGGTCTCGTTGTGGCCGAGAAGAGCCTTCTGCTAGAATCGGCTCCGCTCCCACGACCCCGCTTCGGGGGTCTTCCTTTGAAAAACTGCTGCTCAGAGCATATACCGCGGACAGGTATTTCGCTGATCGACATGGCGGGGTTGGGTTTTCCACAGGTTCCGTCCGGCGTAGTGCCGGCTTTTCCGCCCCTTACCCCACACTGTCCACAGCGTTCAACCCCACTTCGGGGTCTTTCGGGGCCCGGAAAGCACTCGGACAGGCCCGACCGCTGTTTACCTGCGCGTTCGATGGCTGTTCGATGGCTTTCGTGAAAGGCTTGTCCACATGTGTGGAAAGTCGTGTGGATAACGTGAAAACCGCCTGCTCATCGGTGGTGGTACGAATCGCCTCAAGTGTTGGCCGAGGCTTTCAGAGACGCCCTCTGCCAGCGGTTTCTCTGAAAGGGCAGCGTGGGGATTCTGTGGACGAACGTGTGGATGACGAGCCCAGGGGGTGGTGCAGTGAAGGTCTTCTACGGTGACACGGCAGCGCCATCTCACACCGGGGCGGGTACCGACATGCCCGGCAATCCGCACCGCCCATCTCGCCTGCATGCGCTGATCGCGGTCTACGACGGCCTCACTGCACCACCACGTGTCGAGGAAGTCATCGGTAGCTCGGCCAGGGATCTCATCGAGACACTGGCTTCCCGCACCTACAACCTCTCACACGAGGCGGGCGGGCGGGTTCCGTATTCGGTGATCCGGGAGGTAGTGGAGAACTTCATCCATGCGGGCTTCGATGAGGCGGTCGTGAGCATCCTTGACGACGGGTCGACGATCCGCTGTACCGACCAGGGACCGGGGATCAGAGACAAGGAGCGGGTATTCCTGCCTGGTTTCACAACAGCGACAGATGACATGAAGACCGTCATCAAAGGAGTCGGGTCGGGTCTTCCTGTGGCGCGTGAGTGCCTGACCTTCAGCGGCGGCGTCATCGAGGTCGAGGACAACCTTGGCTCGGGCACAGTCGTGACCATGCGCGGCACCCCTGAGCGCGTGGAGCCGGCGGCATCCCCACCGCCCCACGAGGATGTCGACGTTCCTCCGCTCACCACCCGCCACAAACAGGTCCTCTCCCTGGCAATGGAGTTGGGGACCCTTGGACCCACCGCGGTTTCTCGAGAGCTCGGCGTCGGTCTGTCGACGGCGTACCGCGACCTCGAGTACCTCGCAGGCCACGGCCTCATCACATCAGACGAGGCTGGTAAGCGAGCGCTTACGGAACGTGGCTCCTCATGTCTTGACAGTCTCCTCCGGCGATAGGCGGTCTACCGATGCTCGACGTTCAACAGGTGTGGCACGACACACTCGATGTCGTTAAGGGCGAACTGAACACGCCCACCTTCAAGACATGGTTCGAGCAGACCTCGCCCTTGGGAATCGTCGATCAGGAGATGGTCGTCTCTGTGCAGAACGACTTCGCGCGGGATTGGCTCGAGACGCGCTATGCCAGTCTTCTTGCCTCGGCCTTAACCCAGGTGACCGGTTCACCGATGGCCGTGAGGTTCAGCGTGTCGGGCGCCGCGATCATTGTGGAGCCGGAGCAGGAACCGATCGTTGAACTGCCGGTGGTCGCTCACTCCCACCGCCCTGCTCGAGACACCTCCTCTGACGGCGAACTCAACCCAAAGTGCACGTTCGATGCGTTCGTCGTTGGTGCCTCCAACCAGTTCTCCTACCATGTCTCTCTAGCGGTCGCCGAATCGCCCGGTACCGCGTACAACCCTTTGTTCATCTACGGTGCCGCCGGACTCGGTAAGACCCACCTTCTCCAGGCGATCGGCACGTACGTCCGCCTCGGGTATCCGCACATGAAGGTGAAGTACGTATCGAGCGAGCAGTTCGTCAACGACTTCATCAACTCGATCGGCGACCGGGACAAGGCCAGGATGGATGGGTTCAGGCGCTCCTATCGGGAGAATGATGTACTTCTTATTGACGACATCCAGTTCATCGCGGGAAAAGAGAGTACTCAGACCGAGTTCTTCCACACCTTCAACACACTGCGTGAAGCCGGCAAACAGATCGTGATGACTTCAGACCGGCCGCCTGCGGAGATCGGCGACATAGAAGATCGGTTGAGGACTCGTTTTGGTGGCGGCCTCATCGCTGACATCCAACCCCCAGACCTTGAGACCCGCATCGCTATCCTTCGCAGAAAGGCCGAGGTCGACCACCTCTCCATTCCTGATGAGGTCTTTTCGCTGATCGCTGATCGTTTCTCCAACAACATCCGGGAACTCGAGGGTGCCCTCTTGCGTGTGGTCGCATTCAGTTCGGTGTCGAGGCACCCTATCAACCTGGACCTCGCTCACAGTGTGCTCAAAGACATCTTCCCGGAACGGTCGATAAGACCCATCTCCATCAGTTCCATCCAGCAGGAAGTCTGTAGGTTCTACAGCATCAGTAAGGCCGAACTTGTCGGTGACAAGCGAGCTCAGTCGATCGTGTTCCCCCGACAGGTTGCGATGTACCTCAGCCGTGAGCTGACCGACCACTCACTGCCGGCGATTGGCGCCGAGTTCGGTGGTCGGGATCACACGACTGTTATGCACGCGAACACGAAGATTCAGCGGTTGATGAAGGAACAGAGAGACGTCTACAACCAGATACAGACACTCACCAATCTGATCCGACAGCGGGGGTGAACAACGTGTGGGTAGGGTGTTCATACACTGGTGGTGGATCCGGTGTGCACTGTGGATAGAAGACCAGCCTGGGGAAGATGTTGATGGATGGGACAGTCTCCCCACACGATATCAACAGGCAGAACGGACTGTGTGACCAGCGTGAAGGGGCCTTCTCCACACCATGCACAGCCCCTATTACTACTGCTACTGTGATGAGATATCTAAGACAGTAATAAGAAAGGATGAGGCATGAAGGTCTCCGTGGCCCGAGGATCGTTGCTTGATGCACTCTCAACCGTATCCCGTGGATTGTCGTCTCGGACGACCCTTCCGATCCTTTCGGGTATCCACCTCTCAGTGAACGACGAGACGTTGGTCCTCCAGGCGACCGACCTCGAGGTCTCGGTCAAGACGACAACACGGGCCAAGGTTGATGAGAAGGGCCAGAGTGTCGTACCGGGACGACTCCTCACCGATATCGTCAGAAGCCTTCCTGAATCAGCAGTGACTATCGATACGTCGGTTGTCGGCATCGCGACAGTGACCTGCGGGCAATCGTCGTTCCAGATGAAAACACTGTCCGCCGATGACTATCCGAAGTTCCCGGAGGTTCTCGCAGCAGAGAGCGTAGTTCTGCCAACCGAGGTCTTTTCGCACGTCGTACACCAGGTCTCTAAGTCGGTCAGTAGAGATGAGACGCGCCCGATCCTCACAGGGGTGTTGGTAGTCATCGACAACGAGAAACTCAAGATGGTGGCCACTGATTCCTATCGTCTGTGTGTGAAAGAGGTCGACGTCGAAGGAGTAGCGGGCGACATGGAGCTCGTCGTACCCGGAAAGGCCCTGGAAGACGTTGCGAAACTAGTAGGGTCGAGTGAGACCGTCGCGCTCGGGGTGGCCGAGAATCAGGTCATTTTCACATTCGGCGATACAACGTTCATCTCACGGCGCATTGAGGGGTCGTTCCCTAACTATCGACAACTCCTCCCCAAGGAGTACACAACACGGGTAGTCATCGATCGGCTCGAACTACTGGAAGCAGTGAAGCGCGTATCCCTCATGGCACAACACAACGCACCGCTTCGTCTCGCGGTATCGGTTGCGGACCAAACGCTGACCGTCTCGGCAACCACACAGGACGTGGGCGAGGCACGCGAGGATGTTCAAATCAATCCCGAAGGCGAAGACGTCGAGATTGCCTTCAACCACACGTACCTGTTGGACGGTGTATCGGTCTCCGAAGGGGACACCGTCGCACTCGAGGTCACAAGTCCCCTCAAGCCTGGGGTTCTCAAGCCCGCGGGTGGGGATGGGTTCGTGTACCTCCTCATGCCGGTACGTCTCGGCTGAAGGAGCGGCATAGCACGTGCGGATCACCCGCATCGAGCTCCAGGATTTCCGGAACTACGAATCATGGAAACTGGAGACCCAACACCCACTGACGATTCTCATCGGGCCGAACGCAGCCGGTAAGACGAACGTTCTCGAGGCTATCGAGAGTGTCTCGACAGGCCGCTCATTCAGGAATCCGAACTGGGGAGACGTTGTCAGGTGGGGTGCCGACCAGGCTGTGGTGTCAACAACAGCCGAGGGTAACCGGACCCCCGTTCGCGCAGAGCTCACCGTCTCAACGGATGGAAGGCGATCGTGGCGGGTGGACGGCCAAGCGCGCCGCAGGGTGCACGACGCGACGCGGTTAGTGCCGGTGGTGGTGTTCACCCCAGAGGACCTCATGTTGGTACGAGGCCCTGCGGAGCGCAGGAGGTCCGGGGTGGATGGCCTCGGAGACCAACTATCGGCGACGTACGCGACGCTTCGGAGGGAGTACGCACGGGTACTGAGACAGAAGAATGCCCTGCTCAAGAGCGAAAGCCCTGAAGCGACACTCGGCCCGTGGAACGAGCAAATCATACGGTTGGGGGCGCGACTCCACGTGCACCGGCGGCGCCTGGTTCGCCGCCTCACAGCAGCGGCGGTCCCGGTCTACGAGGGTCTGGCCTGTGGCGAGACGCTGATGGTAGAAATGCGCGGAACCGTAGCCCCTCACGAGAGGCAGTGGGGTAGTGATGAAGAGATCGGTGTCGTAGAGCGTGATCTCAGGGAGGAGATCGCTCGGCGTAAGGGTGATGAGCGGGCGCGCGCTGTATCACTCGTCGGGCCCCACCGGGATGACGTCGTCTTCACCATCGGGCAACACGACGCCCGCTCCTTCGCGAGCCAGGGACAACAGCGTACGCTGGCGCTCGCCTGGAAGTGGGCAGAAGTAACCGTGGTGCGCGAGGTACTCGGAACAGAACCAGTGTTACTGCTCGACGACGTGATGTCGGAGCTCGACGCGTCACGCAGAGAAGCCCTGGCCGATCTCGTGAGCAAAGACATCCAGACGTTCATCACCACAACCACAATATCCTACTTCGACAACAGTCTCCTCGAGAGGGCGAAGATCGTGCCGGTGGGTGGGGGGTGTTCATGAGCCGACGGCGTCGAACAATGGCGTTTTCAGAGGCCGCGTCCGGGGTCCTGCGGCGCGCCGACACGAAGGGAGTGAGGGGAGGCGCGGCCGCCGTGGTGGCGTGGCGCGAGGTGGTGGGACCCGAGATCGCCAGGCGCACCAAAGGCTTCGCCCTGCGCGAGAACGGTGAGCTCACGATATACGTTGAGAGCGCAGCATGGGCGAATCAACTATCAGCGATGTCCGCGGAGTTCATAGACAGACTCAACACACACCTGGGTCACACTGCGGTAAGAAGCATGCGTTTCACTGTGTCGCGGAAGGTCGCCGATGAGGCCTCCTGGGAGCACACCAATGACGAGGCCGACGAGTTCTACAAGCCTGACGACACGCCCCTGGAGCCGCTGTCCGAGACGGAGCTCGACCAGGCGAAACATGTCGTGTCTCCCGTTCGCGATCCCGAGTTGAGGGAGCTGGCGCTCCGCGTGATGGTGCGGGATCTCGAGCGGAAGAAGGGCGCGCGTCGCACCTCGTCCTGACGTGGCCGAATACCGCATTCGGCGTGCTCAGGAAGGGGCTCGCGTATACTACTTGTGGTACACTTGAGCAGGGCGAACGACTAGATATCGTGGTTGTGTGCGTCCCGCTCCATCATCCGGAACCAGCGTCCGATCAAGGGAGTCAGAGTGCCCGAAAGTTCGTATTCAGGCAAAGATATCCAGGTCCTTGAGGGCCTTGAAGCCGTCCGTAAGCGTCCCGGCATGTACATCGGGTCCACGGGACCAAAAGGGCTGCACCACCTTGTCTACGAGCTCGTGGACAACTCGGTCGACGAGGCCTTGGCAGGGGCCTGCACCACGGTGGATATCGTCATCCACCCAGACAACGCCATCTCGGTGACCGACAACGGTCGAGGCATCCCGGTCGACAACGTGCCCAAGTACCGCAAGTCCGGTGTGGAGGTGGCTCTCACCATCCTGCACGCGGGCGGGAAGTTCGGGGGGAGCGGCTACAAGGTCTCGGGAGGACTGCATGGGGTCGGTGTCAGCGTGGTCAACGCCCTGTCTGCCCGACTTGAGGTAGAGGTCAAGCGCGATGGCAGCGTATGGCAGATGGCGTTCGAGCGCGGCAAGCCCCTGGGTTCGCTGAAGGCGACCGGGAAGTCCAAGGCCACCGGAACCAAGGTGACATTCTGGGCGGACCCGGACGTGTTCGAGACAACCGAGTACTCGTGGGACACCATAGCCTCGCACATGCGCGAGACCGCGTTCCTCAACCGCAACCTCAAGATAACACTCACCGACGAGCGCGAGCTCGAACCGAGGCGCGAGGAGTTCCGGTACGCGGGAGGCATCGTCGACTTCGTCAAGTACCTGAACGACAAGAAGGAAGCGCTGCACGCTCGCCCGATCTTCTTCGAATCGGAGAGCGCTGAAGGCGCTGTCGAAGTGGCGCTCCAGTGGAACACAGGCTACACAGAGACGGTGCTGGCGTTTGCCAACAACATCAACACACACGAGGGTGGCACGCACCTGGAGGGCTTCAAGAATGCGCTCACGCGCACCATCAACGACTACGCGAGGCGCCAGGGCATCCTCAAAGAGAAAGACGACAACCTCTCCGGTGAGGATATCCGTGAGGGGTTGACGGCCGTCATCTCCGTCAAGCTCCGCGAGCCACAGTTCGAGGGTCAGACCAAGACGAAGCTCGGTAACACCGAGATGCGTTCGCTCGTACAGGCGGTCGTGACGACCGGCCTTGCCGAGTACCTGGAAGAACACCCCAAGCCTGCCCGCACGATCGTGCTCAAGTCGACCCAGGCGGCCAAAGCGCGTGCCGCGGCCCGCAAGGCTCGCGAGCTCACGCGGCGCAAGGGGCTTCTCGAGAGCTCTACACTCCCCGGCAAACTCGCGGACTGCTCGGTCAAGGAAGCGGCACTGACCGAGATCTACCTCGTCGAGGGCGACTCGGCCGGTGGCTCGGCCAAACAGGCGCGCGACCGCAGCTTCCAGGCGATCCTGCCCCTGCGCGGCAAGATTCTGAACGTGGAGAAGGCCGGCATCAACCGGGCGCTGGCCTCCGAGGAGATCCAGGCGATGATCACCGCGCTCGGCACCGGGATCGCCGAGGAGTTCGATCTCGAGCAGGCGCGCTACCACAAGGTCATCATCATGACCGACGCCGATGTGGACGGCGCGCATATCCGGTGTCTCATCCTGACCTTCTTCTACCGGTACATGCGGCCCATGATCGATGCCGGCTACATCTACATCGCGCAGCCGCCGCTGTACAAAGTGAGCTACGGCAAGAAGCACGACTACGCCTATACCGACAAGCAACTGCAGCAGGTGCTCGCCCGTCTTCCCGAATCAACGAAGTACTCGCTCCAGCGCTACAAGGGTCTGGGTGAGATGAACCCCGAGCAGCTGTGGGAGACGACCATGGACCCCGAGAGGCGCACGCTCCTCCAGGTTACGCTCGACGACGCGCTCGCGGCCGAGGAGGCGTTCGTCGACTTGATGGGAGACCAGGTGGAACCGCGCAAGCTGTTCATCAAGCGGCACGCCAAGAGCGTCCGGTTCCTAGACGTGTAGGGAGCGGGAGTCATTCCGGTACACGTGATGTCCGACGAGAAGCAGCCCACACGCCGTTTCGAGCCGCCGCCCTGGGAGCGCGAGGCCTTCGAACGCTTCGAGCGCGAACGGGCGCAGTCGCGAGCGGCGCAGGAGCTCGAAGCGGCGCTCGCCGCAGTGCGCGCAGATGATGTGCCGCCTACTGCCGAGGAGCGTGAGCCGGCGGCCCCGGACCATGCCACTACGGAGGCGCCCTTGCCGACCGCGGAGCCCGCAGTGACGAGTGGGGAGCAGTCGGGTGTGTCGGAGCGACAGATCCAGGCGATGCTTGTCGAGCTCCGCGTCGAAGAACCGGCCACGGGGGGCGTCAACATGACACTCATCAACGCGGTCATCGGGTTCCTCGGCGTGACGGGTCTGTTCGTGATCGTTCAGGCAGCACTCCTGTTCGCAGGAGCTCGCACGAGCGAGGCAGCGGGCACGATGCTCGCCGCGACGCTGTCGTTCCTCGTGCTGCTTGCAGGCGCCGGGTTCCTCGCGGGCGCTGTGATGCTCTTCCGTAAGTACCATCGGTGATGCAATGAGAGGTAGCCTCCGTGACTGAATCACTCACCTCGTCCAACGTGATGCCGATCGACATCGAAGACGAACTGCGCACATCATTCCTCGAGTACTCGATGAGCGTCATCGTCGCTCGTGCGCTGCCCGATGTCCGTGATGGCCTGAAGCCCGTGCACCGTCGCATTCTGTACGGCATGAACGAGGCGGGTCTCACGCCGAACCGGGCGTACAAGAAGTCCGCATGGACCGTCGGTGAGGTCATGGGTAAGTACCACCCCCACGGCGATTCGGCCATCTACGACACGATGGTCCGCATGACCCAGGACTTCGCGATGCGACTGCCGCTTGTCGACGGCCACGGCAACTTCGGCTCGATCGACGGCGACTCCGCTGCCGCCATGCGGTACACCGAGTCACGGCTCGCCCGCCCGGCTATGGAACTCCTGCGCGACCTGGAGAAGGAGACCGTCGATTTCGGTCCCAACTACGACGAGTCGCTCAACGAGCCTCTCGTCCTGCCCGCGCGGTACCCCAACCTGCTCGTGAACGGGTCGAGCGGCATCGCCGTCGGCATGGCAACGAACATCCTGCCGCACAACCTCGGCGAGGTCATCGACGCGACGTGTGCGCTCATCGACGACCCTGAGATCACCACCGAGGGGCTCATGGCCCACGTCCCTGGACCCGACTTCCCCACAGGAGGGGCGATCATGGGTCGCGAGGGCATCGTCTCGGCCTACGAGACGGGGCGCGGCTCGATCAAGGTGCGGGGCAAGGCGTACGTCGAACAGACCTCCACGGGCCGCATGCGCATCATCATCAGCGAGATCCCGTATGCGGTGAACAAGTCGAAGCTCGTGACGAAGATTGCGGACCTCGTGCGCGAGAAGAAGCTCACTGAGATATCCGACCTGCGCGACGAGTCTGACCGCAAAGGGATGCGCATCGTCATCGAGCTCAAGCAGTCCGCGATTCCTCAGGTGGTGCTGAACAAGCTCTTCAAGCACACGCCCCTCGAGACCGGCATGGGCATCATCCAGCTCGCGCTCGTTGACGGCGTACCCAAGGAGCTCCCCCTCAAGGAGATCCTGTTCCACTACGTGGAGCATCAGAAGGACGTCATCGTTCGGCGCACACGTTACGAGCTGCGCAAGGCCGAGGAGCGGGCGCACATCCTCGAGGGCTACGTCATCGCGCTCGACAATATCGACGAAGTCATCAAGATCATCCGCGCAAGCCAGGATGACGCCGAGGCCAAGTCCCGCCTCATGGAACGCTTCGCCCTCTCGGAAGCCCAGACCGACGCCATCCTGGAGATGCGCCTGCGCCGCCTGACGGGGCTCGAGCGCTCCAAGATCGAGGAAGAGCTCACCGAGCTCCGCGAGAAGATCGCCTGGTACACGCGGGTACTCGGCGACATGTCGCTGGTGCTGCAGATCATCAAAGACGAGATGCTCGAGATCAGGAGCAAGTACGCCAACAAGCGGCGGACGGAGATCTCTGGCACCGCGCGCGATCTCGACGTCGAAGACCTGATTGCCGAAGAGGACATGGTCGTCACCATCACGAAGGCCGGGTACGTGAAGCGCCTTCCCGTGGCGACGTACCGTCAGCAGAAGCGAGGCGGGAAGGGCATTTCGGGCGTAAACCTCAAGGAGAGCGACTTCGTCGAGCACCTGTTCATCAGCTCGACACACGATTACGTCCTCTTCTTCTCGAGCCGCGGCAAGGTGTACCGCCTTAAGGTCCACGAGCTACCGGTGGGCTCGCGACACGCGCGAGGTACCGCCGTAGTGAACCTGCTGCCGTTCGAGCAGGACGAGACGATCGCCGCGGTCATCACGACGCGCGACTTCCCGGAAGACGAGTATCTGCTCTTCGCCACTGCACTCGGCATGGTGAAGAAGACCGCCATCGGTGCCTACGACCGCAGCCGCAGAGACGGCATCATCGCCATCAACCTCCGTAATGATGACGAGCTCATCTCCGTGCGCCGCGTCCGCGAAGGCGAGCACGCGATGATGGTCTCGGCTGAGGGCAAGGCGATCATGTGGGACGAGAGCGACGCTCGCCCGATGGGACGCGACACGATGGGCGTGCGCGGCATGAACGTGAAGGGTGACGACCGCGTGCTCGGCATGGAGATCGCGCCCATAGGCTCGGAGCTCTTCGTGGTCACCGAGCGCGGCTACGGCAAGCGGACGCCGGTCGACCAGTATCCCGTGCAGAAGCGGGGCGGGATGGGCGTCAAGACCATCCAGGTCACCCCCAAGAAGGGGCGCCTGGCCGGCATGAAGATCGTCATGCCCGGTCACGAGCTCATGCTCATCTCCGAGGAGGGTGTCGTGATCCGCGTGCGCGCCGAGGATATCAGCCGGCTCGGTCGCTCCACGCAGGGCGTGAAGGTGATGAACGTTGCCGAGACGGACCGTGTGTCCGCAATCGCGCGCGTGAGCGCCAAGAAGAAGAAGCGGCCGGCCGCACTCGATGGCCAGCAGGCGCTTCTCGAAGACGGGCTTGATCGGGTCCCGGGCATGACGGAGCGGGAGGCCGAGGCTGAGGACCTGGTAAGCGAGGACTTCGACGAAGAGGAGTAGGGCGCCGCACACGAAGGGGCCACTCGGCGCCATCGGCCTCTTCATCGTGCGCTTGCTGCCGGGACGATATCGCAGTGTCGCCCGCGGGTTCACCCCGAACGCGCGGAAGTTCCTGCTCGTGTCGGCGCTACAGAGCGTGGGATACGGGATCATCGGCACGACGTTCGCGATCCACCTGAAGGACAGCGGATTCTCGGAGGCCGTCGTGGGCGACGTCGAGGGCGCGCTCGCCCTCGCGGCCGCAGTGGTATGTCTCACACTCCCTCCGCTCGTTGCCGGGCTGGGGTATCGCCCGCTCATGCTCTTCGCTGCTCTCGCGCTCGGCCTCTCGCGTCTCGGTCAGGCGTACGCCCTCACCTCAACAGCGATCGTCGCGCTCGGTCTCGTGTTCGGGCTCGGCGACGGCGCGATGCAGACGCTCTCCACGGCGTTTCTGTCCGAGAACTCGGGCAGCGCGCGTCGCACGCAGCTGTTCACAGCCGACTACGTGATCCGGATCGCGGCGATGGTCGTCGGCTCGCTCATCGGCGGCATCGTCCCCGCCTTGATGAGCCCGGCGGTCGGCGAGGCCGAAGCGGTCCGGCTCACGATCGTGATCGCAGCCGGGCTCATGGCCGGAAGCGCTCTGCCGGCGTCGGCGATTCAAGACGGGCCACGTCTCCACGACCGGCTGTTCACTGCGTGGTCGTCAACGCTCAAAGGCTTTCGCTCATGGGGTCGTGTGGGGAGGCTGCTCGTCCCCGAGATGCTGATCTCCTTCGGTGCGGGCCTCACGATCCCGTTCGTCGCGCTGTTCTTGCGGCACCGCCTTGGGGCCTCCGTGACCGACGTGGGGGTGATCCAGGCCGTGAGCTCGATCGCCATGGCCCTCGCCGCGCTTGCAACGCCCCGGCTCGTGCCGCGGCTGGGTCTTGCCGGAACGGTGGTGGTGACCGAGCTCGCATCACTGCCGTTCCTTATCTCGATCCCGTTTGCGGCGAGCTTGCCGCTCGCGGCCGTCCTGTTCTGGTTCCGGGGCATGCTCATGAACATGTCCTGGCCGATCTACAACCAGCTGTCCATGGAGGGGCTGCCGGCGGCGGACAAGCCGCTCGTGGCGGGATGGGTGCGATTCGGCTGGAGTGTGGCGTGGCTTGGCGGGAGCGCCATCGGGGGACGGTTGATGGAACAGTCGTACACCACGCCCTACTTCTACACGGCCACCCTCTACGCGCTCGGGGCTGTGGCGACGTTCGTGTTCCTTCGGGGTATCCGGTCCGACGAGCAGGCCGTCTCCGCGCCGGACTCCTCTGGTTCGGAGGGGGTGGTAGGATGACACCCATGAACACGCCCGCCTCATCCGTGGCGCGCCTCGCAACGCCGGAGGCGGTCCTCTTCGATCTCGACGGTACGGTCGTCGACACCATCCCACACATCCTCGCATCCTTCCGGCACGCAACCGCCGACGTGCTCGGGGAGGCCCTTCCGGACGAGTTGTTGCTCCACCACGTGGGCGTCCCGCTTGCGCACCAGATGCGGTTCTTCACCGATGATGAGGAGATCGCAGGGCGGCTTCTCGCGTCGTACCGCGCGTTCAATCAGGCGACGCACGATGAGATGGCCCGGCTGTACCCGAACACCGTGAGCGCACTGGAGCGGCTGTCGGCGGCAGGCATGCCGATGGGCATCGTCACCTCGAAGAGTGCGATGATGGCGATGCGCGCGATCGATCTTTTCGGTCTCGGCAAGTTCTTTGCAGTAGTGGTCAGCGCCGACGACACTCCCGCTCACAAGCCCGACCCACTTCCCGTCCTGCACGCTGCGCGGTTGCTCTCGCTCGACCCCGCCGTGTGTGCGTACGTCGGCGACAGTCCGGCAGACGTGGCGGCGGCCAGGGGTGCCGGTGCGGTAGCGGTAGCGGCAACGTGGGGCGTGGCCTCGCGCGAGCGGCTCGAGGCGGCCGGCCCCGATGCGATCATTGACGACATCGGCAGCGTGCCGGCACTGTTCGGCCTCGGCGACGGGGTGCCCACGGCGCGCTGACAGGGTACGAATCTGATTCAGAACGACCGTACCTGAGGAGGTCACGGTGTCAAAGGGCAAAGTGATTGCGGCCATCGCCGCGGTCGTCATCGTTGGAGGCGTCGCCGCGGCGTTTGCGCTCTCCGGCATGCGCGCCACCGAGGTCGACGCATCCGAGGCCGTTCGCGACGACCTCACGGTCACCGTGAGCGCCTCGGGGAAGATCCAGGCCGACCGCAAGGTCGATCTGTACCCGCCCACCGCGGGTACGCTCGAGCGAATCGAGGTCACCGACGGTCAGACGGTACGCGCCGGGCAGCTCATCGCAGTGATCGACCCCGCACCCCTCGAGGTGCAGCTCGCCCAGGCCGAGGCGGCTTATGCCGCGGCGCAGGCCCAGCGCGACGCGACGGCGAAGGCGGTGCCGGGCACGGCCGATCGCGCTGCCGCAGACGCGGCGGTTGCCGCTGCGTACGCGGCCTACGAGGCCGCCGATCTCCAGTACGAAGCCGCGCTCGCGGGGCTCGGACAGCCTACGGCCGCGGATATCGCCCAGGCCGAGGCTGCCGTGGTCCTGGCGCAGGCGGCCGTGGATGCGGCGAACGAGGCGTACGACGCCTTCTACGAGTCGATCTACCTCCCCGCCCCCGAACCGCGTGACCCCGCGCTCGACGCGGCGCTGCAGGTGCTTGACCTCGCCCGCGATCAGGCTGCGGCGAGCCTCGTCACCGCCGAGCAGACGCTTGCGGCACTCAAGGCGGCCGCGTCCAGCCCTGCCGCCACAACGGCCGCGGAGCTTGCGCGCGACCAGGCCTATGCGGCATACCTGGGCGCCGTCGCCCAGCGGGATGCGCTCGCCCGTGCTTCGAGCATCGGGTCGGCGCTTGGGGCGGCCGATAAGGCGATCGATGCGGCCGCGGCCGCACGTGACCTAGCCGAGGAGGCGCTGGCTGCAACCGAGATGACCGCGCCCGTGGACGGCGTGGTGATCTTCAGTTCGGTCTCCGGTCTCATTCCGGGAGGGCCGGTCGTCACCCCCACCGAGGGCTCGTCGGTCACGCCCGCCTCGGCTCCGTTCTCTATCGTCTCGTTTGAGGATCTTGCATTCACCGCCCAGGTCGACGAGGCGGACGTGGGCCGCGTCAAAGCCGGGATGAAAGCGCTCGTATCACTCGACGGCGTCTCCGGTGTCGAGTTTGAGACCGAGGTCGAACGCGTCGAACTGCAGTCGGTGCTCACCCCCACGGGCGGCACCGCGTTCCCGGTGCGCATGCGCGTCCTCAACCCTGATCGGCAGATCCTGATCGGCATGAACGGCTCGGTGGAGATCGCGGTGGAGATGATCGAGGACGTGATCACCATCCCGGTCGAGGCGCTGCTCGAGGACCGCGGCGGCAACTACGTGTTCGTGCTGGAGGACGGCACCGCCCGGCGCGTGAGCATCGAGATTGGCAAGCTCACCGACACGCTCGTGGAGGTGCGCTCGGGCATCGCGGAGGGTGACCTCGTCATCACGAGCTCGGTGTCCGACCTTGCCGATGGTGCGCGCGTGCGGGTGGAGTGACCGTGAACTCCGTGAGCGACGGCAGGGTCGTCCTGGAGACGCAGGACGTCACCAAGGTCTACCACCTGGAGGGTATCGAGGTGAACGCCCTCCGTGGGGTGAGCCTCGAGATCCGCCAGGGTGAGATGGTCGCCATCATGGGTCCGTCCGGCTCGGGCAAGTCCACGCTCATGCACATCGTGGGGCTGCTCGACCGCCCCACCGAAGGCTCGGTGATCCTCGAAGGTCAGGACGTGAGCCGCCTGGCCCCCAACGAGCTCGCCGCGCTGCGCAACCGGTACATCGGGTTCGTGTTCCAGGCGTTCAACCTCCTGCCGCGAACGAGCGCGCTCGCCAACGTCGAGCTGCCGCTCGTCTACGGCGGTGCGAGCGGTCCCGAGCGGTCGAGGCGCGCGCGTGCAGCACTCGAGCGTGTCGGTCTCGCCAACCGTCTCGGCCACTTCTCGAGCCAGCTCTCGGGCGGTCAGCAGCAGCGTGTGGCGATCGCCCGCGCGCTCGTCAACGACCCGAGCATCGTGCTCGCCGACGAGCCCACCGGTAACCTCGACTCGCGCTCGGGCATCGAAGTCATGTCCGTGCTGCAGGAACTCAACGCGCAGGGCATCACCGTGGTGCTCGTGACCCACGATGACCGCGTGGCCCGCCACGCGGCCCGCGTCGTCAGCATGTTCGACGGACGCGTGCGCGAAGACTCGATGGTGGCCAATCGGATCATGGCTGCCGACGAGATGGCTGCCCTGCCGGCCGAAGGGGAGCTCGGATGAACTTCGTCGAGAGCTTCCGGATCGCATTCCGTGCGCTGGCGGCCAACAAGGCACGCAGCCTGCTCACCATGCTCGGTGTCATCATCGGTGTTGCCGCGGTCATCCTGCTCGTGGGCATCGGCACCGGCGTCTCCGACGAGGTCACCGGTTCGCTCGAGGGTCTTGGCTCGAACCTCCTCTTCGTGATTCCCGGCCAGTTCGAGGGCGGCATCGGTGGTGGGGGGGCGCCCCCCGGCAGACGCTTCACGCTCGATGACGTCGACCTGATCGCGCGTCGCGTTGAGGGCGCGAGTGCCGTGGTGCCTGTATTCCAGGCGGGGGCGACGATCAAGGCAGGAAACCGCTCGATGCGCGTGGTGGTGGCCGCCGGAAACGAACAGGGCACCGAGGTCTTCACCTCGGATCTGGCCGACGGCAGGCACTACCGCCGCGGTGAGGTGCAGGCCGCATCCCGCGTCGTGGCGCTCGGCAGCCGTGTGGCCAGTGAGCTGTTTCCCAACCAGGACCCGCTCGGCAAGCAGGTGACCCTTTCCGGCCAGCGCTTCACCGTCGTCGGATACTACGAGTCGCTCGGCGGCGGGCTCGGCGGAGACCAGGACAGCCAGGTCTACATCCCGATAACCACGGCGCAGCGCCTGTTCAACGTCAACTACGTGAGCACGATCGTCGTGAAGGCGGCCGACCCCGATGAGATCGAGACGGTGCGCCGCGACATACGGCGAGCGCTCCTGCCCACCTTCGGCGACGAGTTCACCGTGTTCTCACAGGAGCAGACGCTCGGCATCCTGTCGGACCTGTTGGGCACGCTCACCTATATGCTCGCGGGTATCGCGGGTATCTCGCTGCTGGTGGGCGGCATCGGCATCATGAATATCATGCTTGTGAGCGTCAGTGAGCGTACACGCGAGATCGGCATCCGCAAGGCGGTCGGCGCCCGCACCTACGACATTCTGTCGCAGTTCGTCATCGAGGCGGTGGCGCTCTCGGTACTCGGCGGCATCATCGGCATCGCGATCGGCTGGGGTGGCGCACTGCTGCTTGCCCAGACGACGCCGGTGCCGGCGAACGTCACACTCTGGGCCGTGGCGATGTCGTTCTTCTTCGCCTTCGGCGTGGGAGTGTTCTTCGGTGTGTACCCGGCGTGGAAGGCGAGCCAGCTCGACCCGATCGACGCGCTCAGGTATGAGTAGCGCGTCTGCGGACGGCACGGCGTCACCCGAGTGAACCCATGGCACGGGAGTGGTGCCTGACGGCGCAGCAGCCCGCCGACGGCCTAGCTCATGAAGTCGCTCGGGTCCACGCGGTCGAGGAAGTCGCGGAAACGCTCGACCTCCTCGTCCTCGTCGACCTCGGTCACGAGCACCGCCGCCTCCGCGAACACGTCTTTGGCGACGAAGATGGGGCAGTGGCAGCGTGCGGCGAGCGCGATCGAGTCCGAAGGACGAGCATCAACGGCCACCTCGCGCTCCTCGCCTCGCAAGACGAGCGCCGCGTAGAAGGTGCCCTCCTCGAGCCGTGTGACCTCCACGCGGCTGACGACGTGCCCGGCGGCCTCGATGGCCGACTTCAGGAGGTCGTGCGTCATCGGCCGTGGCGGTTCGATGCCCTGGACCGCGAAGAGTATGGCGGTGGCCTCGGCGATGCCGATCCAGATAGGGAGTGCGCGACGGCCGCCCTCGGCGGCGGCTTCCTCGTCGTCAAGCGGCACGAGCAGCAACACGGGCTGCTGCGTCACGGCGTCCAGGCTGAGGCCGGCGATCTTCACGGGGAGCATAGCGGCCTCCTTCCAGGCATAGACATACCCTACCACGCCGACGCGCACTTCAAGGCGACGCGCGTAGGCGCGAGCCGACGGGGCCAGAGGCCCCGCGCAGCACGGTTCCGCGGCCGTACCGGCTCGGAGGAAACCACGGTCCGGCTGTTCTTGACGCTCGTTTGTGGCGTAGGCTATGGTATCCAGGCTGTTCGCAGCGGGGGCCCATAGCTCAGTCGGCTAGAGCGCACGGCTGATAACCGTGAGGTCGGTGGTTCGAGTCCACCTGGGCCCACCACGACATCACCGTTCGGGCGGGGCTGATGCCCCGCCCGAATCGCTCTCCCAGGTGGTCGCCTCTGCTGGCGCCGTACTCGCGGGATATCACGGAGATCGTCGGGATCGTCCGCAGGAAGCCGGGTGCGGTCCTGGCTCTGCGGCGTCGAGCATTCAGGCGAATCGAGAGACTCCCGGTACAGAGGGTAGGTTCTCGGCCCCCCGCGTTGGGTACAGGAGTAAGGTGAACGCAAGATTCCGTAATGCCGCAGTCGCAGACCCTGCACATTCAGGGTAGAAGAGTGGAACATACTCACTTTGGGAGGGGTTCCTCTTGTCCAAGGGAGAGCACCGCAATAGCATGACGAGCGAGTCAGCTAGTCCCTCCGGACACGCACCGGTCATGACGCCGCCCATATCGGTCGCCGTTCGTTTGCGCAGCAGCTGCCCGGAGTTGGACGCGATCTTCGCGGGCATGAGCGAGCAGGTGTCAATCCAGGACGTCCAGCACAGGTACCTGTACGCCAACAAGGCGGTTCTCCAATCGTTCGGCGAACAACTCAGCGACGTTCTCGGCCGGACGTGGCAGGAACTCGGCGCCGGCGGCGAGATAGCCGCGGCGCTCGCTGCCCAGCGGGACGAGACGATCGAGTCGGGAGAGCCGACCCGAGGGACCCTTCCGTATTCGACGGATTCCGGTGAGGGCGTTGTTGCGTATACGATCTCACCGCTGGTGGGGCCCGAGGGCGTGGTGCAGGGTACGACGACCATGTCCCGCGTGGCGACGGATCGGCCGGCGGCGGCCCTGGAGGACGAGACCGCCGCGTTCCGATATCGCGCGGTGTTCGAGCACTCGCGTGAAGGCGTTCTGCTGATCGACGGCACGATCACCTCGATGAATCCGGCCGCAGAGAGCATCCTCGGCCTCTCGATCGAGGACCTCAAGAAGAGCGCCTTCGACGACCCGCACTGGCTCATGGTGCGTGGTGACGGGACCGCCTTCCCTGTCGGCACCAACCCGTTGAGCGTCGCGCGCGCCACCGGTGAGCCCGTGATCGATGTGCTGATGGGCTTCTTCAATCCGCTCACGAGCACGAACCACTGGCTGACGGTGAGCGCGATCCCTGTCATCTCGGGAGACGGAGCCGACCAGGAGACCATGACCGTGGTGGTGTTCAACGACGTGACCGCCGAACACATCGCAGGAGAAGAACACCGCGAGCACATGCGCAGGATGGAGCAGCAGGCGCTGGAACGCACCGCAGCGCTCTACGAAGTCAGAGGCCGGCTCGAAAGGGCGAACCAACACCAGCGGGAGTCCGAGAATCAAGCCAGCCAGCACATGTCGGGGACTCTGCGGGCGCTGGCGGGGGTCTCCGAGATGCGTGACCCGTACACCGCGGGGCACCAGGAGCGCGTTGCCGGACTCGCGGTGGCCATCGCGGTCGAACTCGGCTGGAGTGCCGAGCGTCGACGATTCGTGAATGTTGCGGCATCTCTGCACGATATCGGGAAACTCGTCGTGCCGGCCGAGATCTTATCGAAACCTGCAGCGCTGAGCCATGCCGAGTTCGAACTGGTCAAGAGCCACGCGGAGGCCGGCGCAGCGATCCTGCGGCACATCACGTTCCCTTGGCCTGTGGCAGAGGTGATCGCACAGCACCACGAGCGGATGGACGGGAGCGGATACCCACTGGGCCTGAGCGGTGAGCGGATCAGACCGGAGGCCATGGTAATCGCAGTCGCGGACGTGGTGGAGGCCGTCTCCTCGCACCGACCGTACCGAGCGGCGCGCGGAGTGGAGTATGCGCTCGACCTGATTCGTGCCGGGAGCGGCACGACGTTCGATGCCGATGTTGTCGACTCCTGCGTCGCAGTGTTCGAGCGGGGAGACTTCGCCTTCGCGGAACACCAGCCATTCACGTTCGGAGGGCCTGATGCGGTCGTGCGCGAGGAGCCCGCACCCTCGGACGCAGAGAGCTAGTCCCACCGCCGCACCGATGCCGCGGCCTTCAAGCATCCCGGAAGTCGCTGGCCGCGTCCCGTGCCCTCAGTAGCGCAGCAGCGCCACGGCGTCTTTGCCGTGCGGCATCTCCCCGGCAGTGAGTGTCACCACGGTGCCGCCGTTGGCGAAAGTCTCCACCGCGGCCCGGTCGAGCAGATCCTCGTCGCCGTTCTTGGCGTGTGGGTGCACAGTCACCGCTCCGCTCATCGGGTCGATCGCGCCCCACCAGTGCGCGTCCTCGGCGAGCAGCAGTGTGTCGACGCGTCCGTGGAGCGCGGCGGGTGCGATCGTCTCCGGATCGGGAGTGACCTTGGGCGAGGCCCACTGGTCGATCGCGCGCTCGGCTGCCGAGCGGCGCTCGGTGGAGAATCGACCATCGACGATCGACCACGCGCGCTCATGCAACTCGGTATCACCGAGCCCGTCGGGATTGCCCACGATCGCCTCGTCGGTGAGATGCGGGTACGAGTTGACGTCGCGGTACAACGGCAGGAGGTAGTCGACGCCCGCGAGAACGAGCAGGGCCGCGCTGTCCTTCAGAAGGTCGTGCAGACCGTTATCGATACCTCGGAAGTAGCGGACGATTTCGTTCTTGGCATCCGTTTCGCCCGTTCCGTGGAAGACGGCGGGACGGCGGCCACCGCTTCCTGAGGTACCCGTGTGGAACTGCAGCGAACTCTTCTCATAGTCGTCCCAGCGCAAAGCGTCCGCGAGGCTCGAGGGCACGCCCTCGGCCGGGACCTCTTCGAGGCCGTAGCCGGTACCGCGCAAGAGGCGAACCCGCTTCTGACTGAGCGCCAACAGCCAGAACGTGCGGCTTGCCGTAAGGGCCCGGAACAGCGGCCGGATGTGGTACCGGTCGCCGACCCACACGAGCTCGGCCAGGGGCACGGGCACCTGGAAGCGGTGGAGCCCCTCGGGGCCGACGAGTAGCGCGAGGCCGTCGCCTGACCTCAACCAAAGTGGGCGGTCATCGCCGAGCGATCGCACCGGTGCGAGCAGATCGTCGATCTCGGCCGGTCGTGTGCCGCGCGCCGCGAGCTGCTCCTCGGCTTCACCGATGAGGTTCTTGAGCCGCGTACGGTCCTCCTCCTGACTTCCAGGGCCGAAGCGCCGTGTCGGCATGAACAGCGAGACCCGAGTATCGCCGTGTGCCCGCGCGAGTTCGATCAGATGCTCCAGCGTCAGTGTGTCCACGTCTGCCTCCTCGTCCGGGTGCCCGCAGGTCGTCGAGAGCGAACGGGAACCGGCCATCCACGAGTACCGGTCCAAGGCGGAGGCAGCGCAGCAGTGGTGCCCGGCGCGTCGCATCCGCATCGCTCCTCCCTTTCGGGTGGCGGGCATAGGTTCATATACCCAGGAGCGGTGCATGGGTACAGGCTGTTGCCGAAGACCGTGCTGCACGGGGACACGCGTGAGAGATTCCGGCGCAGAGCGGTCACCGTGATCGGGTCGGTCACGCCCGGGTGAGCGCCACCTGCATCACGTCGATGCTGCCGGTCCGAAATCCGGCCTGGCAGTACGACAGATAGAAGCGCCACATGCGCTCGAAACGCTCGTCGAAGCCGAGGCCTCGCACGCGCTGGATGGTCTCGGAGAAGCGCTCCTCCCAGGCGCGGAGCGTCATTGCATAGTCGCTGCCGAAGAAGAAGGGACGCTCGCATGCGAGTTCCTCGGCGGCGGCATACCGCGCGAAGGCCTCCGGACTTGGCAGCATTCCGCCCGGGAAGATGTAGCGCTGGATGAAGTCGGGCTTGGCCGCGTAGTCAGCAAGGCGGCTGTCCTCGATGGTGATCACCTGGATCGCCGCGCGACCACCTGCGGTGAGTGCGTCGCGCACGCTGCGGAAGAACGTCGGCCACCAGCGCATCCCCACGGCCTCGAACATCTCGATCGAGGCGACGCGGTCGAACCGCTCGTCAAGCGAGCGGTAGTCCTGATGGCGGATCTCGACCCGGTCTGTGAGGCCCTCCTCGGCGACACGACGCTGTGCCCAGGCGAGCTGCTCGTCGGAGATGGTGATCCCGGTGACGTGCAGGTCGCGGGTCTTGGCCGCGTGGATCGCGAAGCCGCTCCACCCGCAGCCGATCTCGAGGAGCCGCTGCCCCGGTCTCGCGTCGAGGAGGTCGAGCAGCCGGTCCCACTTGCGCCGCTGCGCCTCGGCCAGGTCGCACTCGCTGCCGTCGAAGAGTGCGCACGAGTACGTCATATCAGGGTCGAGCCACAGGGCGTAGAAGTCGTTGCCGAGATCGTAGTGGTAGCCGATGTTGCGCTTACTGCCGCGGAGCGTGTTGTCCTTGAGCGAGTGGAGCGCGCGGTTGATGGGGTTGAGGGGCGCGGTCATCCGCTTGCCGGCCTCGCGCACGGCGTCCACGTTCATCGCCGCGAACTCCAGGAAGGCCGTAAGGTCGGGGCTGTCCCACTGGCCGCTCATGTATCCCTCGGCCAGGCCGATGCTCCCGCCGAGCACCATGCGGCGCACGCAGGCGGGGTCGCGCACGACGATCGTGCCGCGCGGCCCGGGTTCGGCGCCCTCGAAGGTCAGGCGCCGACCGTCGGGCCAGGCGACCTCGAGCGCGCCGTACTTGAGCCGGCCAAGCGCGGCTGCGACGCCGCGGCCGAACAAGCCGAGTCCTGCGCGGTCAGGTCGTGCTGTCTCTGAGAACTCGCTGCGGGTCACGGGTCGTCTCCTCGTCGGGGGCCCCGGGGTCGCTGAAGAAGCCCACGCGCTTGGCCAGGAGCCGTATCGCCTGGAAGTGTATCAGCAGCCAGGCCCGAAGGGGCATCGAGAGGTACGTATGATTGAGCCGTCGCATCGTCTCTGAATCGAACGGGTGCGCCTGGGCTGTGACGCCGGCGACGAACATCGGTGCGCCCTCGACGTCCTCGTGGATACCCACCGAGAGGCGTTCGGTGGGCATCGTGAACGTGAACCGGTAGCGCGCGTCCATCGGGATGAACGGCGAGACGTGGAAGACTTTCGAAGCGAGCAGGTCGCCACCGAACTCCATCGGCGCGCCTTCTTCGTGCAGCAGGTATTTGTGGTGTCCGCCGAAGGTGTTCTGGACCTCGGCCAAGACCGCGCGAAGCGCCCCGTCGGCGCCGAAACAGTACCAGAACGAGACCGGGTAGAAGCCGAAGGGACCGCCGCGGAGTAGGCTCAAGATGCGCACGGGGCCGCCCTCGAGGTCGATGCCCGCGCTCGCGAGCAGTTCGTCGATCCAGGGCCGGAGCGGGGAGCCGTCGCGCGGCCCGTGGTCGCGGTCCCGGAAAACCGCCCACGCGCGCCGGTTGTGGCCGAAGCCGCGCACGTCGGCATCGAGCGTGTCGAGCTCGCCGAGATCGAGGTAGGCGAACCACACACGGTAGCGGAACGAGTTCTTCGCGGGCCGCGACCGGGCATGCATCACGTGTCCCTCGTACAGGCGGCTGTTCACGACTGCTCACCGTCCGTCTCGGGGTCGAGGATACGCCCCCACGGGGGCGCGATGCCGAAGTGCTCGGCTACGCGCAGGCCAGAGATGCACCCGTCCTCGTGGAAGCCGTAGCGCTGCCAGGCGCCGGCGTACCAGGTGCGCCGCACGCCCTGGATCTCGCCGATACGGTCCTGAGCGTCGATCGCCTCGGCGCTGAACTGCGGGTGGGCGGTCTCGAATCGGGCGACCACGCGGTCTTCGGCTATCGGTGTGACGCTGTTGAGGGAGACGAGCACGCGCGTCTGGACCGGCAGGTTCTGGAGCACATTGAGCTGGTAGTGCACGGCCACGGGCGCGTCGCCGTGATCCGCCGAGACGTAGTTCCAGGCGGCCCAGGCCCGCCGGCGATCCGGCAGTTGCGCCCGGTCGGTGTGGAGCACCGTGTCGTTCGGTGAGTAGGGGAAGGCCGAGAGCACCGCGGTCTCCTCAGGGCTCGGATCGGCCAGCATCGCGAGTGACTCGTCGGCGTGCGACGCCAAGATGACGCCATCGTAGGTGAGTGTCTCGCCGCTCTCCAGGCGGAGTTCCACGCGGTCTTCGAAGCGCTGGACGCACACCACGGGCGCACCCGTGCGCACCTGGCCGCTCACGCGCTCGGCAAGCGCGAACGTGTAGCGTCGTGCGCCGCCCGGGACGCTCTTCCACTGCGGCTTGCCCGTGACGTGCAGTAGTCCGTGGTTGTCGCAGAACCGCAGGAACGTGCCGGCGGGGAACTGTAGCATCGAGCCCGCGGGTGTGGACCAGATGGCTGCTCCCATCGGCACGAGATACCAGTCGATGAACGCGCGCCCGTACCCCTCCCGCTCGAGCAGTTCGCCGAGTGTGAGCGTGTCGATCGACGGATCGGCGAGCAACGTGGCCGAGGTGCGCGAAAGTCGCAGCACGTCGCTCAGCATCCCCCAGAAGGCCGGGTTGAGGGCGTTACGCGGTTGAGCGAAGAGCCCGCCCAGATCGCCGCGCCACTCGATCCCGTCGGCGAGGTGTTGGACCGAGAAGGACATGTCGGCATCCTGCTCGCTGATGCCCAGATGGTCGAAGAGCCGGACGAGGTTCGGATACGTCCGGTGGTTGAAGACCATGAAGCCGGTGTCGGCGGTGATCGACTGTCCGTCCACGGTGAGGTCTATGGTGTGGGTATGCCCGCCGAGCCGGGGCTCGGCCTCGATCACGTCGACCTTGTGTGCGGAGGACAGCAGCCAGGCGGCGGTCATTCCCGAGACGCCCGAACCTACAACAGCAAGCCTCATGCGGTCTCCCTTGCACAGCGTCGGGGCGCTTCGGTCGCGACGTCACAGGTCGGTGCGCCAGGCGCCGAACGTGATGTACCGGTAGCGTCCGGCACCAGGGCATAGTATATCTCCGAAGAGCGTTTCACCCGGAAAGGAGCACTTCGTGCCCTCGATACTCATCACCGGTGTCTCGTCGGGACTCGGCCAGGCACTTGCCATCAAAGCCCACGAGGAGGGCTGGAGCGTCACCGGTACGGTGCGCGATGAGCGAGGTCCAGCGGATCACGGGCTCCCCGGGGCGGTCAAGCTCTACCGGCTTGACCTGCGCTCGCCTGACGACGCCTCCACAGTCGCCGCGCGCTACCTTGCCGAGAACGGCGGCGCTCCCGACGTGCTCGTCAACAACGCCGGCTACACCCTCTACACGCCGGTCGAAGAGGCGTCTGCGCAGGCCATGCGCGACATCTTCCAGGTCAACACGTTCGCGGCGGTGGAGCTGGCAACCGCCTTCGCGCCGGCGATGCGTGGGCGCGGCAGCGGCACGATCGTGAACGTCACCTCCGTGGGAGGGCGACTCGTCTTTCCGTTCTTCAGCGTCTACAACGCATCGAAGCACGCACTCGAGGGCTTCAGCGAGGGGCTCTGGCACGAACTGAAGCCGTTCGGCGTCAGAGTCAAGGTCGTAGAGCCCGGGTACATCGAGACGCCCATCTACCGCGCGATGGATGAACACGCAGAGCCGACGGGCCCGTACGCGCCCTACCTCACGGCGATGAACGCCTTCAGCGCTGGCGTGACCAAGCGGAGCACGCCCGCCGAGGCTGCCGCCCAGACGTGGGCCGCCATCACTGACCCTTCCGACCGCCTGCGGTACCCGGTCGCTGCCTATGCGGGTGCGCTCATCGCTGCCCGACGGCTCGTGGGCGACCGGGCGTTCATGCGCTTCATGCATCCCCGTTGGATGGGGAGGTACTGAGCGCTGAAACGCCGACTGATCACATGCCTCACGCTCGTCGTGCTGATGACGACGTCTCTGCCCGCAGGCGGC
>JAFGUS010000032.1 GCA_016938395.1 Coriobacteriia bacterium | reverse complement strand
GGAGCTCGCGCTCACCGGCTATCCACCCGAGGACCTGCTCGCCAAGCCGCACTTCATTGCCGCAGCCGGTCGCGCGCTTGAGGCGTTCGCCGAGAGGGCGACAGTGCCGGCGCTTGTGGGTGTGGTGGGCGTGACGGGAGCGGGTCTGCACAACGCCGCGGCGCTCGTGACGGGCGGCGGTGTGGCCCACATCTACCACAAGCGCGAGCTGCCCAACTACGGTGTCTTCGACGAGGAGCGCTACTTCGAGCCGGGCGAGGCCGACCAGGTCGTACGCATCGGCGATGCGCGTGCGGCACTCACCGTCTGCGAGGACATCTGGATCCCGGCCACGGTGCAGCGCGTGGCCTCGCAGGGCACACAGATGGTGCTCAACATCTCGGCATCGCCGTTCCACGCGGGCAAGGGACCGGAGCGCGAGGCGATGCTTCGGGCGCGCGCGCGCGACAACGGCGTCTGGATGGCGTACTGCAACCTGGTCGGCGGCCAGGACGAGCTGGTCTTCGATGGCCGCTCGGCCCTGATCGCTCCCGATGGCAGCGTGGTCGCCCGCGGCGCGTCCTTTGCCGAGGACCTGGTGATCGCCGATATCGACTTCGAGACGGGCCAAGGCACCGGCACCGTGCAGCCGATGGCCGAGGGCGACGAGGAGATCTACCGTGCCCTCGAAACGGGGCTCGGCGACTATGTGCGCAAGAACGTGTTCACCGACGTGGTTCTGGGCCTCTCGGGCGGCATCGACTCGGCGCTCGTAGCTGCGCTTGCCGTAGACGCCCTTGGGCCGGAGTGCGTTCATGGCGTCCTGATGCCCGGGCCGTACTCGAGCGAGGGTAGCCTCACCGATGCACGCGCGCTCGCGGACGCGCTCGGTATTGAGACGGTCGAGCTTCCCATCGGCGCGGTCTATGAGGCGCTGACGGGTACGCTCGGCCCGGTCTTCGCGGGCCACGAACCCGATGTGACCGAGGAGAACCTCCAGGCGCGGGTGCGGGGAGCGCTCCTCATGGCGCTCTCGAACAAGTTCGGCTGGCTCGTGCTCGCCACCGGCAACAAGAGCGAGCTTTCCGTGGGCTACTCCACGCTCTACGGCGACATGGCGGGTGGTTTCTCACCGATCAAGGACGTCTTCAAGACGCGCGTCTACGCGCTCGCCCGCTGGCGGAACGAGCGTGGCGCGGTGATACCCGAGGCGAGCATCACCAAGCCGCCCTCGGCGGAGCTCCGGCCCGACCAGACCGATCAGGACTCGCTGCCTCCCTACGACGTCCTCGATGGCATCCTGGCCGGCTACATCGAGCTCGACCGGTCAGCCGGGGATCTCGTGCAGGCCGGGTTCGACGCGGCTACCGTGGCGCGGGTCGTCCGCATGGTCGACCGTGCCGAGTACAAGCGGCGCCAGGCCGCGCCGGGAACGCGTGTGACGCCCAAGGCGTTCGGCCGCGACCGTCGCATGCCCATCACGAACCGGTTCGGCGGCTGACCGTGACCGGCGTGCGCCTCGCGTGGATCGCAGCTGATGATGCCCGCATGCAGGACGTCCACGCCCTCAGGCACGAGGTGCTCTTCGCGCCGTTCGGGCTTCCCCGGGACGACTCGTGGGACGATGCCGGCGTTGACCGCCTGCACCTGGTGGCCATGCACGATGCGGGAGATGGTGCCGAGTCGGCCGATAAGCCCGCTGCCGTGATCGTGGGCTACCTGTCGCTGCTGCTCGAGGCCGAGGGCATGGGGCATGTGCGCCAGGTGAGCGTGCGCGAGGACCGCCAGGGGGCCGGCATCGGCCGGGCGCTCATGGCCGAGGCGGAGGCCGAGGCGCGGCGCCGGGGCCTCGTGGCGCTGTGGCTCCACGCGAGAGTCACAGCCCAAGCCTTCTATCACCGTCTGGGTTACGTAACCACGAGTGACGGGACGTTTCCGTCGGGCCGTACCGGAATGCCACACGTGCGCATGGAGAAGCGGCTTACCTCCGGGTGACCGAGTGCCGGGGTGGCCTCACGGTGATAGCGTCGGCGCGATGAGTGGCATATCCTATCTGTCGGGCCGCGCGTGCCGCATGCAGCTGCTGATTTCATGCGCGCCCCGGGGGACCAGTCACATCCGATCCACGAGGAGGAGCCCATGCTGAGCATCACCCGTGACCAGGTACGCGTACCGGCTGACGTGCCCGCCGACGCGCGCGAGACCTACATCGACAACGTCATGGCGGCCACGCACGGCACCGGACGGCTCATGCTGTTCGCCGCCGACCAGAAGATCGAGCACCTGAACGACGACTTCTACGGCGAGGGGATCGCGATCGAGGACGCCGATCCCGAGCACCTGTTCCGTGTCGGCAGCCAGGGCATCTGCGGTGTCCTTGCAGGCCAGCGTGGACTCATCGCGCACTACGCGGCCGATTACCCCGAGATCAACTACCTCGTGAAGATGAACTCCAAGACGCACATCGTGAAGACGTCAGCCAAAGACCCCGCCAAGCACCAAGACGATCCGATGAGCTCGCAGCTCTACGACATCCAGACCGCGCTCGACCTGCGCGACAACGGCGTGAAGGTCGTCGGGCTCGGCTACACCATCTACGCCGGCAGCGAGTACGAGTCGAACATGCTGCAGGAGGCCGGCCAGCTCATCGCCGATGCGCACTCGGTGGGCATGCTCGTGGTGCTCTGGATCTACCCGCGCGGCCGCGCCATTCTCGACGAGAAGGACCCGCACCTGATCGCCGGTGCCGCGGGCCTCGCCGTCAGCCTGGGCGCGGACTTCGTGAAGGTGAATCCGCCCAAGGGGACCGACGAGAAGAGCTCCGCCGAGATGCTCAAGGAAGCCTCGCTCGCGGCGGGACGCACCGGGCTCGTGTGCGCCGGTGGCTCCACGGTCGACCCGCACACGTTCCTCACGCAGCTCTGGGAGCAGATCCACGTGGGCGGCGCCATCGGCAACGCCACGGGGCGCAACATCCACCAGCGCTCGCTCGACGAGGCGGTCCGTCTGACCAAGGCGATCTCGGCCATCACCCTCGCCGATGCGTCTGCCGAGGAGGCGCTCGCGATCTTCATGGGCGAGAAGGACTTCTCGATCTAGCGGCAGCAGTATCGCGCGCCTTGAGAAGCGCGGCATCGCCCCAGTGGCGGTGCCGCGCTATCCTATACACCTGATCGGACGCGGAACAGCGGAGCGACATGCCCATCAATGACTGGTTCAAGCAGCGGGAGACCCGCCGCTACACCGTGAGCTCGCAGGGAGGCGGGGGAGACCTGCCCGACGGCGTATGGCGCGCGTGCCCGGAGTGCCGCAGGACGCTCTACCAGGGTGAGGTCGCCAAGAGTCTCTCGGTGTGCCCTCACTGCGGGCATCACTTCGACCTCATCGCGCGCGATCGCATCGATGCGCTCGTCGACCCCGGCACCTTCGAGGAGACCGAGGCGGCGCTCACCTCGCTCGACCCCCTCTGCTTCTCGGCGGCCAAGCCGTACACCGAGAGCCTCACCAAGGCGCGGACGACATCCGGTCTCACCGAGGCGGCCCTCACCGGTCGGGCGACTCTGGACGGTCATCCGATCGTGGTAGGCGCGCTCGACTTCAGGTTCGTGGGCGCCTCGATGGGCTCGGCTGTGGGCGAGAAGGTCACGCGGGCGTTCGAGCTCGCCATCAAGGAACACCGCGGCGTTGTGCTCGTGGTGGCCTCCGGTGGAGCGCGCATGCAGGAAGGCATGCTCTCGCTCATGCAGATGGCTAAGACCGCGGCAGCTGCCGAACGCCTCGCCCGCGAGCGTCTGCCGTACGTCTCCGTGCTCGTGAACCCGACCTATGGCGGCGTCACCGCCTCGTTCGCGGTCCTCGCCGACGTGATCTTCGCCGAGCCCGGGGCGCTCATCGGCTTCGCCGGCCCGCGGCTCGTGGAGCAGACCATCAGGCGCTCGCTTCCCAAGGACTTCCAGAGCGCGGAGTCGCTCGTGGGCCACGGCATGGTGGACGACGTGGTGCCGCGCGGGCGACTGCGTGAACGCGTCGGGACGACTCTGGGTTACCTGATGCCCGGTGACCCGACTGGACTCTCCGCGGCAGGGGGCGTGTCGTAGATGGCGCGCTTCATCATGGAGTTCGAACGGCCGCTTGCAGAGCTTGAGGACAAGCTCACCGAACTGCGGGCGCTTGACGTAGCCGCGCTGCCCGAACTCGCCGCCGAGATCGCCGACCTCGAGCGCGAGGTCGAGCGCCTCCGAGATTCGCTTTACAGCGCGCTCTCCCCCTGGGAGCGCGTGCAGGTGAGTCGCCATCCCGAGCGCCCGAAGACGGACGACTACGTGAGCGCGCTGTTCACCGACGTCGTCGAGCTCCGCGGAGACCGCGCATACGGTAACGACGAGGCGATCTTCGCCGCGCTCGCCACCCTGGACAGTCGGCGTGTCGTGGTGATCGGGCACCGAAAGGGCCGCAACACCAAGGAGAACGTGGTCCGCAACTTCGGCAGCCCGCACCCCGAGGGTTTCCGCAAGGCCCGGCGGGCGATGCTGCTCGCCGCCAGGTTCGGTCTCCCGCTCGTGACGTTTCTCGACACCGCCGGGGCGTATCCGGGTCTCGAGGACGAGGAGCGGGGTCAGGCGTGGGCCATCGCCGAGTGCCTCGCCACGCTCTCGGACCTGCCCGTGCCGGTCGTGGTGGTCGGCATCGGGGAGGGCGGCAGCGGCGGCGCGCTCGCCATCGGCTTCGGCGACCGCCTCATCATGCTCGAGAACGCGTACTACTCGGTGATCAGTCCCGAGATGTGTGCGGTGATCCTCTACAAGGACGCGGCGCGTGCCGCCGAGAGCGCATCGGCACTCGCGCTCACCGCCGACGACCTCATGCGTCTGGGCATCGCCGACGAGGTCGTGCCCGAGCCGCCGGGCGGGGCGCACCGCGACCCCGTGATGGTGATGGCGCTCGTGGGAGAGCGAATCGCGGCGGCACTCGATGCGCTCGCGGCCGAGGAGCCAGCGGTGCTGCAACAGAAGCGTTACGACCGTCTGCGTGCTGTGGGTGTCTTCGATGAGGGTAACGGGTAGGACCTCAACGCGGGACCGGGTACGACAGACAGAACCGATACGACAGGGAGTGATTGTGTGATCAACACATCGGGCATCAAGCGCGTGGGGATGCTGTTCAGTGGTGGGCCTGCACCGGCGGCCAACGCGGTAATCTCGGCAGCCGCACTCTCCTTCCTGAACTGTGGCATCGAGGTCATCGGCTTCTACGACGGCTACGAGGGTCTCGAGAACTACTCGGCCGACACCCCGCTGCAGGAGGGCCGCAACTACATACGCCTGACGCGTGACCACGTGTCGGCTATCCGCAACCGCAAGGACATCATCCTCAGGACCTCGCGCGCCAACCCGGGCAAGCCCGTCGGCTCGCTCGACGAACTCGCCGACGAGCGGCGCAACGCCAAGCTGCGCGCCGTGTACGAAGCGTTCGACGCCTACGAGATCGACGCCCTCGTCTCGATCGGCGGTGACGACACGCTCAAGACCGCCAACTATCTCAAGGAGCTGCAGAACGTCGTCGGAGGGCTCCGGCCGATCCGCATCGTCCATCTGCCGAAGACCATCGACAACGACTACTACGGCATCGACTGGACCTTCGGCTTCTTCTCGGCGGCTCACTTCGCCGCGGCCGAGATCCGAAACCTCGGCGCCGACGCTCGCTCGACCCAGGTGTGGTATGTGCTCGAGATGATGGGACGCAAGGCAGGGTGGCTCACATACGCGTCAGGCATCGCCGGCGAGGCCACGCGTATGCTTTCTGTGGAGGACTTCGGCGACACCTTCGATGCCCGCGCCGAGGCTGAGAAACTCGTCGACCTCATGCTCAGGCGGGAGGCCGACGGGCGAAGCTACGGCATCGTGTGCATCGCCGAGGGTCTCGCCGACCACCTGCCCGAAGACCAGCGTCCCGACACACAGGACGAGCACGGCAACATCAAGCTCGGAGACGCCCAGGTCGGCCGCATCGTGGCCAACCAGATGGAGCGCATCTACCACGAGCGCACCGGCATCAAGATCAAGGTGCGCAGCAAGCAGATCGGTTACGAGGCTCGTTGCGCCGAGCCGAGCGCGTTCGACGTACTGCTCGGGACGCAGCTGGGAGTGGGCGCGTACCGGGCCCTCGTTGAGAAGGGTCTCACCGGAGTCATGGTCAGCGTGGAGGATCAGCTCTCTCTCAAGTACGTTCCGTTCGGCATGCTGATCGATCCGGAGACCATGAAGACCAGGGTGCGCTTCATCGACACGGACAGCGACTTCTACCGGCTCGCTCGGGCGCTCGAGTACCAGGGCATGCTCTCGGGCGACGAGCGGGGGGAGTAGCGCGGTGATCGATCGCGAGACGATCCGCGTCTTCCGTGACATCGGACGCGACATCTACCTGGGCGCGCTCACCACGAGCCACGGTGGGAACATGAGCATCCGCGACGGAGACCGGCTCATCATCACCCGCCGCGGCTCGATGCTCGGCCGGCTGGGCGACGACGACCTCGTCGAGACCGGCATGGAGCCGTGCTCTGCCGATGAGCGCTGCAGCCGCGAGATCGTCGTGCACCGCGCCATCTATGCGGCAACGGACGCGCGCGCCATCGTACACGCGCACCCGCCGCACACCGTGGCGTGGAGCTTCGCACACGACGTCATCGTGCCGGTCGACTCCGAGGGTCTCTACGTCCTCGGGGAGGTCCCGATCGTGGAGGCTGCCACAACGATAGCGTCGGAGGAGGCTGCGGCCGTGCTCGCCGAGGCGCTCGCCGGCGCCCCGGTGGCGGTTCTCCGCACGCATGGCCCGTTCGCGACGGGTGCCACACTCGAGCAGGCGTTCATGCACGTGAGCGTACTCGAGGCGAGTGTGGTCATCCTCGACCTGCTCGGTAGGTAGAGCTTCCGGGCGCAGCCGCGTGCGAGGCCGCAGCACTCAACCTCAGCGCCACATCGCGCGTACGCCGTCCCGGATCCCGGCAGTGGTCGCTACCACCGGTGCGCTCTCCTCGGCAGGCGTCGCGTCGGGACGCGCCTGGCTCTCGGCAAAGAGCGTCCGCAAACGATCGGGGATGAAGCGTGTGCGCTGCGCGTAGCCGTAGGCGTCGGACCGTCCCCGGCCGACGGCGTAGTACCTGAGGGGGTGGATCACGTAGAGCGCGTTTCGCGCGCGCGTGCAGGCCACGTAGAAAAGGCGCCGCTCCTCCTCGATCTCCTCCACGCTGCCGGTGGCCATGTCCGAGGGGACGTTACCGTCGGCCGCATGGATCACGTAGACGGTGTCGAACTCGAGACCCTTTGCCGAGTGCATCGTCGAGAGGATGAGGTAGTCCTCGTCCAGAAGCGGCGGCCCCGCGAAGTCGCCCGTCCACTGCGGTGCGTCGAGGGTGAGTTCCGTGAGGAAGCGGGTGCGGTCGGGATAGCGCGAGCCCAGGAGCTCCATCTGCTCGAGGTCGGCGAGGCGAGCGGGTGCGTTGTCGTAGCGCTCGGTAAGCAGCGGACCGATGAACGTGCGCGCGGCGTGGATCTGCGCCGCGACATCGCGTGCCGGTGCGCTCGCGAGCGTTCGCATGAGCGTGACGAAGCTCGGCCAGAGCTCGCGGGCTGCCTCGGGCACCGCGGCGCCCACCCAGGTCTCGAAGTCGCCGCCCGACTCGGCGAGGCCAGCCGCCAGTGAGGCGGCCGTCTTGGGGCCCACACCCGGGAGCAACTGCAGCACGCGGAGCGCCGCAACCGCGTCGCGCGGGTTCTCCGCGAGGCGCAGGTACGCAACGAGGTCCTTCACGTGGGCCGATTCGACGAACTTGAGGCCCCCGTACTTCACGAACGGGATGTTGCGGCGCTGCAGCTCGAGTTCGAGGGCGGCCGAGTGGTGCGTGGCGCGGAACAAGACGGCCTGCCGCTTGAGGTCGGTGCCCTCCTCGCGGTGGCCGAGTATCCGCTCAACGACGTACTCGGTCTGCTCGTGCTCGTCCCGGCACGTCACGAGCGCCGGGCGCGCGCCGCCTTCACGCGCGGTCCAGAGGTCCTTCTCGTAGCGCTCGGCCGCCTCGGCGATCACCGCGTTGGTGGCGGCGAGGATCGGTGCGGTGCTGCGGTAGTTCTGTTCGAGGCGGAGCACGGTGGCGCCTGTGAAGCGCTGCGGGAACTCGAGGATGTTGCGGACGGTCGCCGCGCGGAACCCGTAGATCGCCTGAGCGTCGTCGCCCACGGCAGTGACGCCGGAGCCGTCCGGGCGGAGCAGCGCAACGATGTCGGCCTGAAGCGCGTTGGTGTCCTGGTACTCGTCAACCAACACCGCATCGAATCGGCCGCGGACGATCTCGCCGAGAGCCGGGTCGGCGAGCATCCCCGCGAGAAAGAGCAGCAGGTCGTCGTAGTCGAGGACGTGGTTGGCCTCCTTGATGTCCACGTAGGCGTCGAAGAGTCTCCGCAGGTCGTCGGCATCGTCCCGGCACCAGGGGAAGCGCGTGGCGATGACGTGGTCGAGCTCCTCGGCCGCGTTCACGCACCGCGAGTAGATGTCGAGGCAGGTGCCCTTCTGCGGGAACCGGCGGCGCTTCTCGCCGAGGTCGAGCGAGGTTCGCGCCGCGTGCATGAGGTCTTCGGAGTCGCTGCGGTCGAGGATCGTGAAGCCGGGCGGCAGCCCGATCGATTCGCCGTGGATGCGGAGCAGGCGCGTGGCGACCGCGTGGAACGTTCCGCCCCACACGCGTGCGCCGGCCTCCTGCGAGCGCAGGAGGCCCTCCACGCGTCGCAGCATCTCCTCGGCGGCGCGGCGGGTGAAGGTGAGGAGCAGGATGCGCTCGGGACGGGTGCCCGATGCGATGAGGTAGGCCACGCGGTGGGCGAGAGTCGCCGTCTTGCCGGTTCCGGCTCCCGCGACGATGAGGAGCGGGCCACCGCCGTGCGACGCCGCAGCCCGCTGCTCGGGATTGAGGCGCGAGAGGAGTGCGTCGGGCGAACCGGGACCCGCCGAGATCTCAGACGGTGTGTCGTTCTGCTGCATGGGAGGCCTCCGTGTCCGAGGGTGACACCTCGGCCTCTGATGGTAGCAGGATTCTGCGCCAGAAGCGAACATATGTTCGCTACGATTGTGCGTGCGGTGCCGGTGCCAAGCTCAGGTCTGCGCGGCGTAGGCGCGGACCTCTGCGATGTGGTCGGTCTTGGCCGCGTCGTCGAGGAACGCAGCGGCAAACGACGCCTCCGCAAGGGTCACGAGGTCGTGGCGCGTGAGGCCGAGTGCCTCGGCGGCCGCCACGTAGTTCTCCGTGAGGTACCCGCCGAAGTAGGCGGGATCGTCAGAGTTCACCGTGACCACGATGCCGGCATCCATGAGCCGCTTGAGCGGGTGGGAGGCCCGGTCTGGCACGGCGCGCAGGCGCACGTTGGAAAGCGGGCACACGGTCAGCGGCACGCGTTCGAGCGCCAGTCGAGCGGTGAGGGCCGGGTCTTCGAGGCACCGGATGCCGTGCTCGATCCGTTCAGCGCCGAGTGCGTCGAGCGCGCCGGTGATGTAGGCGGGCGGTCCCTCTTCGCCGGCGTGAGCCACCACGTGATAGCCGCGGCGGCGTGCTTCGGCGAACACCTCGGCGAACTTCTCGGGCGGGTTACCCACTTCGGCCGAGTCGAGCCCCACACCGGCGATCCGCTCGCCATAAGCGCGCGCCTCCTCGAGTGCGATTGCGGCGCTTTCGGCCGAGAGGTCGCGCAGGAACGACATGATGAGGCGTGAGCTGATGCCGCACTCGCGCTCGGCATCTGAGAGGGCGCGCAGGATGCCATCGGCAACCACGGAGAAGGGGACGCCGCGCGATGTGTGCGTCTGGGGGTCGAAGAACGGCTCGACGTGCCGGATGTTCTCGGCGTTGGCCTGCTCGAGATACGCCCACGTGAGGTCATAGAAGTCCTGCTCGGTGACGAGCACCGCGCAGCCCGCGTAGTAGAGGTCGAGGAACGACTGCAGGTCGGTGAAGTCGTACGCCGCGCGGGCGGCCTCGACGGACGGGTAGGGTAGCTCGACGCCGTTGCGCGCTGCGAGCCGGAACATGAGCTCCGGCTCGAGGGTACCTTCGAGGTGCAGGTGAAGCTCGGCTTTGGGCAGGCCGAGCGCGAACGCGCGCAGATCGCCGGTCATGGGGCTCCTGTCGGCATGCGGGTGTTGTGGCGACGATTATCCCACGTGCCGCCCGAAGCAAGAAGGCGAACAGAAGCCCGCGCTGCCTGCGGCGCGTGCCGAACCTGACGCACGTGAGGTGCGTGGCGCTTGCCGAGCTCTACACGAGTGTGCTGCTACGGCGCGTTTATCAGCATCAGACTGTTGTCGAGGATTGCGCCGGTGCTCGTGGTGATCGCGGCCGGGCCCCCGAAGATCATGCAAGGCACGAAGCCGGTGGCGAACACGTCATGGTAGTCGGTCACCCAGTCGGTGTCACCGGGCGGCAGCCAGCCGTCGTGTTCTGCGGTGATGTAGCCGTACGGCGTGCTCTTCGCGTTCAGCAGCAGCGGGTAACCGGCATGGCCCGCCGCGATCCCGCCGGGCAGCGCGTCGGCGAAGGTCTCTCCCGAGGCGATACCGATCGCGCGAGGCCACAGACGGCTTGCCAGTGCCGGATACGCCGCCGAGGTACCCACCCAGCCGTCGTTGACCGTACCGGGTCCGATGAGGTCCGAGGCCCATGACGCGAGCTTCTTCGCGGTCTCGTACCGGTTGTCGCCCGCGATGCGGAGCACATGCTCGGCACCGAACCGGTCTTTGAGGTCCTCTTCGACCGTCGCGGAGATCACGCTTGTGCCCCCGACGATCACCACATCGGTCGTGCCGAGGTGGTACATGATCTCGTCCGTGTCGGCGGCGAGCGTGTCGGTGCCCGTCAGAAGCACCGGCACGTTCCTGCCGGCCCCCATCGAGGATGCGGCGAGCGCGTCGGGATAGTTGTACGCGTATGCGATGAAGGCCATCCGCGAGACGCTCTCACCGTAGCCTGCATCGTCAGCGATCGCCTGCATCGCGATCTCGCATGCCGTGTGGATACGATCGTCGCCTTCGACGCGGTACACCGCGACGGACGGATCGAGGTTCGCAAGCTGGTTGCGCACCAGTGGACCGACAGCGAGCTCGCCGCCGACGATGTACACGCGGTCCACGCCGAGTCGCAGGATCTCAGCGCCCACGCCGGGCGATAGGGAGTCCGGGTGCGTGAGAAGGAGCGGACCATCGGAGATGCCGCACAGAAGGGAGCCCGCCAGCGCGTCCGGGTAGTTGTAGGCGTTGGCCACCACGACCGCGCGGTTCACCGAGCCGGGTCCGCCGGCGGCGGACTGGAACATCCCCCGGCTGATCTGGATAGCGGTCTGGATGCGGTCGGCCCCGTACAGACGTCCGAGCACGCCCCGCTTCACGATCAGTGTGTACGGTCCCGCATCCGATGTGTATACGATGCTGTTCGCCTTCGGCCTGACGCGTGCGTAGTAGGTCCCCGCCGCGGTGGGCCTGAAGACGAGCGCAGAATCGAGCGCATCCTCTCCCCACGGGTCCTGATCGACCGCGAGGGCGGCATCCGGGTCGGCGTTGGTCAGCGTGTAGGCGTTCGGCTGGTACGGAACGAGTCCGGGACCATAGATCTCGATGACCGTGTCGAGATTGTGCGCTGCGCTCTGGGTGCGGAACAGGTACGAAGTCTTGTCGATGGCAACGTCAGCGGACGTGACCGTGAACTTCACCCAATCCTGGTCGCCCGTGGTGCCGTCGACGATGTGGAACGTGTGGTATTCGGTGTACTCGACGCCGTAGTCACCGATCATGGCCGTGACGTCGCGCGCATCGGCTCTGATGCTGTCACCGGGAACTGCCGCGTCGTAGATGTCCATCGGATAGGTGGTGCCCTGTGCGTCGATGCCCTGTGCTCCGGCGGATGTCGGAAGTAGGGCTACACACAGTACTCCACAGAGCGCGATCACGATGCCGGTCTTGACCTGTCGCATGTGGTTCCCCCTTTGAGCTGGCGGCACGGGCCGCCGTATCCGCCCTTCAAGAAGGTGATGCCCACCTGATGCTCTGCTAATCACACCACGCCGAAGGCGTGGGAGCGCAGGGGAGTAACGGGGGCGTGAAGGCGCGGCTGGTGCCCGGGGCGGGAATCGAACCCGCACGACCTTTCGGCCAGAGGTTTTTGAGACCTCCGCGTCTGCCAATTCCGCCACCCGGGCTAAGGGTCGCGCGTGCGGAGCGGATTATAGCACCGGCGGCGCTAGTCGGCGGCTCCGGACGGCGCCGGCTAGAGCAAGAAGTCGACGGCGCTCAGCGCGTCGAGGCTACTGATGACCGACCACAGGTTCAACAGGGTGAAGACCGCCACGAGCAGCAGCAGCGCTGCACTGACACCAAGGCGGACTCCCACGCGCTGGAGTGCCTCGGGCATGCGACCCGCGAGTTGCTCGGGAAGGTCGGACGTCTTGCCGATGGCGCCCGACTCGCGCATGCCGAGCACGGTGAGCAGCACGCTCGAGACCGCACAGACAACGGTGAACACGATCCAGATGACGTTGATGGCGCGCGCCATGTCGGTGTTGCGGACGATCATCGAGCCGAGGAACACGCTTCCCACGATGTAGACGAGGGGGAGCAGCGTGGAGAGCTGCGTGTAATCGATGAGGCGTTGGCTATGAGAGAGGACGGCACTGGCGCGGCTGCTCGGTGAGGCTTCTACCGAGGTCGACGTCTGCCGGGCGCGCGACAGACCGGTGCTGACGCGCAGCGCGGAGGCGACGAACGTGAAGCTGGCGACCAGGTATACGCCCGCGAACACGATGTAGGCATAGATATACGTCTCAGACGTGCCGAACGACATGCGAACCCTCCCGGTAGGCCCCTCCCGCCGACAATGATACCCGATGTACGACGCCTCGGGGTCACGTCAACGTAACACCATGATACCGACATGAGGGATGATGAACCAGCCTTATCAACAGCGGGCGTCCCCCTACGTCCCTCACGTCTATAATCGGATGATGGACACAATAGCTACAGCACTCGAGCCCCTCGGCCCCGCGGCAATAACCCACGTGGGCAACGTGGCTGCGAACCTGCAGCTCGTGGCCGATCTCGGCTACGGTGACGTCGCACTGCTGGCTCCGCTCGATGACGGCATGCTCGTGGTCGTGGCCGACGCCCGGCCTACCACGGCCGCGGCGGCGGTGGCGGTGACGCGTGTGGGGCAGCACATCCCCTACGACGAGGAGCCCGAGGCCTACGACGCGCTCTCCGAGGGCACGCTCGTCTGCGGCGCCCGGCAGCGCACGAGACGCGGCATCGCCTTCAGCTCTACTGCGTACCCGGTCGGGCCGTCCGATTCGCCGTATGCGGTGGTCGTGCGACACCTCGGCCAGAGCGTCGCTGAGGCGCCCGGCAAGATGGAGGTCGCGTTCATGCGACTCGCCGAGCGCGTACTGGAGCGCCTGCGCTCGGGCCCGGTCGCTACGCTGGATGCAGAGGATCCCTACGCCACCACGCGCACCGCGGGTGATGGCGTCTTCGAGGCCTCACCGGACGGCAGGATCGTGTATGCGAGTCCCAACGCGGTGAACATCATGCGCACGGCCGGCATGGAGGGTACGCCGCTCGGTGGGCCCGCCTCTGCGCTGCCCGGCGGGGCGACGGCCGTGGCGCCGGTGCTTGGCACCGATGCCGGACGCAGCACCACGATCGAGGTCGCGGGACGGGTGCTCGCGTACCGCACCATCGGTCTCGCCGAGGGCGCGCTCGTGCTCGTCGAGGACGTGACTGACGTCCGCCGTCGCGAGCAGGAGCTGCGCGTCAAGGAGGCGACCATCCGCGAGGTGCACCACCGGGTCAAAAACAACCTCCAGACGATCGCGTCGCTGTTGCGCATCCAGGCGCGTCGGGCGTCGAACGATGAGGCCGCGCGCGCGCTGGCCGAAGCGGTCGAGCGCGTGTCGTCGATGGCGGTCGTCCACGAGATGCTTGCCGAGTCGGCCGACGAGTCGGTGGACCTGGCGGCCGCGGTGCGGACCGTGGTCGACATGGTGCGCCGCGGACTTGCGGGTGCCGACAGCGATGTCGCGGTCACTATCGATGGCTCGACAGGACTCGTACCTGCGCACGTGGCCACCTCCCTCGCACTCGTCGTGGCCGAACTCGCTCACAACGCCATCGAGCACGGAATCGGGGAAGGTGACTCGGGCTCGGTGCGCGTGTCGATGCGCAGGACGCGGACGCACGTGGTCCTCGAGGTTCGTGATGACGGCCGCGGGCTGCCCGCCGGGTTCTCGGCCGAGTCGTCTGCCAACCTCGGTCTCGCCATCGTCAGGACCGTGGTGGAGGACGATCTGCGCGGCACGCTGGCGTTCGGCGGCACACGTGGGACCATCGTGACGGTCCGCGTGCCCGTGGATGGCAAGGAGGGCTGAACCCGTGCGCGTTCTGATAGCCGAGGACGAAGCGCTCATCCGGATGGACTTGCGCGAGATGCTCGTCGAGGAAGGCCACGAAGTGGTGGGCGAGGCCCGAGACGGGGCCGAGGCGATCGCGCTCGCGCGTGAGCTGTCTCCGGACGTGGTCTTCATGGACGTGAAGATGCCGGGCACCGATGGCCTCACCGCCGCGCGCACGATCGGCGAGGAGCGCCTGGCGCCAGTGGTCATGGTGACCGCGTTCTCGCAGCAGAGCTACGTCGACGAGGCTACCGGGGCAGGCGCGATGGCGTACCTCGTCAAGCCTTTCACCAAGCGCGACATCGTTCCGGCCATGACGGTGGCCGTCTCCCGATTCGCGGAGTCCCGCGCGCTCGAGTCGGAGGTGGACGATCTGAGCGAGCGCCTCGAGACGCGCAAGGCGCTCGACCGCGCGAAGGGTGTGCTCATGGCCAAAGGGCTGACCGAGCCCGAAGCGTTCCGGCGCCTGCAGAAGCTTGCCATGGACCGCCGCAAGCCGCTGCGCGCGGTCGCCGAGGCGGTCGTGCTTGCCGCTGAGGCCGAGGGGTAAGTAGAACGCATGCCCCGGGGAAGGGAGATCCATGAAGACATCGCGGTTCACGGCCCTGGCGCTCTGCTGCGCACTTGTGCTTGCGGCGCCGGGCGCTGCGCACGCTAACTCCTTTCGGGAATTGGCGCCGAAGTGGCTTGATCCAAGCGGCTGGAACAACATGGTCACAGGACTCGCGGTCGACCCTACGCTGCCCAGGCGGCTCTACGCATCAACTGCGTACCTGACCGACCCGCCGGGAGCGGTCTATAAGAGCCTTGACCGCGGGGCTACGTGGGCGGTGATCACCGGGAGCAACAACGCCCTCACTACGATGGGCGACGTTGCGCTTGCGATGCGAGGATCGGCGCTGCTCGCGGGTGGCGGCACACTCTGGAGCGGTACGAACGAGGGGACGGTATGGACCTCGCTCGGTGTGTTCCCTGGCCACGACATCATCGACATCGTCGTCGATCCGGCCAGCAGCTCTCGTATCTTCATCGCGTCGAACCAGGTGCCGGTTCCGCGCGCGTGGCTCGACTTCACGACGACCAACGCCGCGAGTTGGACGTCGCGGGAGATCAAGACGGCCGAAAGCAGGCCGGGGTCCGTGAACTCGATCGACGTTTCTTCCGACGGCCGCGTGTTCGTAGCTGCCAACGACGACTCCGGCGGCCTGGGGGGCGGTCTTTACTACAGCGACGACTACGGCGTGACGTGGATGCTCAAGTACGACAACTCCCCGGTCAACGACGTCCGTGTCGACAGGGCGAATCCCGGTCGCGTCTACGCAGTCGTCAACGGCAATCTCCGCTACAGCAACACCAGCGGTGACACGTGGATCAGCGTGAACACGCCGTTCGACGGCCGCATCAGCGCGGTCACCACCGATTCGATGGGGCGGGTGTTCCTCGGCACCTACTCGGGAAGCGATGCCAGCGGCGGGGTGATTCAGACCGCCTACAACCTGCTTGACTTCGCCCCGATCGTCCCGGGCGAGGTTCCGGAACAGGGCGTGTGGTACATGGAGATGGATCCAGCCGGGTGCTATCTGCACACGGCCGGTCCGAACGGTGTCGCGCGCTGGTGGGTGGCGTCGGCCGAGGAACTGTACGGCGCGGACCGCTATGCCACCGCCATCGCGGTGAGCAAGGCCATGTATGCGGCGCCGGACTCGGCGGGCTCCGTGGTCGTGTGTACCGGCGCCAACTACGCCGATGCCATGGTGGCAGGACCCCTTGCGGTCGAAGAGCAGGCCCCGATCCTGCTGGCTGGTTCGAGCGCTCTGTCGACGGCGACCCTCGCCGAACTGGAGCGAGTGCTGCCGGCCGGAGGCACGGTCTACATCGTGGGAGGGACTGCTGCCGTGCCCGCATCGGTGGGGACGGCCCTCCAGTCGCGTGGCTACATCGTCGAGCGGCTCGGCGGCATCGACCGGTACGCGACGTCAGCGCTCGTCGCGCAGGAGATGGTCGGGGCCGATCGGTTCTTCATCGCCTACGGTGGCAACTTCCCCGACGCCCTCAGCGCGTCGGCCCCGGCGGCGATGCTTGGCATGCCGGTGCTGCTCACGCGCACGAACGAGCTGCCGGCATCCGTGCGGAGCTACCTGAGCTCCCGCGGGCCGTTCGTGAACGCGTACATCGCCGGTGATGCCACCGTGGTAGGGGCCGCGGTCGTCACGGCGATCGACCCGTACGTGACCGGCGCGATGAAGCGCCTGTCCGGCCGCACACGCTATGAGACGTCGCTTGCCATCGCACAGGAGTTCTGGCCCACGCCAAGCGTCTCTGCCGGTGTGGCGACCGGCGTGGCCTATCCGGACGCGCTTGCGGGAGCCGTGCTCTGCGCCCGCCGGAACGGCCCGCTCCTGATCACGCCGGCCACCTCCCTGCACGCCGGCGTTGGAACCTACCTGGCCAGTGGGCACCCCGCCAAAGTCATGGTGTTCGGCGGCCGTTCGGCCCTCACTGCTGACGTGCGCTGCGCGATCGAGGCGCTCTGGTAGTACGCTCGCGAGACGGGGCCCCGGCGCTATCGGGGCCCCGTCTGTGTTTCTGCGACGTTACCGTTGCTCTTCACATGCGGCACGCAGCCTGCTAGACTACGCGCACCGGCTCAAGGGCGAGTCGGCAACAGAAGAGACGAGCAATGGCGCTCACACGGACCAAGGGGTCCGGGTGGGCGTTTTTCGTTTCTGGGCTCGAGAAAGGCGGCAGGCTATGCGGGAGTTCGCGGTCTTCTGGGGATGCACCATCCCTGCGAGGTTCCCCATGATCGAGAAGGCGACGCGCCTGGTCTTCGAGGACCTCGGCGCCACCATTCACGAGTTGCCGGGGCACACGTGTTGCCCAGAGGGTACGCTTGTCAAGGCCAACGACGAGAACGCGTTCTACACCGCGTCGGCCCGCAACCTCGCCATCATCGAGGGCGCATCGCTCGACGTCGTGACCCCGTGTAACGGCTGCTACTCCACGTTCAAGGAGTCCTCGAGCCACCTGAAGTCCGACTGGCGCACGCGCGAGGCGATCAACGCGCGGCTTGAGAGCGAGGACCTGAGCTACAGCGGGGAGGCCGCGATCGTCCACTTCGCCGAGTGGCTGGCCGATCACGTCGGCGCCGGGACGCTCGCATCCAGGGTCACACAGCCGCTCTGGGGCATGCGTCTTGCGGTGCACTACGGCTGCCACCTTCTGCGGCCGCAGCCGGCGGTGCGCTGGGACGATCCGCTCAACCCCACCAAGGTCGAGGAGCTCGTCGCCGCCCTCGGCGCGAAGGTCGTTGACTACCCGTCCAAGATGCAGTGCTGCGGCGGCGCGCTCGACCGCGTGGGTGAGCGTGAGGCCTCCCTCGCGTTCGCTCGGCGCAAACTCGGCGATCTGATGCGCGAGGAGGTCGACGCCCTCGTGGTCGTCTGTCCCTCGTGTTTCCAGCAGTTCGACCTCAACCAGGCCGCGCTGCAGCGGGCCAACGAGAACGTGAACGTACCCGTGCTGTACCTCTCCGAGCTCGTGGCGCTCGCGATGGGACACGAGCCCGAGGAGATCGGGCTCGACATGCACCGCGTCGGCGTGGAGCCGTTCCTGGAGAAGTGGGTGTCACGCAAGGCCGACAAAGCCCGGCTTGCCGAGCACTTCGACGTATCGCTGCTGGCGAAGTGCTACTCCTGCCAGGCATGCAAGGACGACTGCCCGGTCTGCAAGATCGATCCGGCCTACCAGCCCACCGAGATGATCGGCGCCCTGCTGCGCGGCGACATCGACGCGGTCCTCGCCGACTCGCAGTTGTGGAAGTGCCTCGAGTGCTACACGTGCCAGGAGATGTGCCACAGCCGCATCGGTATGGCCGACACGTTCCGGAAGCTCAAGGAGCTTGCGATGGAGTCCGGCCAGGGCCCCGAGTCCGTCTCGGCCGCTTACGCCGAGTTCCTCAAGACCGGCTCGCTCGGCAAGCCGAGGGAGTCCGCGCGCAAGAAGCTCGGCATGGGACCGCTTCCCCAAGGCGGCGGCGACGCGGTCGCACGCCTGATCACCACGAGTGAGGAGTGAGCACGATGCCCTACGACCTCGAACGCTACGAGACGTTCGCGCCGGAGCGGTACCGCGACGAGTCGCCCTTCAAGATCCACGGTGGCTGCGGGTTGGCGGGGATCTGTGACGAGAGTGGCACCCTCATGAGTGGTGAGGTGGCCATCCAGGCGATGGCCGTCCAGCGCGATCGTGGCAACGGGCTTGGCGGTGGGTTCGCCGGCTACGGCATCTACCCCGAGTTCGCCGACCTCTTCGCGTTCCACATGATGTACCACGACCTGCGGGCCAAAGAAGAAGCCGAGGCACTCCTGGCCGAGCACTTCACCATCGAGGTAGCCGAGCCGATGCCGGTTCGCCCCGTGAGGGGTATCGTCGACGCCCCGCTCCTGTGGCGGTACTTCCTCTCGCCGCACACACACCTGCTCGAGGAGCGGGAGCTCTCCGCCGAGGACTACGTCGTCCAGATGGTCATGAGTATCAACAGCCGCGTGGATGGCGCCTTCGTGGCCTCCTCGGGCAAGAACATGGGCGCGTTCAAAGGCGTCGGCTTCCCGGAGGAGATCGGCCACTACTTCCGCCTCGAGGAGTACGCCGGGCACACGTGGGTTGCGCACAACCGGTTCCCCACCAACACCCCCGGCTGGTGGGGTGGCGCGCACCCGTTCACGCTGCTCGACTGGTCGATCGTCCACAACGGCGAAATCTCGAGCTACGGCATCAACGCGCGCTACCTCGAGCAGTTCGGCTACACGTGCTCGCTCGGGACGGACACCGAGGTGGCGGCCTACCTCTTCGACCTGCTCCTGCGCCGGCACAAGTTGCCGATCGAGCTTGCGTGCAAGGCGCTCGCGGCGCCGCTGTGGTCCGAGATCGACCGGATGCCTGCCGAGGAAGCCGAGCTCATGCGTTCTCTTCGCGCCGTCTACGGTCCGGGCATGCTCAACGGCCCGTTTGCGATCGTGCTCGGCTTCAATGGCGGCATGGTGGCGCTGAACGACCGGATCAAGCTGCGCCCGCTCGTGGCCGCGCGCTCGGGTACCACGGTCATGGTCGCCTCGGAGGAGGCGGCTATCCGCGCCGTCATGCCCGCACCCGACCATGTGTGGTCGCCCAAGGCGGGAGAGCCCGTCATCGCGCGGGTTGAGGGTATGGAGTGGCCGATCCATGGCGAGCTGCACCTCGGCCCCGCCGAGATATCGTGCGCGGTCACCGGTACCGAGCACACCTGCGAGCCGGTGGAGGTGGCGGTCTAGCATGCAGCAGACCTTCGTTCAGCCCGAGTTCCGGGTGAAGATCGACTACGACAAGTGCCACAAGTGCGGACGCTGCGTGCAGCAGTGCGGTTGGGGCGTCTACGACTTCGCCGAGCGGCCGATCCCGCACGACGAGAAGTGCCGGGCGTGTCACCGGTGCGTGACGTACTGCCCCGCCCACTGCATAACCATCGAGAAGAACACGCTCGCGTTCCGCGAGAACGACAACTGGTCCACCAACCTGGTCAAGGGCGTCTGGAAGCAGGCGGATACCGGCGGCGTGCTCCTCACCTCGATGGGCAATCCACGGCCGTACGAGCGCATCTTCGACCATCTCGTGCTCGACGCGTGCCAGGTGACCAACCCGTCCATCGACCCGCTCCGCGAGCCGATGGAGCTGCGCACCTACCTCGGCCGCAAGCCCGATGCGGTGAAGGTCGCCTCGGACGGCAACGGCGGATTCCGTCTCGCCGAGGGCGGCGGCATGACCAACAACGTGCCGCTCGAGGTGCCGATCATCTTCTCGCCGATGAGCTACGGATCGGTGTCCTTGAACGTGCACCGGTCGCTCGCGATGGCTGCCGAGCGCCTCGGGATACTCATGAACACGGGTGAGGGCGGGCTTCACGCGGACCTCTACCCGTACCAGGACCACGTCATCGTGCAGGTGGCGTCGGGCCGCTTCGGCGTGAGCCCCGAGTACCTGCAGCGTGGCGCAGCGATCGAGATCAAGATCGGCCAGGGCGCCAAGCCGGGCATCGGCGGGCACCTGCCGGGCGAGAAGATCGACCGCGAAGTGTCCTCAACGCGCATGATCCCGCAGGGCACCGATGCGATCAGCCCCGCGCCTCACCACGACATCTACTCGATCGAGGACCTGCGCCAGCTCATCTACGCCATCAAGGAGGCGAGCGGCTACAAGCCGGTGGGCGTGAAGATCGCCGCCGTGCACAACGTCGCCGCCATCGCGAGCGGCATCGTCCGCGCCGGTGCCGATTACGTCTACCTCGACGGCTTCCGGGGCGGCACCGGGGCGGCGCCCGCGGTCATCCGCGACCACATCGGGATTCCGGTGGAAGTGGCGATCGCAGCGGTCGACCAGCGCCTGCGCGACGAGGGCATTCGTAACCAGGCGTCGATCGTGGCGGCCGGTTCCATCCGCTCCTCGGCAGATGCGGCCAAGGCCATCGCACTCGGCGCGGACGTGGTGGCCATCGGCACCGCAGCGCTCCTCGCGCTGGGCTGCCACCTGTGCCAGAGCTGTCACACCGGCTCGTGCTCGTGGGGCATCACCACGCAGAAGCCCGAGCTCACCCGCCGCATCGACCCTGAGTGGGGTGCCGAGCGGCTCACCAATCTCGTGCACGCGTGGAGCCACGAGCTGCAGGAGATCCTCGGTGCCCTCGGCGTGAACGCGGTCGAGAGCCTGCGGGGCAGCCGCGAGCGGCTGCGCTCCATCGGACTGGACGAACAGACGTGCCGCGTGCTCGGCGTCAAGCCGGTGGGCATGTGAGAGGGGAGT
>JAFGUS010000031.1 GCA_016938395.1 Coriobacteriia bacterium | reverse complement strand
TCGCCAAGATCGCGCCGCGCCTGAAGCCCGAGGAAGACTTCGAGCTCGACGAGGCCAAGCGCACTGTGGCTCCCACGGAGGAGGGCATCCGGCGCGTTGAGCAGATGCTCGGCATCGACGACCTCTACGCGGACCCCTCGGGCCAGATGGTCAACCACCTCCAGCAGGCGCTCAAGGCGCAGTTCCTCTTCAAGCGCGACGTGGAGTACGTGGTCAAAGACGGCGAGGTCATCATCGTCGACGAGTTTACGGGCCGCCTCATGGTGGGTCGGCGCTACTCGGAGGGCCTGCACCAGGCCATCGAGGCCAAGGAGCGCGTGCACGTGCGCGAGGAGAACCAGACCCTTGCCACCATCACGCTGCAGAACTTCTTCCGCCTCTACGAGAAGCTCTCGGGCATGACCGGTACGGCGGTCACCGAAGACGCCGAGTTCCGCGAGATCTACAAGCTCCCCGTGGTGGTCATCCCGCCCAACCGCCCGATGGTGCGCGACGACCGCAACGACCTCATCTACCGCACCATCGACGCCAAGTTCGGCGCGGTGGCCTCCGAGATCGCCGATCGCCACACCGCGGGCCAGCCGTGCCTGGTGGGCACGATCTCCATCGAGAACTCGGAGCGGCTCGCATCGGCGCTCAAGCGCCGCGGCATCCCGCACAACGTCTTGAACGCCAAGTTCCACGAGATGGAAGCGCACATCATCGCGCAGGCGGGCCGCAAGGGCGCCGTCACCATCGCCACCAACATGGCCGGCCGCGGAACCGACATCATCTTAGGCGGTAACCCCGAGGCGCTTGCCGATGAGATCCTGCGTGAGCGCGGCGTGCAGCCCGAGGAGGCCACCGACGAGCAGCGCACAGAGGCGCTCGCCGAAGCCAAGCGTGTGTGCGCCGCCGAGCACATCGAGGTGGTGGACGCCGGTGGCCTCGCGGTCATCGGCACCGAGCGTCACGACTCGCGGCGCATCGACAACCAGCTCCGTGGCCGTTCCGGTCGCCAGGGCGACCCAGGTGTGTCGCAGTTCTACCTGTCGCTCGAAGACGACCTCATGCGGCTCTTCGGTGGCGGCCGCATGGACCGCATCGGCACGTTCATGGAGCGGACCGACATCCCCGACGACATGCCCATCCAGGCGGGCATGGTCTCCAAGGCCATCGAGAGCGCCCAGCGGCAGGTGGAGGCGCAGAACTTCGCCAGCCGCAAGTACGTGCTCGAGTACGACGACGTCATGAACAAGCAGCGCCAGGTGATCTACGCCGAGCGCAACCAGATCCTCGACGGCAAGGACATCCGCGGCCGCGTGCAGGAGATGATCGAGGAGCTCATCTCCAATCTCGTGACCGAGTTCTGTCCCGAGAAGTCGTACTCGGAGGAGTGGGACTGGGACGGCCTGACCGAGCAGCTCTCCGACATCACCGGCCTCGAGCTCATCGACGACGAGGCGCGCGCCACCGAGAACCCGTATGAGCTCGCCGACATACTCTCGGCCAGGCTGCTTGCGGCCTACGAGGCCAAGGAGGCCTCGGTGGGCGCCGAGCAGCTGCGCGCGCTCGAGCGCTACGTGATGCTGCGCGTGATCGACGCGCGCTGGATGAACCACCTGCTCGAGATGGACTACCTGCGCGACGGCATCGGTCTGCGCGCCATCGGCCAGCGCGACCCGCTCGTGGAGTACAAGGCCGAGGCCTACGAGATGTTCAAGTTCCTGGTGGCCGAGATCGAGCGCGACTTCCTGCGCACGATCATGCGCATCCAGGTGCAGGCGGCACAGCCCGTGCCGGAGGCGGCACCCGTGGTCACCAACGTCACGTACTCGGCGCCCTCCGAGTCCACGATCTTCGGCGGGGCGCGCCAACAGGCGGCATCGGCCGAGGCGTCGATGGCTGCCGTGGGCGGCGGTGCGAGCGACGCGATGGCGAAGGCGGCCGCGGCGGGTGCCGCACGTTCGGCCACGCCGGGCGGGGCCACCGTGGTGAAGGACAAGGCCGACCCGTACGCCAACGTGGGCCGCAACGACCCCTGCCCGTGCGGCAGCGGCAAGAAGTACAAGCACTGCCACGGTGCCAGCGCATGACCCGGGCGGCGTGAGCGCCGCAAACCCGTGTCCTGCCCGCTGACACATGAGGTAGTGTGAGACCCATGATCGAAGACCGCACATCAGACATCGAGACGCTGCGCGAGCGTGT
>JAFGUS010000030.1 GCA_016938395.1 Coriobacteriia bacterium | reverse complement strand
TCCCGGGCTCGGTACCGGTCCACTCCAGCTGGCTCTACGCCAAGAACATGCTCGCCTTCGTGCGCAACATGTTCAAGGAGGGGCCGAACACCCCCGATTGGGACGACGAGATCGTGCGTCACGCACTGGTGACCCGCGAGCGGGAGATCGTGCATGCGGGCGCGCTGCATGCGATGGGCGATCACGAGCGAACGGGTGTTGCCCGCTAGGACGCAGCGCTGCTGCCCCGGCCGACCGGAGCAGCACAGAGGCTGGACCAGGGCGACCGGCTCAGATGCCGGTCGCCTCTATTCCCGTGCGACCGAAGAAGGCCGGGTGTGTGGCCGGCGTGCCCGGTGGAACGAACGCCACCCGGTCACCGGGGCGCACCGTCGCGCCCAGGCCGACCAGCTGACCGTTGAGGAACAGCCCTTCGATCGCGTCCAGCGGCAAATCGAGCGCGCGTGCGAGGTCTGCGGCACTCGTACCTTCAGACTGCACACCGGCGTTTACCGTGGCCGCAAGCCCCCGCTCGCGACGGTAGCCGTGAAGCGACGCCAGCATGCGGACGGTGACGGGCGGAGATGTGACAGCCATGACACGCTTCCTTCCTCAATGGGACGCCACCGCACAAGCAAGAACCGCGCCGCCGAGGGGTCGCCGGGGCGTCCGGGAGGCACACAGGCCCGACGCGGACGCGAGTGCCTCGGCCGCCCGCATTCTGCTACGCTGGATGCACCGTAGAGCGAGGGGGACACAATGAGAGCGCATCCGTCCGGCGACAAGTACCACGTCCTGATCGTGGAGGACTCGGCCACGCTGCGCCAGATGATCACGATGGCACTCCAGGAGCGCGGCTACGAGGTCACAGGCGCCGGAGACGGTATCACCGGCCTCCACTCGCTCGCCGAGCACGTGCCCGACGCCATCGTGCTCGACCTCAACCTGCCCGACATCGACGGCTTCGAGCTCTGCAAGCGGATGAAGGCCGAGCCGCGAAGCCGCAACATACCCATCCTCATGATGACGAGCATGGGCGAGGCAGGCTTCGAGATCATGGCCATAGAAGCGGGTGCTGACGACTTCATCGCCAAGCCCGTGGACCCGCTCGTACTCGACGCGCGCATCCAGATGGTGGTGCGCCGCATGCGCCGCGAGCGCTTCGCCAACGCGCTCACCGGCCTGCCGGCCAACGCGCTCACCGAGGAGCGGATCGCCTTCCAGCTCTCGCGCAAGCAGCCCTTCGGCATCGTCTTCATCGACATCGACAACTTCAAGGCGTTCAACACGCGGTACGGGTTCGCCCGCGGTGACCTCGTACTGCGCCACCTCTCGGAACTCATCGTCGAGTCGCTGAGATTCGTGGGCTGCGAAGACCATTTCGTGGGGCACATGGGCGCCGACGACTTCGTGCTCCTGTGCAGCCAGGACGATGCTGAGCAGGTGGCGCGCGAGACGGCCGCTGCATTCGACACGAGCATCCTCGACTACTACGAGGACGAGGATCGCGACCGCGGCTACTTCACGCTCACCGACCGCAACGGCGAGGAGGTCCGCTACGGGCCACTGACGCTCTCGGCGGCGGTCATCCAGATCAACGACCACTTCCCCGCATCCGCAATCACGCTCAACGATGTGGGCCAGGAACTGCTCGCCTATGCGCGCACCCAGCCCGGGAGCAGCGTGGCGGTGGAGCGGCGGTCCGAGCCGGGCGCGCGCTAGTCAGCCGGGCGCCCCGGCACCTCGTGGCAGTCGGGGCAGCGCGCCTCGTAGAAGTCGCCACCGCCCACCAGGATGAGCGGTGAGTCCCAGGGCGCCGGCTTGCCGTCGATGATGCGCTGTGTGCGCGTCCCCACCCCATGACACTTCTGGCAGATCGCGGTGAGAAGCGACAGTTCGTCGGCAAGCGACATGAGCACGGGCATCACGCCGAACGGCTCACCGCGGAAGTCCTGGTTGAGCCCGGTGACGTAGACGAGCGCGCCCTCGGCGATGAGGCGACGCACGACCGGGGCGAGACCGTTTCCAAAGAACTGACCCTCTTCGATTGCCACCACGCGGCAGCCGTCGGCGGTGATCTCGTCTGGTCCGCTCACCACGCGCGCTTCCATCTCGGTGCCGAGGCGAGAGCGGGCCATGCACCCGTCGCGCGAATCCACCGCGTGCTTGTAGATGACGATCGAGTCACCGGTGACCGCGTGGCGCGAGAGCAGGCGTATGAGCTCGCCGGTCTTGCCGCTGCTCATGCACCCCGCTATGACGTGAAGACGTCCGACTCTACCGGCCACCCGTGTCTTCCTCATCCCGTGTGTGCGCTGCCCGGGTGCGGCCCAGCGATCGTCCCGAGAAGCCCCGCATGTCACGCAGCAGATAGAGCGGTCGCGCACGCACTTCGCTGTAGACCCGGCCGACATACTCGCCGAGCACTCCGATGGTCATGAGCTGCACGCCTGCAAGGAACAGCATCAGCACCGTCGCCGACGCCCACCCCTGGACGACCTCGCCGCCAGCAAGGCGGTAGATGATCACACCGATGCCGGTCACGAACGCGGCAACCGAGATGAACATCCCGAACCACATCGCCAGTCGCAGCGGCCGCATCGAGAACGCCATGATGCCGTCCAGCGCAAAACGCACCATCTTGCCGAGCGGATACTTGGTCTCCCCCGCCACCCGTGGCTCGCGCACGTACGGCACACCCTCGGCCACGAAGCCGAGCCACGCCACCAGACCGCGCACGTAGCGGTGGTGCTCCGGCATCGAGCGAAGCGCGTCGGCGGCCTCCCGGCTGAGCAGCCTGAAGTCACCCGCATCGACCGGTATCTCAACGTCGGAGAGCACACCGAGGAGCCGGTAGAAGATCGAGGCCGAGGCTCGCTTGAAGGCGGTCTCTCCCTGCCGCACGGTGCGCACGCCATAGACGATGTCGGCACCTGCGCGCCATCGCTCGACGAACTCGGCAATCACCTCGGGCGGGTCCTGGAGGTCAGAGTCGATCACCGTGACGGTGTCGCCGGACGCATGGTCGATACCAGCCGTGATCGCGACCTGGTGGCCGAAGTTGCGCGAGAAGCGCAGAAGGCGCACATGCGGATTCGCCTCCGCGAACTCGGCGAGAATCGCCCACGAGGCATCGCGGCTGCCGTCATCAACGTAGACGATCTCGTACTCATCACCGATGGCCGCCATCGCCGCGCTGCACCGCTCGTGGAAGGCGCGGATGCCCTCTTCCTCGTTGTAGACCGGTACGACCACCGAGTGCAGTACCGCCATGTGTCAGGACGCCCCCTCTTCGCATGCACGCCGACCGGGTCTGATGCACAGCGTCTTGTACGCGAACGGCACCATCGCCAACCCGAGGATACCCGCGAGCAGACCCGGTGACCACACCGGAGCCCGCTCGAGCAGGAACCCGCCTGCGATGGGCCCGATCACGCGGGCCAAGCTCTGAATCGACGTCTGGATACCCAGGATGCCGCCGACCTCGTCGCGGTCGACCGCCTTGGTGAGCGCGCTCGTCATCACGGTGTTGGTGACCGCGAGCCCCACCGAGATGGCCGGCATCAGCAGCACGAGAAGCCCCACGTTGGGCACGAATCCCCACAGAAGCAGCGCGACGCCGCCGAGCGTCACCGAGAAGAGCAGCAGCGAGTCGTCGCTGAACCGCTTCGTGAGCTTTCCGATGAGGAAGGCCTGGATGAACACGGAGAGCACACCGACATAGCCCAGCAACAGACCATTGGTGCGCGCGCTCACCGCGAGTGCCGCGATCGCCCAGAGTGCGAAGCTCGTCTCGAACACCGCGTGCGAGAGTGTCGTGGCCGATCGGATCGTCAGAAGGGGGCCAACGCGGTGGTGCGCAAGACCCGCTCGCAATGCCGCCAGATCGAAGAGCGGCCGACGCCTGGCGCTCAGACGCGCCCGATCCTCGGCGGTGAGCGACTCGGGCAGAAGCGTCGACACGAGCACGAGGTTCATGAGCGAGAGCGCCGCGCCGGCCCAGGCGGGCGCGGTATAGCTGATGCCCGAGAGCAGGCCCCGGTGACCGGCCCCAGGATAAAACCGATGCCGAACGCGGCCCCGATCATGCCCAGCGCCTTGCCGCGGTCATTCGGGTCGGTCACGTCGGAGATGTACGCCTGGGAAACGCTGATGTTGCCGCCGGTGATACCGTCGATGAGCCTGCTGACGAACAGGATCGGCAGCGCACGCGCCAGAGCGAGTACCACGAAGCTCAGGCCCGTACCGATGATCGACGCGATGAGTACCGGCTTGCGCCCGATGCGGTCGGAAAGCCCCCCGAGCAGCGGGGCGCCGAAGATCTGTGCGAGCGGATAGGCCGCAGCGAGCAGCCCGATCTGGAATGCCGAGGCGCCGATCTCGCCGGCGAGATACGGAAGCAGCGGCAGGACGATGCTGAATGCCAGCATCTCCACGAGGACCACGGCGAAGATGATGGCGAGCCGGCGGTTTGTCATGTGGCCATGATACGCATGACACGGCTGAACGGCAGCACGGATTCCATTCGATTGCAGGCATCTCGGCGTGCCGCGCCATCCCGGATACACGTAGGCCGCCCGAGGGGGGGCGGCCTACGAACGTGTTCTGGCGGAGAGCCAGGGATTCGAACCCTGGGTACGGTTCAACACCGCACACACGATTTCCAGTCGTGCACCTTCAACCACTCGGTCAGCTCTCCGTATGGCGGCCGCGGGCGGCCGAATCGCATAGGCGAGTATAGCCGCCGCGTGCTGACGGGGCAATTCAGAGTGCGTCGCGCGCCGGGTCCGAAGCATTCCGCCTGCCACGAGAGCGCCGACGACGATCGGTGATCATGACGCCCGCGAACACGACGAGCGCCAGTCCGCTCACCGCACGTCCTTCACGCAGCCCGGGGGTGACGTACGCGAGCGTCACCTCGCGCCCACCGGCAGTGACCGGAACTCCCGTGAACGCGGTGTTGACGCGAAGCGTCTCAACCGGCTCGCCGTCGACCTTGGCGGTCCAGCCCTGGCTGTACGGGATGCTCAGGAAGAGCAGGCCGTCAGTGTCGGACGACACCCGGCCGGTCACCCGGTTCGTGCCCACCTCGATGTCGGTCATCGCCATGGCTTGCAGATCGGCGACCTTCTCCTCGTAGTCAACCATCGGCACCGCCCACACATGGAGCGCCTCGTAGGTGCCGCTGCCGATGCCGTCGAACGTGATAGTCACCGAGTCGGCGCCGGACTTCTGGTAGCCGAGGTTCACCAGATGCGTGTGGTCGCCCCATGCGTACAGGTGGTCGTCACGATAGCGCCGGACGGCCTTGCTGCGCCCGGTCGTCACATACCTGAAGGTGTAGTCGGAAGGCTGGTCGAAGAAGCGATAGCGATAGGCCAGCGCAAGGCGGTCCAGGCGTGTGGGCTCCTCGCCGAGCACGATACTCGCCCGCTCGAGCGGTGACTGCGCGTCGAAATCGAGCTTGCGCAGCTCCACATAGAGCTCCGCATCCTCGACCGGTTGCACGATCAGGCGCGCCGAGGCCTGCGGCTCGGTCGTCGTGATCGTGCGTGCGGCGGTGTCGATGATCACGCCCTCGGTGGGCTCGACCGAGTACGGCACCTCGATGACCCGCGGTCTGGGCGCTCGCTCGGGCAGCGTCACGAGAGCATCGTCTTCTACCACGGCCGCCTCGAGCAGTACCTGTTGTTTGCCGAGAGCATCAAGGCTCTCGTACGTGGAGCGGCGCACGACCCCGTCATACACGAAGCCGAGGGGCAACGCGTGCTCGTTCTCGTAGACGGTGTGGTCGTCGGTGGAGAGCTCATCCATACGCTTGAAGCCGTACGGCACGTACTGGCGCCATCCCACAGTCGCGATGTAGTACCTCACCCCGAGCAGTGTGGTGGGTCCCACGCGGTCGTCGAAGCCGAAGTACGAGAACGGAAGCCGACGATTGCGGTTCTGGATCTCGTCCATCCAGCTCATCAGGTAGCCACTCATGAGTGAGTTGTACGCCGCCGTGCCGCGGTACTTCTGCACGAGTGGGTCATTGCTGAATGGTGCTACAACGTTCATCCCGCCGACGTGCTCCTGCTTCTCGACGCGATAGAAGTCGCCCTTCGGGAGTTCCTGCGCGATCATGCCCGGGTTCTCCAGATAGCGCGCGAGCACCGTGCCCTGGTCCTCCCAGGACGTCAGCGTGTTCTGGTAGCGCAGGTCGTAGAGGTACATCGCATTACCGCCGATGCCGGCGATGACGAGCGCAGCGAGCACCCACCGCGTCCAGGGGGATTCCCAGTCCTCTCCCAGATATCGGCCGATGCGCCGCGGAGCACCGCCAGGCGAGTCACCACCCGCTTGGAACCCGCGCTCGTAGACCAGCACCCCGAGTCCGATGGCACCGACCACGAACGGGAAGAGCACAGCTTCAGTGAGCTTCGAGCCGGTGGCAAAGAGCACCGCGAGATACACACCGAGGAACCCCGCCGAAGTCAGGATCTCGCGCCGGGTCAGCGGCGTGTCGTCCGATAGTACGAGGGCCGCACCGAGTGCGATGAAGAGCCCCCACGCGAAGGTGAACCGGCCGGTGGGGTCACTCATCCCGTTGAAGAGCGAGCCAAAGAACGGGAGCACCACGAAGACCGGGAACAGCGCAAGCATCACCTTCGTCGCGAAGTTGCCCCGCCGCACGAAGAGGATCGGCAGCAGCAGTACGCCGATGATGCTGAAACCGGTATACGGGGTCGCCGACGGGGCCAGGCCCGACGTGAGACGTTGCAGCAGCTTGATGTACTCCCACGCGGTGTAGAAGAGCCCGGTGGACGCGGACCCGCCCGTCCGCCCGCTCGCCAGAAACGCGGCCGCCGAGGGCAAGAGCGTGACCGATGCCATCAGCGTACCGAGCAGGTACAGGCCACCGACCCGCGCCACGGTCGGCAGGAATACTCGGCGGCGGTCGCGGGTGGGGGTGACCTCGACGTACCGCAGAACCGCATAGAGCACCGCGATGATCGTGATCATGTAGAAGAAGTAGTAGTTGGACACTGCTGTGCCGAACACCGCCAACACCAGCACCCACGGCCGGCGCCCTTTGAGCGCGCGTTCGATGCCGATGAGGACGAACGGCAGGAATACGAGCGTGTTCGCGAAATAGGGATGCCGGAGCGCACCGTGCATCGCGTACATCGTGAAGACGTATATGAGCGCGCCTGCCGTGGCCGCGAGCGGCCGGGCCTTCATGACGCGCAGGTACGCGAAGGACGCCAGCCCGCCCGCCAGAAGACGCGCCACGAATGCGAGCGCGTACGCGAGCTCCATCTGCGCCATCGGCATCAGCAGGCTGACGACCGCGAACGGATCACCGAGCACGGGCCACGTGAGCGTCCCGATAGTGTCCGCGCCAAGACCGACGTCCCACGACCACAGTGCCACGGGATCGGGGAAGTTGTAGACGATCCGACGCACCCACAGGTTGAAGTAGTACAGCATCGGGAAGTGGGCGGTGGTTCCATCGACCGCCCAGATGTTGGACTTCCCGTATTCGATGAAGAACCGGGCCGCCAGCCCGAGGGTGACCGCGAAGATGCCGGTGAAGATGCCGAGGTCCGCCAGCCGACGACCGCGCGTGCGCACGTCCGCGGCGTCGGCCTTACCCCGCACCGCCGCCGCCTCCGCCGCCACCTCCGCCGCCACCGCCCGAGAACCCGCCGCCACTTCCCGACGACGACGAGTTGTTCGAGGAGGCGATACTCGAGACCGAGGCCATGCCGGTCGAGAGCGAGTTCATCGGGCTCATGCCGTCGGAACCGGGCGACATCATCCAGTACCAGGTTCCCATCATCGGGTCGCTCATGACCTCGGGCACCATCACCTGCAGGTGCTTGATCACCTCGTCGGCGATGCCGAAGACGACCGCGAGCGTGAGGAAGTGCCGCCAGAGCACCACCGACGTGGGCGGCTTCTCCTGCATCCTGCCGAAGTCCTTCAGGTAGTTGCGGACCGCTGTGTACTTGGCGGCGAGCTCGGCCGCCTCGGGACTGCGCCGCTTCATGTTGACGCCGAGGGCAATGACTGCGCCGCCGATGAGGATCGTCCAGGGAAGCAGGCACGGGTTGCCTGATGCGACGAGCGGGATGCCCCCCACGAGCACCGTCACCACGCCGAGAGCGATGAAGCCGCCCATCGCGTTGCCACCCTTCTGTTCGAGCAGCCCGAGCTTCTTGACCTCGTCGGCCACCTTGCTCTTGTACGACGAGATGCCCGAGCCCCAGCTGTCGGCCTTGCTCTGGCTCTTCACTATGGTCTTGAGTTCTTCCATCGTGATGCTCTCGGTACCGGCGATCGTGCTGAAGATGAGCGTGAGCAACGACTTCTCGCTCGGTGTGAGGCCTTTCTCCTTGCCGGTGTTCCGCGTGAGCCGGTACGTCTCCACCGTCTTGCTCGACAGGCCGAGGAGCGCCTTCTTCTCCACGTACACCCGCTCGATGCCCACAATGCCCCGGTCGATGAGATCCATGAGCGTGGCGCTCACGGCCTTGTCGTCCGGAGAGCCCATGTTCATCAGCGCCGAGACCTGCGCCGGCGTGAGTTCCGACGGCAGCTCGCGGAAGTACTGACCCTGGAACTGCGGCTTGTACTCCTTGCCGTGCGTGCGCCAGTACATGAACGCCCACACGAGCGCGCCGATCGGCAGCAGGAAGGCGATACCTCCCGAGCCGTAGGTGAGCACGCGTGCCGTGGTGCGCTCGGTGTTCGCCTCGCGCGCGAGGCGGTCCTCCTCGGCGAGGATCGTGTCGAGCATGGGCGTGTCGCGCACGATGGCCTCTGAGAGCGCCTCGGCGGGAAACGCCACGCGTCCTTCGACGAAGGTCCCGACCGGCAACCGGTCGACGATGAGGTCGACCGTGCCGTCGTCGTTGAGCACTACGTTGCCGCTCAAAGGCCCGTGCGCCCACGCCTTCACGTCGTCACGCGTAACGCCGGGCGGCAAGACGATATGGACCGACACGTTGCTCGCGCCAAGCTCCCAGCGGTCGCCGACGAACTTCCAGTAGAGCTCGGCGGTGTCCTGCCAGCGCTTCGCAGCCCCGAGCACGCGGTACCTGAGCGTGATGGTGTGCTCGGTGTCTGCGGCCCGGAAGTAGGCCCGCACGTCGTAGTAGCTGCCGTAGTCGATGACCGAGTAGGTCTGCGGGGTGCGGTCGGGATCGATGTAGGCGAGACCGGTGTACGTGTACGGCCCCTCGGGACCGGCGAGGTCGATGACCTCAAGACCGTCCGAGTCGGCCTTGTCGAGCTCCCAGTACGCGAACGTGTAGTCACCCACGAAGTCGAACGTTCGCCGCTCGGTGACGAGCATCGAGCCGTCGGGGGCCACCTCGCCCACGATCTCCACGCGCGTCATCTGGTACGACTTGGCGTACGCCGGCGCCGCTGCGAGCGCGGCGAACACGAGCGCCAGCGTGAGGATCGTCGCCAGCACGGCCGGTCGGAGCAGTCGCTTCATGCCGTCACCCCTCGTCCCCGCTCCGCTCGCTGCGGAGTTCCCGGAAGAAGTCCTTGAGTATCTGCCCACACTCGTCGGCGAGCACGCCAGCGGTCACCTCGTACCGGTGGTTGAGGCGCGCGTCGGCCGAGAGGTCGTAGAGCGTGCCGACCGCGCCGGCCTTCGGGTCAGCCGCCCCGTACACGAGCCGGTCGACTCGCGCGTTGACGAGGGCGCCCGCGCACATCGGGCACGGCTCGAGCGTAACGTACAGCGTGCACCCCGAGAGACGCCACCTGCCGAGGCGCCCGGCCGCCTCTCGGATGGCGATCATCTCGGCGTGCGCGGTGGGGTCCGTGGCCGCCTCGCGGGCATTGCGCCCGTGCGCTACAACGGCCCCGTCGCAGACGAGCACGGCGCCGATGGGCACCTCGCCTTCGGCGGCGGCCAGCCGGGCCTGCTCGAGCGCGAGCGCCATATACACCTCGTCGGCATCCATGCGCCGATGCTACACCAGCCGGAAGGCGGGAGGCGATTTCCAAATTACCTCTTGACTAGTGTGAACTTCATAGTATGTTGGGTACGAACTAGTGTGAACTGAGTAGTAGTTGAAGCCCTGCGACGCGAGGAGGTGGCCTTCGGTGAGCGACATGGTGGACACCGCCGTGCGCAAGTTCCAGAAGGAGCTCAACGCGGGAACGGTCGCGCTCGTGCTGCTCGCGATCCTGGAGCGCTCGGAGGCGCCGCTGTACGGCTACCAGATCGCGAAGCAGTTGGAGAGTGCTGCCAGCGATGGCCTGTCGGTCAAGCAAGGGACGCTCTACCCGGTGCTCCGATCGCTCGAAGCACAGGGACTGCTCTCCAGCCGCGTGGAGCCCTCGGTCACCGGGCCGCCGCGCAAGTACTACGCGATCACGCCGGACGGTTCGGCAGTGCTCGCGGCCTGGTCGGATGTGTGGAAGCGCACGCGGGAGTTCGTGGAGACCACGCTGGAAGGGGGTCGAGGCTGAAATGATCGAGCAGTATCTGCAGGCGCTTGCAGCCGCGCTCGCGGGGGCCGACCCCGCTCTGGTGCAAGACGCGCTCTACGACGCCGAGGAGTACCTGCGAGCCGAGCTTGCCGACTGCGCCGACGATGATGAAGCATGCCGTGCCGCGGTGCTCGAACGGTACGGCACGCCCGAGGAGGTCGCAGCGGCGTACCTCGAGACCGAGGTGACGGTCGCCCGGGCACTGCAGGCTCCGCCACGGCCGGAACCCACGAGCGTGGCCGGGCGTTTCTTCGGCGTGGTGGCCGATCCGCGCAGCTACGGTGCGTTCTTCTACCTCGTGCTGTCGCTCGTGACGGGCACCGTGTACTTCACGCTGGTGGCATCGCTCCTGCCGACAGGGCTCGGGCTGCTGCCCATTGGCGTGGGCGTGCTCGTGCTGCTCCTCTTCTTCGGCGTGGTGCGGGCGATCTCGCTCGCCGAGGGCCGGCTCGTGGAGACGATGCTGGGCGTGCGCATGCCGAGACGCCCGCGTCCCGGTGCGCCTGAGGGCGACATCCCCTCGCGCATCAAGCAGTGGTTCACCGACTGGCGCACGTGGACGAGCATCCTGTACATGATCTTGCAGCTACCGCTCGGGATCATCTACTTC
>JAFGUS010000234.1 GCA_016938395.1 Coriobacteriia bacterium | reverse complement strand
GCGCCAGGAGCGACGTCAACCGGGTGAGGTACATCATGCCGAGCAGAAGCGTCGCGAGCAGGATGAGGTCCCGCATCCGGCCCCACAGGCGCTCGTGATACGCCGCCCAGTACCAGCCGGAGGCGGCGATCAGGAGTGACATGAGTGCGATCCCCGCCACCACCGAGGCGGCATCGGTACCTTGCTCGAGGCCGCCGAGGGTTCTCACCAGCTCGATGTCGCGGGCGGTGACGATGTCGCCCTTCTCGACGATGTTCTCGCCTTCCTGGACGTAGACAACGACCGGCGAGACACGCTCGAGCGCGTCGGTGCGAGCGCGCTCGGTGGCCGCTTCATCCACGTTGACGTTGGGCTCGATGAAGGCGTCGCCCACCGAGATGACGACGAAACGCTCGGCCAGACTGAGCGGGATCAGCTCCGCACTCTGTGCGAGCTGGTCGCGCGCGGCCTGCATGTCGCCTTCCTCGATGCGGCCCGACAGGATGCTGCTCACCAGGCCCTCGGTGTTGCGGGCCACCACGTCGATCGACGTGTCAGGCAGGCCGACGACCGCGTTGACGGTGGCGCTGTCCAGGCGCGACTCGAAGCGCTCCCCGAGGAACGCGGCCTGGCTGGTCGTGTCGCCGCTGTACGATGCTCGCGCCGAACCGACCGACGAGAAGAACTCCACGATGCCGCGGCGCGCCTCGGTGAGCGCATCCTCGTCGAACACGTACACGGGCCGCACCGCATCGGCAGCCGCTTCGCGAAGCGCCTCGGTGGCCTCCTCGTCGACGTACTGCACCGACCGCGGGGCCCTGAACGTGCGCGGCGCGGGCTCGCCCTCCTCCAGACCGAGGGGAACCACGCGCACCGACAGCGGGATCGCGGCAAGCACGATCACGATCACGCCGAGGAATACGCGCTTCCCGAGACGCGTCGAGAGCGGGCCGGAGGTGGGCCACACGCGGCCGATCCGGTTGATGATCCGTCTGCTAGGCATCGCTCGACGACGACTCGAGGATCTTGGCCTCGTCGTACTCGTGATAGGCCGTGACGATCCGCTGCACGAGACGGTGGCGGACCACATCCCGTGGCTCGAGCTCCACGAACGACACGCCGGTCACGGCGCCGAGGACGTTGCGCACCTGGCGCAGTCCGGACATGCCGCCGATCAGATCGGTCTGCGTCACGTCACCGGTCACCACGATCTTGGATCCGAACCCGATCCTCGTGAGGAACATCTTCATCTGCTCGGG
>JAFGUS010000233.1 GCA_016938395.1 Coriobacteriia bacterium | reverse complement strand
TGCGGGCCATGACCTCTTCGTAACGGGTGGCCATCTCTCGGCCATCGAGCCCGGGTACACCCACACGTTCGGGACGCCGCCAGCCGAGATCGTGACCATCGGGCGGGACCTGCGGGCGCGGGTGGCCGCGTATCGTGCGTCCACCGCGCCCGAAGCGGGTGAGTGAGATGGCCACCCGTTACGAAGAGGTCATGGCCCGCAAGGGCGAGATCATGAAGCGAGCGCTCGGCATGGACTACGCGCAGTTCGAGCGCAGCCCGATCGCCTTCGACTACGAGGGCATGATGGCCGCCCACGGCTACACGATCGAGCAGATCCGTGGTATCCAGCGTGCCGCCGGAGTGGGGCTCACGCCGCTTCTCGAGCTGCGCAACCTCACCGATCTCGTGCGTTCGTACGCCGATCCCGGCTGCGGGGCGCGCATCTTCGTGAAGGACGAGGCGGCCAACATGGCCGGGTCCTTCAAGGACCGCCGCGCATCCATGAGCATCCACGTCGCGCGCGAGTGGGGCTTCGAGGGTGTGATCGCCGCGACGTCGGGCAACTACGGCGCGGCGGTGGCGAGCCAGTCCGCACGCGCGAGCCTCAAGTGCATCATCTGCCAGGAGACGTTCGACTCGCGCCACGTCGGCCAGCCGGAGATCGTGGAGAAGTCCCGCATCTGCGAGGCATTCGGCGCCGAGGTCGTGCAGATGACGGTGGGTCCGGAGCTCTTCTTCCACATGCTCGAGCTGCTCCATGAGACCGGCTACCTCTCGGCATCGCTCTACTCGCCGTTCGGAGTCTCGGGCATCGAATCACTCGGTGCGGAACTCGCCGAGGAGATGATCGCGCTCACCGGCGCCCCGCCCACGCACGTGGTGGTGACGCATGCGGGCGGTGGCAACACCACCGGCACAGCCCGCGGACTTGAGCGCATGGGGGCGCACGACACCGAGATCGTGAGCGCGAGCGTGGACCTCTCCGGCCTGCACATGGCGAGCGACACCGACTTCAACCGCAAGAGCTTCACCACGGGCCACACCGGCTTCGGCGTGCCGTTCGCGACGTGGCCGGACCGGGCGGACGTGCCGCGCAACGCCGCGCGGTCGCTCCGCTACATGGACCGCTACCTCACCGTGACACAGGGCGAGGTCTTCTACGTCACGGAGGCGCTTTCCAAGCTCGAGGGCCTCGAACGCGGGCCGAGCGGCAACACCGCGATGGCGGCGGCGATGTCGCTTGCGCGCGAGCTGCCCACCGACGCCACGGTGGTGGTGCAGGAGACCGAGTACACGGGCGCCGGTAAGCACCACTGGAGCCAGCTCGCCTTCGCGCG
>JAFGUS010000232.1 GCA_016938395.1 Coriobacteriia bacterium | reverse complement strand
CATCCGGGAAGGCTGCCGCTCTACCACTTCGATCTGTACCGACTCGACCGCGCGTCCGAGCTCGAGGACATCGGCTTCTATGACATGCTCGATGCCGACGGCGTCGCGATGATCGAGTGGGGCGACCGGTTTCCGGAGGCCCTGCCCGACGACCATCTCCTGGTGCTCATCAGTCGGGAGGGTGACGACCGGCGGCGGTTCGAGGTCCGGGCCTCCGGGCCCCGGAGTGGCGACCTCGCGGCGGCATGGCTGACCGCGCTCCGGGCCGAGGAGCAAACACGATGAGATCCTTCGTCGCGTTCGACACGTCAACCGATCACACGGCGATCGCCGTGGGCGACATGGATGCACCGGGAACGGTGGTTGCAAGCGAGGACTTCGCGGCACGCCGTGCCGCCAACACCGTGTTGCTGCCGACGCTCGAGCGCCTGCTCGTGTCCGTCGGTGTTGGTGTCGCGGAGGTCACTGCGGTCGTCTGCGGCCGCGGTCCCGGGTCGTTCACCGGGGTGCGCATCGCCATGGCGACCGCCAAGGGGCTCGCGCATGGGCTGGGCGTGCCTCTCGTGGGCGTTGGCACCCTCGACGCGGTTGCGGTGCGCGCGCAGCGCAGCGGGCTCGTTGCCGTGGCGGGCGACGCGATGCGAGGCGAGGTCTACCCGGCGCTCTTCCGCGTGGAGAACGGCAGAGTCATCCGCATCACGCCCGATCGTGTGCTACGCCCCGAGGTAGCAGCAGCCGAGTGGGGGGCGCTCGACGAGGGTCTCACGCTCAGCGGATGGGGTCTCGTGCGACACGGCGACACGATCCGTGCGGCGCTTCCACGAAACGTGCACCTCACTGACGAGCGCGTGTGGGTCCCCGACGGCGCCTCGCTCATCCGCGCCGCGTGGTCGCAGTCGGGTCCCGGCTCACTCGCCGCGATCGCCCGGCTCGACCGCGCGGATGCGTTCGCCGCCGCCCACCCCGCCGTGCTGCTGCCCGTGTACACGCGACTCTCCGATGCCGAGGAGGCCGAGGTCCGCGCGGGCGGTCTGCGGGTGCCACCTGCGGGCGGTGTCGCAGGACCGGGCGGATGGGGTGCCCCGTGACGATCAGGCCCATGAACGAGGCCGACCTGCCTGACGTGCTGGTGATCGAGTCGTCGAGCTTTCCGGAGCCATGGACCGAGCGGCTCTTCCGCGAGGAGCTCCCGCGCGATGACCGCTGCTGGCTCGTTGCGACGGCCGACGAACGGGTGGCGGGGTTCGGCGGCATCATGAT
>JAFGUS010000231.1 GCA_016938395.1 Coriobacteriia bacterium | reverse complement strand
TCGCCATCCACAGCCGTTCGCCGTCGGTGGCGAGCGCACAGGTGTCGTTCTGCGGCGTGAGATAGGTGGGCGCACCCTGCGGCTGCATGTCGAGACCGAACCGCGTGATGTACACCGCGCTGCCTGAGCGGAACGACTCGTAGATCGCATCGCCCACGCGGACCACGTCCATCGGATCGTACGCCTCGCTCTGCCCGCCCGGCACCCACGGGGTCCGGCCGGCGCCGAGCTGCGGCGCGAGCACCTGCGTGCCGTCGGCGCGGTAGTGCTCCCACTGCACCTGGTGTGCGGTTCCTCGCGCGTAGAAGAGCAGATAGGAGCCGTCGTCGAGCGTGACGAGCGCGGGATCGCAGTACTGGAGGCCGATAACCTTGTAGGGCGCGAGCCCGCCCTGCGTGTCGAAGTCAGTCTCGTCGTACGCGGGCGTGCCGAGAGCGGTGACGCTGAGCGTCACTCCGCTCTCACTAACCTCGGTGACCTCGAGCGTGGCGTCCGGCAGCGAATCCGCGTTGAGATCGGCTTCGGCGGAGATGCCGTCGGTGAGCACGTACGAGGTGGGCGAGGACGAGACCACGATCTCGGCCGAGGAGCCGACCACTCGCACCAGTTCGGCGGTGTGCGTCTCGCCGTCATACGAGAACTCCACCGGGTCGCCGGCCCGAAGCTCGATCGTCGCATCCGTGGTGGCGCCATCATCGCCCGCGCCGTCGGGCGTGCACGATGGCGGCGCGCAGCCCTAGAGTGCGAGTGGGGCGGCCAGCCCGAGAAGCAGGAGCGAACGTGCGCGTCTCATGGTCCCTCCCCCGAGAGATGTCACTCGGATGGTACCCGAGAAGCCGTACGCCCCGTCAGCTCGCCGGCTGCGCCCGCTCTCCGCGAAGCTGCGCCACGGTCTCGCGCGCATCGCCGAAGAGCAGGATCGCCTTCGGGTCGGTGTAGAGCGGGTTGGGGACGCCCGAGTACCCGGGCCGGTCGTCGAGGTTGCACACGATGATCGTGCCGGCTTCGTGCGCGCGGAGGATCGGCATGCCCGAGATGGGCGTGTCCGCCACCGTGATGGCCGCCGGGTTCACCACGTCGCTCGCGCCGACGACGATCGCCACAGCGGTGGAAGCGAAGTCGTCGTTGATCGCATCCATCTCGTAGAGGTCGTCGTACTCCACGTCGGCCTCGGCCAGGAGCACGTGCATGTGCCCGGGCATCCGGCCAGCCACGGGGTGCACCGCGAAGCGCACCAGCTTGCCCGCCTCGGAGAGCTTGCGCGCGAGGGAGGCGACCTCGTGTTGCGCCTGGGCGAGCGCCATGCCATAGCCCGGCACGATGATCACCGAGGTGGCCGCCGCCAGCGCGCCCTTGGCCAGCCGCAGTTGGTCGTCGCCCGAGGGACTGGCGGGGACGGGAGCCTCCTCGGTCGCGGCTTCGGCCACGGCATCATCGACCAGGGCCTCGACCGGGGCGGCGCCCTCGACGTCCGACGTCGCCGAAGGCGCCGCCTCTGCCAGCCTCCCGGGTGCGGAGGCGGCGGCAAGCTGGCTTCCGGTGAGGATGGCGCTCACGCGGCGGTTCATCGCGCGGGCCATCACGAGCGTGAGGATCGTCCCCGAGGAGCCGACCATCGCCCCGGCGGCTATCAGCAGTTCGTTGCCGGTGGCCACTCCTAGGAACGCCGCGGCCAGACCGGAGAATGCGTTCAGGAGCGAGATGAGCACGGGCATATCGGCTCCGCCGACGCGGATCGAGAGCGTGACGCCGAGCGTGAGCGCGGCAACGCCGAGGATGGCGACCGCGACCAGCAGCGTTGCACCCGTGAGTGTGAGCGCGAGCGCCCCAGTGCCGATGAACGTGGCCAGCAGCATCAGCACGATGAGGTTGTGTCCGGGGAGGTGCCGTGGGCGCGAGCTCATCTTGTTCTCGAGCTTGGCGGCGGCGATCAGGCTTCCGGAAAGCGCCACGCCGCCCACGAGTATGCCGGCCATCGCGAAGCCCGCGCCGAGCATGTCCGTGGTGCCGTCGAGTCGTCCGAGCTCGACGAGCGCCACGAGCAGCGACGCTCCGCCACCCGCGCCGTTCTGCAGCGCGATGAGCGCGGGGATGCGCGTCATCGTGACGGTCGACGAGACCACCCAGCCAGCGAGTCCGCCCACGAGCAATGCAAGCGCGACGATTGGCGGCTGGCCGAGGCCGTTGCGATACACGACGAGCGCAAGGGCCACCGCGAATGCAAGCGCGGTGGTGAGCGTGCCGACGCGGGCACCCTTCGGCGTGCGGAACATCGCCACGCCACCCACGAACACCACGATCACCACGAGGTCGACGAGCAGGTCTTGCCAGGACTCCATGAACGCTCCGTTCGCGATCGATCACGTACTCGGACTGGTTACTGCCTGAACATGCTCGTCATACGATGCGTGATGGCGAAACCGCCGATGAGGTTGAAGGATGCGAGAACGAGCGCAAGCGCGCCGAGCAGCCCCTCGACGATCGTCACCTCGGATGAGAAGAGGAGCAGCGCCCCGAGTATCGTCACCGCGGAGATGGCGTTGGTGAAC
>JAFGUS010000230.1 GCA_016938395.1 Coriobacteriia bacterium | reverse complement strand
GGCCTCGTCCTCCGCCTCCAAACCCACCTCGCACGCACCTGGATTCCGAGGCATACTCGGATGAAGGGCAAATTGGGAGGTGCTTACCATGGATGGAGACGCGATTCTCGCGGTCCTCGAAGCACATGGTCCGGCGCAGACGTCGGAACTGGTAGAGCTGTTGGCGGCCGAGGGTGTGGAGGAAACGACCACGGCCGTTAGTGCTGCGCTGCGCAAGCTCGAGTCGGCCGGCACGGTGGCGCACACGCCGCGCGAGAACTGGCGGCTCACCGGGAAGCGCGCCCGCGCCGCCTCGGAGGCTCGGCGCGCCGCGCGGCAGCCGAAGTCGTCGGGCGTGCGCACCCGGGCGCTGATCTACTGCCCGGAGATCATCCGCGACGCGCCACGTCTGACGCGCAACACCGTGCTCCACTACGTCTCGTACGAGCACGGCGGCTTCCGTCTGCGCGACTACGTCGACGGCCACCGCATCGAGGTGAAAGAGGTAGCCGGAATCGACAAGACGGTCTTCCTCGAGGCTGCCTACACCTGGACGCAGTTCGAGTTCGATGCCGACGATGCGGCCACGCCGCTCACCGACAACGAGTGGTGGGAGAAGCGGCTCGCGGCCGTCAACAAGGCCAATGCGAAGCTGCTCGCCGACGGTGAGGCCGCAACCCGCAAGGCGAAGGGCTAGTGCGCGCAGAGGACACTCGGCAATCTACTCTGAAGCGGTTGCGCTTCTTAGGCTTCGGAGTAGACTTCAGAGTATGGAACTCGAATCGCTGAAGACGCGCCCCGAGGGCAAGACGCTCGAGTTCAAGCGCGACGCGTCCTCGGCTGGGCCGATCCTCAAGACGGTGTGCGCTTTTGCCAACACCGCTGGCGGCACCCTGCTCATCGGCATCGAGGACCGCACGGGCTCCGTCGTCGGCGTGTCCGATCCGCTGGACTCCGAGGAGCGGCTCGCCAGCATCATCGCCGATGGGATCACGCCTCACCTGCTCCCCGAGATCGAGATCATCCCGTGGCGGGACACCCATGTGTTGGCCGTCCAGGTACACCTCGGATCGTCGCGGCCCTACCACCTGACGGCGGAGGGCCCGGACAACGGCGTTTACGTCCGGCTCGGCTCCACCAACCGCCGGGCTGATGCGGCGCTCATCGCCGAGCTCGGGCGGTCGGCGCGGGGCGAGGGCTTCGATGAGCAGCCCGAGGTCGATCTGGGCGTAGACGCGCTGGACCTCGACGCGATCCGGCGCGCGTTCGAGGGCGTGCGCACCATCCGGCGCGCCGATCTCAAGACGCTGCGGCTCACCACGGTCGTGCAGGGGCGCGAGGTGCCCACCGCAGGCGGCGTGCTGCTGTTTGGGCGCGACCGCCTGGCGCGATACCCCGATGCATGGATCCAGGCGGGGCGCTTCAAGGGTGTGACCAGGGGGTCGATCGTGGACTCGGCGGATATCACTGGCCATCCGTTGGACGCCGTCGACCAGGCGCTGGCGTTCGTGCTGCGGAATACCGCCCTGGCCTACGAGATCGAGCGACCTCGTCGGCTGGAGGTGCCCGAGTATCCGCCGGTGGCGGTGCGGGAGGCCGTCATCAACGCGGCGGTCCACGCGGACTACTCGCAGCGCGGCGCTCCGACCCGCATCGCGATCTACGATGACCGGCTGGAAGTGGAGAGCCCCGGCATGCTCGTCCCCGGACTGACGATCGCCGATGTGCTCGGCGGCGTCTCCAAGCTCCGCAACCGGGTCATCGGGCGCGTGTTCCGCGAGCTCGGCCTGATCGAGCAGTGGGGGAGCGGCATCACGCGTATGCGCGAGGCGTGTCGCGCCGCAGGTATG
>JAFGUS010000229.1 GCA_016938395.1 Coriobacteriia bacterium | reverse complement strand
TTGAGCTCGTCGCGCGAGTAGATGACCACACGACGCATACCCGGGAAGCGCTCCAACACGGTGTGCACGAACGCCTTGCCGAACGAGCCGGTGCCGCCGGTGATGAGGATCGAAGTGCCGTTGAGCATGATGGAGTCCCTCTCCGCGATGGTGACTCTCATGGTACCGCAGGGGCGGGCGCCACGGCTCCGGGCACCGCGTTCGCCGCTCCGGCCTCCGCCCCGTGCCGCGCCTCACCTGCCCTCGGCGGTGGCCTCGCTCTCCTCGAAGACACTCGCGGGCTCGCGGAACGTGAAGTGCTTGTGTCCCAGATAGCTCATGACCGTAACCACCGCGATGGTGGGCAGGTTGGCCCAGAAGACGGACAGGCCGAAGGCGTACGAGATCGCCTGCACGAGTACCGACTGCACGATGAACGTCGCCGAGTAGGTCACGTACATCCTGGCGTACTCCCGAAGCCATCTCCCCTTCGTGCGAAAGACGAGCAGCTTGAACGTGAAGAAGTTGTGGGTGACCGAGATGACCCACGCAGCCACAAGAACGAGCTGCTTCTCCAGCACGCTGGCCGGATCGTACGGGATGAGCCGGTCGAGCACCCAAACGGCCCCAACCCCGAACAGGGTGTTCCACACCCCCACGATGAGGAAGCGAAGCTTCTCGCCGTGACGGTCGTACACATCGTTCAGGCGGTGACTGGTGCGGCCGGACACGCTGCTCCCGCCCTTCGGCGCTCGGTATCGTCCGCATCATAGCAGGCGGGCCAACACGACCCGCGCGCGGGAACCAGGGTGTCCGTACGCGGTGTCAACGTACGTTATGTCCTACACTGGGTCCCATGGACGAAGCACTCCTCTTGAGCTTCTCCGAGATCGAAGACGCGCACTGGTGGTTTGTCGTGCGCCGGAGAATCGTCGAGCACGCGATCGCAAGCCTCGTCCCGGTGCCCACACGCGTCCTTGAGGTCGGTTGTGGCACCGGGTACTTCCTCAGATGCCTGTCCGGGAACCTCCCTGAGGCCGCCATCACCGGGATCGAGCCGAACGGGTCGGCCCTCGAGATGGCCCGTGGACGGGGCTGCTCGGTCTCGCCGGGTACGTTTGAGACCATCCCGATCGACACGGACGATCCGGTCGACCTGGTCGTGGCACTCGACGTCCTCGAACACTGCGAGGATGACGGCCTTGCCCTGCGTAGAGCGGTCGCCGCTATGTCCGCGGGCGCTCGGATCGTGCTCACGGTCCCGGCCCTGCCGGTGCTCTGGGGTCCGCACGACGAAGCCAACCAGCACTACCGCCGCTATACCGCGGCGGAACTCGGCCGCGCGCTGGAGTCGGCCGGCCTGCGGGTACAGCGGCTGACCTACTTCAACCTGCTGCTGCTCCCGCTAGGATTCGTCACGCGGATGGTCAGCCGACTGGCCCGCACGCGCGCGTTGAGCGGCGTCAAAATGCCGATCCGCCCGGTGAACGCCGCTCTCACGGCCATCTTCTCGCTCGAAGTGCCGCTGCTCCGCCACTGGGACCTGCCGCTCGGCATGTCGCTTCTCGCCGTTGCCGAGAAGCCGGAGCGGAAGAACGACTGAGGGCAAAACGCAGCCTCGACCTCGGCGCCCTACCTGAGCGCGTCAGCCACCGCGTCGCGCACAACGACCGAGAGCGCGCCGGTGCCTCCCAGGAATCGCACCTCGGAGATCGCCGCCTTGTTCTCGCCGAGTGTGCCACCGGCCGCGGGGTCGAGCGAGCACGACGGCGTGAGCAGCATCACCGCGCCGCTGCGGCCCTGGAGCACGCCGCCGGCGAGTGCGTCGGGGAAGTTCATGCCAGTGGCGATCGCCACGCCGGACCAGTACATGCCGCACTCGGTCACGCCGTAGGCCGCCACCTTGGCCGCCGTGTCGTAGCGCGTGGAGCCGGCAATACGTTCGGTGGAGCACGACACGCCGCCGGCTATCGCGGCCTGCGCGTCGGCCGACACCGCTCCGGTGCCGCCCAACACGATCGTGTGCTTCACTCCGGCGGCCTTCATCGCCGAGATCGTGGCGCTATCCACGCCACGCGGATCGACGAGGTAGATCGGCCAGCCGTTGGCCGCCGCAAGCGGCGAGGCACCGAGCGCGTCGGGGAACGTGGCGCCGGTGGCCACGAACGCGGTGCCGCTGTAGCCCTCGGGTCGCGAGCTCAGGCGCGCCACCGCCTCGGCCGCAATCGCGCGGGCCGTGGCGTAGCGGTCGGTGCCCGCGATGCGCTTCACGCTCTGCGACCCGAGAAGCGTCCCGAGCGCGGATTCCACTGCCGGGGCGACCGCACCCGTGCCACCGAGGATGATCGCCCTGGACGCGCCGAGCCGCCCGATCTCCTCGGCAACCGCGGCGGGCAGCGTGTTGGGGTCGGTGAGCAAGATGGGGCCGTCCACCGCGCCGGCAAGCGCCGCGCCGCCAAGGGCGTCAGGCCAGTTGTATGCGGTTGCGATGAGCACGGTGTCCGCACCGTCGGGGAAGGCGGCCTCGGCCGTTTCGATAGCTGTTGCGATGCGGTTCTCGCCCTCGATCTCGGTGACGGTGATGCCCTCGGGCCAGACCGTCGGCCCCTCGAGGCTCATGAAGCGCGTGCGGTAGGTGACGGTGGC
>JAFGUS010000228.1 GCA_016938395.1 Coriobacteriia bacterium | reverse complement strand
TGGGGTCACCCGGCACCCGCCCGGAGCCGAACACCATGAACGCCGCGAGCGGTAATAGTAGTAGCGCGGGGAGGTAGTAGTGCTTGCGCAGGATGAGGCCGACCGCACCCGCCAGGCCCAGGAAGAACGCCGTGTACGGCAGCACGTCCGGATGCGCGTAGGCCCTCGAGCAGAACTGTAGGGTGTAGAGGACGAAGAGCGGCCCGCCGCCACCGACCCGCCCGGCCGAACCCAGCTGCGGTTCGATACCAATGCCCACGAGGTAGCGGCGCACCATGTACGCGTTGGCGATATAGAGCGCAACCACCGCCACGGCGGCGATCATCCAGGGTATCGCGTCCCGCCACTTGCGCTTGCCCACCAGATGCACGGCCCCCGCGACGACGCCCGAGATGAGCCATTCGCGCATTGCACCCGCCAGCGTTGCGAGCCCGAGTGCCGGCCAGGGCCGCTTAGCCACAAGCAGCGCCGCGGAGCCCAGCACCGCGAACATCGCCCAGAACTCGTACTCGGTGAACCAGAACTCCGCGATCGCCACGAGGTAGTACGGAACCATGAGGGCCGGAGCGGCCAATGCGCTCACGTCGTCGGCCACTTTGCGGCCTACGAACCATGCCGCGAACATCGAGCCCGCGGCCAGCAAGATGAATGCGTACAGGACCTGCGACGCGCTGGAGAACGCCAACGACCAGAGCGTGGAGGTCACCGGCGACCGCCAGCCGGCGAGGTCGGGCGTTGCCGCGTCGAACCGTGAGTCGGCCGCAAAGCTCGAACCATAGGCCTCGTAGAACCCCACCCCGCGCTCCTGCGTCCAGAACACCTTGGTGAAGAAGACCGGGTCGAACGCATAGCCCTCGTCGGCGGGCTCGGTGGACAAACCATCGGCCATGTCACCGGCTATCGGAAGCGCAACGGCCGAGAAGGTCACGACGATCAGCACGAGGCCGACCGCGGCGAGGATGCGTGCGTGAACGCGCGAGGAGAGCCAGACGCCTCCCGCCGAAGCGCCAACCGCGGCCCCGACCGCAACGAACGGCATGACCGTGTCGATGGCAGGCCCGTATGCCACGACGGCGAGGACCGCTGTTGCAAGCGTCCCAACGGCCGTGGAGACCGCCGCGTGAGCGTAGTCGGCCGACGCTGCCCCGACAACGAGGCCCGCGAACGCGAACGCGACGACAATGCCACCTGGGGCGACGACGGCGAGCGAGCCGGCGATGAGCAGCGCGAGGATCATCGTGCGCGCAAGACCCGCTGCCGACCAGACCGCGGGGAGCGTGCGCGTGGCAACCTGGGGACTTCCGGGTGTGCTCTGACGCGCGTCGGCACGCCGGTGCGCGACCTTGCTGCCCTTGCCACCTCCCACGGTCCCCTACCCCTCACCCTCGGCGAAGTAGCGCATCGGCGCACGCTTGAACTCGCGTATGGGGTAGACCACCCGCGGCGCATCCAGATCGGCCACGGTACTGATGCGCGCGAGCGTTTGATCGATCTCGGAGCGATCCGGACCCTCTACGAGCGCAAGCACAGCGCTGCCCGCGCCGGGAACGCGCCGGGTGTAGCAGTGGACCACCTCGGGAAACGACGACACCGCGGTGCCTGCAGCCGCCGGATCGGTCACGCAGATCCAGGTCGCGAGCGCGCTACGCCACGGTTCCGAACGTCGGCGGGGCGTCATGCCGAAGCCACGGACGATACCCGATGCCACGAGCTCCCGGGTCCGTTCGAGCACCCAGCGCTCGTCGACGTCGTAACCGCACTCGGCAAGCGTGATGGCGAGCGCCGAGAACGGCCGCTCGGTCACGGGAAGCTCGCCGCGCAGGAGCCGCACGAGCGCCTTCTCGTCGCGGTCGAGCACCGTCGCAAGCGGCACGTCGGCGGAGTCGGAAGGCTCCGGGGCGCCGTCGGCATCGAAGGCCACCGTGACCTTGAACACCTCGTCGGGCAGCACCCGGTAGCGGTCGGCGGCCTTGACGGCGGCCGCGATCTCAGTCTCCGCAATGTCCAGCCGCGCGCGAGACGTCGTGGCGATCGCGTACCAGATGCGGTAGCGGTCCTCGAGTTCGAACACGTGGGTCACGTTGGGCAGGTCCTCGAGGTGAGCAGCAGCGGTCTCCACGCGGTCCTCGGGCACCGCCAGCGCTCCGAGTGCCGCATGATAGCCGAGGGCGGCCGGGGAGAATGCCGCTCCGATGCGCGCGATCGCCCGCCGCGATCGCAGGTACCTGAGCGTCGCAATCGACTCCGCCTCCGCGATGCCGGCACGCGTGCCGAGGTCATCGTACGGGCGCAGCTTCAGCGGCAAGCCGCGTTCGAGCGCAGCCAGCAGCCGTGATGCGTGCTCGTCGAGGAAGTCCGGCATGAAGCCTCCCGTGCCGCAAAGCGGCGTGCGTCGATTCTCGTTGCGTGTGGTTCCGTCACAGTGCTGCACGCCGGCGTGCGCGCCAACCCACGCGGTCACGCCTGACCGATTCTGAACACCCTAACACCCTCTATCGGCGGCCGTCGACCGCCAACCTGGCGCACACAGCATCGAACTGCCCGAGTGCCGCATCTCGCACCGCAGACCGCCGCTCCGCGATCATCCCGGCGAGTTCGGCACGCTGCTCCACGAGCGCTCTCAGGCGACCGAGGAACGCGCCCGTGTCGTGATCGCTGTAGTCGAACGCCCACTCCTCGAGGCCGAACTGGGCCATGACCTCGAGGTACTTGTGACTCCACCCGAGCACCAGCACGGGCACATCAACCGAGAGTGCCCCCACCATGGCGTGGAACCGCGACACGGCAGCACACTCACACTGCTCGACGATGCTGCGAATCGCCGCCGCGCTCATGTCACCGGACACGCCGAACAGACGCCCGGCATCCACGCGCCCGTCGAGCCGCTCGAGGACCTGTCGGATGATCGGGAGGTCGTTGTTGCGCAGCCGATCGGCCGACTCCGCTCTGGTGGCGTTGGGGAACAGCACCACCGCATGCCCGTCGGCGATCATCGCCTCGGCTGCCTCTGCAAGCATCCCGGGGTAGTCCCATCCCTGCGCCACGGCGTGGCCAGCGATCACCGAACTCGGGCACAGGCCAACCACGGTCGTACCGCGCTGCCGGAGCGTCTCGAGCGACGCGGCGAGCTCCCCTGCCTCGGCCTCACCCTCATGCGACAAAGAGTCGCGCGGCTCGAACGCGAACGCCGTGTCCGGCGCGGGCTGCATGCGTGCCTCCGGGAAGTCGATCTCCCGCAGGTGACCGAGTGTGACATCACCGCGTGGCACCACGAGACGGCAGGAGCGAAGCAGACGTGATGCGACCCTGTTGACCGGCGTGCGAAACGGACCGACCGCCTGTGAGAGTTTGAAGACCGGCACACCAACGAGCATGGCGGGCAGGATGGTGAGAACGTTGAAGGGCAGGAACTTCTCGCGGCCGTCGATGAAGGAGACACCGGCGAGATCGATGAGCGCGTCGGCTCGCGCGAGATCACGCGCAGCGGCGGGGGTGAAACGCGCAGCGGCACGGGCCAGGCCGACCAAGCGCAGCAGCCCGAGAAGGAGCGCGAACGGGAAGTGCACGACCACGAGGCTCTTGGGTGTGGCCGCTCGCACCGTTACAGAAGGGTCGCTGATGATCGCCCGGTCGCGTTCGGGGTAGTACGAGTACACGATGAAGCGGGCGTCGGGCAACCGGTCGCGCAGCCTACCAACCGTGGCCTCGAGCATCGCCTCGGCGCCACGGTTGCCGTAGACGGTGGCCGCGATGATCGCGATGGATCTGCGCGCCGGTGCCGCCGCCCCGATCGACTCCAGACCCTTGAGCAGCATCAACCGCAGTTTGAGTAGCCGACGCGGTGTCCGCACCGCCCTCTCAACGCCCTCGGCGGTCTGCGTTGCAAGCGCGGTCCGCACGGCGATGCGCGCTGCCCACCGCTCGTGCCAGCGCACCCTGAGCGAACGTGTGTCGCGCACGCTCAGGCCGTAGCGTGCGCCCACGAGCGCCCGGGCGGTGGTGTTGAAATGAAACGGCGCAACACGGCGCTGACCATCGAGCACATCCTCGATGGGAAGCGGCTGCGTGACGAGCAGGCCCGACTCCTCGGCAGCACGCATGACACGCCGCCCGACCTCGGTCTTCACGATGACCGCAGTGTGCTTGACGGGATCGTCCTTGAACCGGTACGCCCAGATGTCGCC
>JAFGUS010000227.1 GCA_016938395.1 Coriobacteriia bacterium | reverse complement strand
GGAGATCGGCGAGGGCTGCGTGGTGAGCGCAGGGGCCATCGTGTCGCATGACCTGGAGCCGTGGGGTGTCTACCGCATGCAGGACCGGCGCCTCCGGCGCGTCCGCGAACGCCCCCGCGAGACGATCCTCCGCATGGAGCAGGAGTGCATCGATAAATATGGCTACTGATGCACGTCGCGCTTTTCGTCCAGCATTACCACACGCCCGACTGCCCCACGAGTGGACGTCCCTACGTGCTGGCCCGGCACCTAGGCCGGCGCCATCGTGTAACCGTGTTCACCACGCGCGCGTGGCATGCCCGGCGCCTCGCAAACCGTCACCCGTGGGCACCTCCCGGCGTCGACGTGCACATGCTCAATGTGCGCTACGAGAACCGGATGGGCGCCGCGCGGCGCTTCAGCGCCTTCGCCGGCTACGCGGTGCGCGCCGTCGCGGCTGCACTACGCCGCGACCCGCCTGACCTCGTCGTCGGCTCCTCGACGCCGCTGACCGTGGCGGTCGCGGCCGCGCTCACAGCCGTCCGCTACCGCATTCCGTGGATCTTCGAGGTACGCGACCTGTGGCCGGACTTCCCCATCCAGATGGGCGCCGTTCCTGGACGACTGTCCCAGAGCGCACTCTACGCGCTGGAGCACGTGCTGTACCGCCACGCTGCCCGCATCGTGACGCTATCGCCCGATATGGAGACGCACGTGCGCCGGTACGTCTCCCTCCCAGACAAGGTACGGACCATCCATTACGGCGTGGATTTGGACGAAGCGGAGACCGTCCGTGGCCGAGACCGCACCGGCCTGTTCGACAGCTTCGGCCTGGACGACCGCCGCGTCATCCTCTACGCCGGGCGCTTCGGACGGGCCAACGCGATCCCGACGTTGCTGGATGCGGCCCGGCTCCTGAGCGGGCGCGACGACGTCCGCTTCGTCTTCGCCGGTGACGGCTACCACGAGGACGACATCCGCACGGCGGCCGATGCCCTGACGAACGTACTCCTGCTGCCGCCCCAACCCCGGCACCGTGCACTCATGCTCTTCCGGCTCGCCACCGTCTCCATCACCTCCTTCATTGACCTGCCGGTACTGTCTGCCAACGCACCCGCCAAGCTCTCCGACAGCCTGGCCTGCGGCACCCCGGTCATCGTCACGAACGACGGCT
>JAFGUS010000226.1 GCA_016938395.1 Coriobacteriia bacterium | reverse complement strand
TTCTGCGACGTGGACGCCAAGGCGGTCGTTTCCGCACAGGATGCGGCCTCGATCTACGAGGTGCCACTCACGCTCCACGAGCAGGGGCTCGACGGCATGGTGATCGACCGGCTGCAGCTCGACTGCGGTGAGCTCGATATCGACGAGTGGCGCTCGTTCGTGGGCCACAGCCGCTCGCTCGCGCAGACCGTGGACATCGCCCTCGTGGGCAAGTACGTGGCGCTGCCCGACGCGTACCTCTCCGTGACCGAGGCGCTCGACCACGCGGGCATCTACCACGACCACAAGGTCAACGTGCACTGGCTCGACGCCGAGAGCCTCTCACCCGAAGAAGTCGAAAGCCGCCTCGGCGACTTCGACGGCATCCTCGTGCCGGGAGGCTTCGGCATCCGGGGTATCGAGGGCAAGGTGCGCGCAGCGCGCTGGGCGCGAGAGAACCGGGTGCCATACCTTGGCATCTGCCTCGGCATGCAGGTGGCCGTGGTCGAGTTTGCGCGCCACGTTACGGGGCTCGAGGGTGCCAACTCGGCCGAGTTCGATCCGGTCACGGCGCACCCGGTGATCGACCTGATGCTCGAGCAGCACGATGTCGACGACATGGGCGGGACGATGCGGCTCGGCGCGTACCCGTGCGAGGTCGTACCCGGCACGAAGGGTCACGCCGCGTACGGGGAGACGACCATCTACGAGCGCCACCGGCACCGCTTCGAGGTGAACAACGAGTATCGGCAGCAGCTCGTCGATGCCGGACTCGTGATCTCCGGGCTCTCGCCCGACGGGCGACTCGTTGAGATGGTGGAGCTGCCCGACCATCCGTGGTTCCTCGGCAACCAGGGACACCCCGAGTTCAAGAGCCGGCCCACGCGCCCGGCGCCGCTGTTCCGCGACTTCATCGGCGCTGCGGTAGCCTACCGCGCCGCGAACAAGGCGTAGGCGGATGAGCCGCGTCCTCGACACCTTCCTCGACCTGGTACGCATCGACAGCCCCACCGGTCGCGAGCGGAAGGTGGCCGAGTATCTCGCGGCCGCACTCGCCGACGCTGGCTGTGAAGTGCGCTTCGACGAGACGCAGGCGGTCACCGGCGCCGACACCGGCAATCTGCTCGCGACCCTGCCGGGCACGGCACCCGGCGCCGTGGTCGTCTTCTCGGCGCACATGGACTGCGTGCAGCCATGCGAGGGTGTGGAGCCGGTCGTGGAGGACGGAATCGTTCGCTCCGCCGGCGCCACGATTCTCGGCGGGGACGACAAGGTCGGTCTCGCCGCGATCCTCGAGGCGATCAGGCGGCTCGGCGAGGAGCAGGGCGCTCGCGCGCAGGTCCGGGCGGTCCTGACGGTCTCCGAGGAGCGGGGTCTGCTCGGCGCGAAGGCGCTCGCGCACGATGACTGCGTGGCCGACGTATGCCTCGTGCTCGACGCCGACGGGGCGGTGGGCGGAATCGTGACCGCGGCTCCCACGCACTACACCTTCACGGCCACGTTCACCGGCAAGGCCGCGCACGCCGGCGTCGAGCCGGAGAATGGGGTCTCGGCCATTGTGATGGCCGCAGCCGCGGTGAGTGCGATGGAGATCGGGCGTCTCGATCCGCAGACGACCGCCAACATCGGTACGATCGTGGGCGGGAGCGCCACCAACGTGGTGGCACCGCGCTGCGATGTCACCGGCGAGTGCCGGTCGCTCGACCGCTCGCGTGCCGAAGCGGTGAGAGACGCGATGGACAGCGC
>JAFGUS010000225.1 GCA_016938395.1 Coriobacteriia bacterium | reverse complement strand
GTCCACCATGCCGGGGAAGCGCGGACCGATCGCGTCGTCGTTGGGCCCGATGAGCGGATTGGTGAGCATGAGGTTGATGTGGTCCTCGATCAGCATGATGTCGCCCGGCACGTAGTCGGGGTTCACGCCGCCCGAGGCGTTGGTCACAAGCAGCGTCTCACAGCCGAGCACCCGCGCCGCGCGCACCGGAAGGGCGATACGCGACATCGGGTGACCTTCGTAGTAGTGGAAGCGGCCCTGCATGGCGATCACCGGTGTGGAGCCCGCATGGCCGAAGACGAACCGCCCCGCATGGCCGGTCACGGCGGGCTGTGGCAGCCCGGGCACCTGGCCGAACGGAAGCGTTGCGACCACCTGCATCCCATCCACAACGGCATCGAGTCCGCTCCCGAGGATGACCAGCACCCGCGGTTTCACGCCTCCGCTCGCAGCACGCAGCGCCTCTGCTGCCGCATTCACGGATGCAGCCATGCTGCCATTGTCACTCACGCCCTGCCACCACCTCTCGCACGTGCGCGAGGAACTCCCGCGCCTTGACCGTCGACGTGTGGTGCGAGGCCCGCGCGCGACAGGCCTCACTGTACGGTTCTTTCCCACGCGCCATCACCGACGCGATCGCCGCGGCGAGTGCGGCCGGGTCGTCAGGCGCAACGAGCGCGCCGCAGTCTTCATCGAGGATCTCCGGCACGCCGCCCACGCGCGTGGCCACGCACGGAGTGCCACACGCCATGGCCTCGAGCAGCACCAGTCCGAGGCCCTCCGCGCGACTCGGCAGAACAAACACGTCAGCGGCGGCCATCCACCGCGCGAGATCGGGCTGCGGTAGCTGCCCTGCGAAGCGTACGCACTCACCGAGGGTACTGGATGCGGCGACTCGCTCCTCCATCACGCCCCGGAGCGGGCCGTCCCCCACGATCACCAGCCGGTCGGCACCGCCCTCGGCGATGACACGCTCGAACGCATCCAGCAGCACGTCCAGACCCTTGACCGGCTCGAGGTTGCCCGCGAAGAGCACCACCCGCTCCCCCGCCGGGACGCCAAGCACGTGGCGCGCGTCCGGGTCGGGCCTGAAGCGCCCGGCGTCGAACCCCATGTTCACGACCTCGATGGGCACGCGCTCGGGCACGCCCACCTCGTCGCGCAGCGTCTGCCGCAGAGCCGCGGAGACGGCCACCACCAGGTCCGCGTGCGAAAGCGCCTCCCGACCCCTGCGGCCGAAACGGTCGTCCCGCATGACCGACCGGGCGTCGGTGCCGTGGGACACGAGCACAAGTGGAACACCGGCGATGCGCGCCGCCTCCAGCGCGAACGACGCCGTGGGATACAGGTAGTGCCCGACGACCACATCGAACCCACCGGCACGCGCGGCCGCACGGACACGCCTGCCGAGCGACGAGTACTTGAGCAGGGCACGCAGGGGGCCACGGCGGCGGTCGGCGTTGGCCACCACGATCACTTCGGCCCCGGCGTCTTGCAGGCACTCCGCCTGGCGTGCCACGAACGAGCCAAAGACCGGCGATCCTTCGCTCGGCCACATGTTCGAGACGAGCAGGATACGGATCGTGCCCGGGTGTGGCGCCACGTCCGGCCGCTCCGCCACGCTACTCTCCCACCGCCTGCATCCGCGTGAGGATACCGGAGAACTGGACGAACGGCGTGAGGTATTTGATGTCGTTGTTCACGTAGACGTACTGACTCCCAAAGCGGTAGCCGCTCTCACTCACCACCGCCTCGCCGCGTACGGTGAGGCGGATGTCGCTGAGAACCGGCGACCTCGATGCGTGTAGCTCGCCCTCGGCATCGGGCGTGGCTGCCAGGGAACCCTCCACCGTCACCTCGGTGATCTCGCCGAGCACGGTGCCCGTGTCCTTCACTCGCACCTGCTGGCCGACCTCGAAAGAGTCCGCGATCTCCGGCTGTGCGGCTCTGATGAGGATCACGAGTTCGACGTCCTGCGTCTCCTCGCTCGTGACAGCTTCCTGGCGGGAGCACCCTGCGGCCGTGAGAGCGACCAGGACCAGCAGCGCGGCAAGTGTTCGTTTCATGCGATAGCCACCTCATCATCGATCGTGGAGCGGACCGGGAGACGCGAGAGAACGAGGACATCGGCCAGCACCACCACGATGGCAAGGCCGATGTAGATGATCGCGTGTGGGTTGTGTATACCAGCGTTCACGCCGTTGATGACGTAGCTCGCCATCGCCACCAGGAACGGCACGAGCAGACGGGCTCGCTTCGCACGCTCCTGCAGGTAGCCGAACACCGCCCCGAGCAGCAACATCTGCGCTCCCGCCCCGGCGACGCCCCAGTCGGCGTACGGAGCGCCCAGCAGCGTCGGCGCGAGGCTCACCGAGCGCTCGATCAGCTCGGAGCCGATCGTGAAGGATTCGCGCCCGCCGAGATACCGCCCGATCCGGTAGTTGGCGTACTCCGCATCCACTCCGGGGACGGCGGCGAGTGCACTGTCGCGCAGCAACGACCCGTTGTAGATTCCGGTGGGCGGCGTGAGACGCACCAGGCGGTCCAGGTTGTAGGCGGTGCCCACGCTGTCCGAGTAGGTCAGCGCCACCGCGAGCCCGGCAGTGGCCGACGGACCGTAGATTCCCGACTTGCTGAC
>JAFGUS010000224.1 GCA_016938395.1 Coriobacteriia bacterium | reverse complement strand
CTCGTGCACCGTGCGGCGCTCGTGAGGCGGTTCCTCGGGTAGACGCGGCGGGCGGGCGACGCGGGGATGACGTCGCGTGCAGTCACCGCGGACACCGTGCTTGACGCCCTAATTTTACCTGGGTAGAATTCACCACACCGTGTGCGCGTGCACGTGCGCGCGCGAAACCAGTGCCGATGCTATCCGGGGGAGACCGTGGATCCACGCAGATCGACATCGTGTACCGCGTTCGCGGGTACCGAGCGCATAGCCGCCGGCCCGCCCGACCGCGTCGCCGAGGCGTGTAAGCTGCTCGCCGAGTCGGGGGACCAGCGTCCGCTCCTCGTCTTCGACGACGAAACCGCCGAGCAGCTCGAGCTCGACCTCCGCGGCAGCGTTGCGGATGTGCGTGCGAGGTTGTCGGCCGCGGCCCGAGCCCTCGCCGGTGCGCCTGACGATCGCGAAGTCGAGGCTCCCGATGCCGGATCCGCGGCCCCATCTCAACGCGGTCCCGGTCGCCCGAGACTCGGGGTGGTCGGGCGCGAGGTGACACTGTTGCCCCGGCATTGGGAGTGGCTCAGTACGCAGCCCGGAGGGGCATCGGTGACACTCCGAAAGCTCGTGGAGCAGGCCCGTAAGGTGGCAGCCGCGCCGGACCGCCTGCGCCGCGCGCGAGAGATCGCCTACCGCCTCGTGTCGTCGATCGCCGGCAACGAGCCGGGATACGAGGAAGCGGTGCGCGCACTGTTCGCGGGCGATCCGGTACGGTTCCGAGACACGATCGCGCTCTGGCCCGCCGACGTCCGGGACTACGTGCTGGACCGGGCAGCCGGGGCCTTCGAGGGCACGGTCGTCACGCCCGGATTCACCGGGCCCGAGGCCGTGGCGGCACCGCGGCCGCTCGTGCTGCGCGTGCTCCCCTACCCGCTGGCGATCGTCAGACTCGCTGCGGACTCGGCGCACCCCGCGTGGGCGACCGGGGACGCGCTCCTCTCGATCACGCGGACGAGCGACGAACTCTCGATCGTCTGTGACGAGGCGTGCGTTCCCACAGACGCCGTGGTCGAGCCGGGGTGGCGGGCTCTCGCCGTAGAGGGGCCGCTCGCCTTCGAGCTCGCCGGCGTGCTCGCGAGCATCGCAGTGCCTCTGGCCGCAGCCGGGGTGAGCATCTTCGCCGTGTCCACCTACGACACCGACTACGTGCTCGTGAAGTCCGAGGTACTGGGGCGCGCACGCGAAGCCCTCACCAGAGCCGGACACTCGGTGGCGTGAAAAGGCCCCGGCGGCGTTCTGCGACGGGTACACTCTCCGAGGTGCATCACACAGGCAGCCGACGAAGGAGTACGCATGCGCGCTGTGGTCGTCTACGAGTCGCTCTGGGGTAACACTGCCGCGATCGCGCGCGCGATCGCCGAGGGGATCGGGGAGGGTGCCGAGGCGCTGCCCACCGATGGCGCCACGCATGAGCTGGTGGAGGCGGCCGACCTCGTCGTGGCCGGCTCGCCGCTCCTCGGCTTCGCCCTGCCCACCGACACCATGCGCCGCACGATCGGCACCGACCCGAAGCACCGCGATCATCCCGCCGACCTCGACCACCCGTCGATGCGCTCCTGGCTGGAGGGACTTCCCACGGGCTCCGCGGGGTACGCGACGTTCGAGACCCGCATCTGGTGGTCGCCGGGCAGCGCGGCCAAGCGCATAGGGAAGTCGCTTGCCCGCGCAGGCTATCGGCAGGTCGCCCCACCCGAGAAGTTCCTGGTGACCGACACGTACGGACCGCTCAAGGAGGGCGAGCTGGAGCGCGCGCGGGCGTGGGGCGAGCAGCTGGCCCGGGCGGTGTCGTCAGCGGGGTAGGCGGGGAGGGCTCGGCATGCACGTCACGCTCGTCAAGCCCACGCTCGGCCGCACGGAGCGGGACGACCGCTTCATCGACGAGGCCCGCATGGAGCCGCTGCAGCTCGGACTGCTCGCCGGCCTGACGCCGAGCGGGGTTGACCTCACGCTCACCGACGACCGCATCGACCAGATCGACTACGACGCCCCCACGGACCTCGTGGCGATCACCGTTGAGACCTTCACCGCACGACGCGCCTACGAGATCGCCCGCGAGTTCCGTGCGCGTCGCGTGCCGGTGGTGATGGGCGGTATGCACGCCACCCTGCTGCCCGACGAGGTGGCCGAGCACGCCGATGCCGTGTGCACCGGCGATGCCGAGACCGTCTGGGCGCGCATCGTCTCCGATGCGGCCGACGGGCGTCTTGCGCCGCGCTACGACGGCGCCCTGGGTGTGCCGCAGCCCGGCGTGGTGCCGCGGCGCACGCTCTACGCCGGCAAGGGCTACCTCCCGGTGAGCCTGCTGCAGTTCGGCCGCGGGTGCCGCCACAAGTGCGAGTTCTGTGCGGTCTGCGAGTACTTCGGCCATCGGCACTACGTGCGGCCGGTGGCCGAGGTTATCGCCGAGATCGAGACAGCGGGGCGACGCGACCTCTTCTTCGTCGACGACAACCTGGTCGCCGACCCCGAGGCTGCCAAGGGACTGATGCGGGCGCTCGTGCCGCTGAAGGTGCGATGGGTCTCGCAATCGTCCATCGACCACGCGCGCGACCCGGAGCTTCTCGAGCTACTCGCGGCAAGCGGCTGCCTCGGCAACGTCATCGGCTTCGAGTCGCTCGAGCCGGCCGATCTGCGCGCCGCGCGCAAGGGTCCCAACCTCGCCGCGTCGGAGCGTTATGCCGAGGAGATCGCCCTCCTGCGTGCGCATCACCTGCAGACGTGGGCCGCGCTGACCCTCGGCTACGATCACGACACCGTGGGGTCGATCGAGGAGACCTGCGAGTGGGCGATCGCCAACCGATTCACGTTCGCGGCGTTCAACGTGCTCATGCCGTACCCGCGCACGCCGCTGTACGCCCGCTTGGCCGAAGAGGGCCGTCTGCTCTACGACGGGCGATGGTGGCTGCATCCGGAGTACCGCTTCAACCACGCGGCGTTTCGTCCCGCGCGCATGACCGCCGACGAACTCACCGAGGTCGCGTGGGCGTGCCGTCAGCGCTGGAACAGTCCCGGCTCGATCCTGCGACGTGTCCTCGATCCGGCGACGAATATGGCTTCGTTGGAGCGGCTCGCGATCTACCTCGCGTACAACCCGGTCTACCGTCGCGAGTCGTTCAAGAAGCAGGGCATGAGACTGGGGACGCGGTGAGCGGCGAGACCCACACGGGGACAGGGGCGCCATGACCGGAACCTTCGACATCCGCCTGGCCACCCCGGCCGACGAGCCCGATGTCCGCGCGCTCGTCGGGTCCGTTGCGATGCCCGGCGACGTGGCGGTGCGCTTCGCCCGCGAGCCGGACTACTTCTTAGGGACCACGACCATGGGTGACCCGTGTGACGTGCTCGTCGCGCGCCACCTGCCGGACGGCGCGCTTGCCGGCATCGCGTGTCGGGCCGAGCGGCGGTCGTTCGTCTCCGGCGAAGAGTCCGCGCTCGGCTACATCGGGCAGATCAGGATCGCGGGGGAGTTCCGCGGCCGGTGGCTTGTGCCGAGAGGAGCGCGAGTCATGCGCGAGCTCAGCCCGCCCGGGCTGCTGTACTTCGGCGTGATCGCCCGGGAGAACCCGCGTGCCGCGGGGGCGCTCGTGGGTGCGAGGCCGCCGGCGGGAATCCGGGCTGTTCGCGTGTCGGGGCTGACGACCTGCGCCATCGTCCTGCGCAAGCGACCCATCCTCCGGATTCCCGGCGTTGAGGTGCAGCCGGCCTCGGCAACCACCCTTCCCGAGGTTGTCGCCTTCCTGCGCGCCGAGGGTTTGCGCCGGCAGTTCTTCCCGGCCTACACGCTCGACGACTTCACGGGCGGCCGCGTCCTGCGCAGATTGGGTGTCGACGATGTCCTCGTCGCGCGCCGCGAGGGGAGTATCGTCGGCACCATGGCGGTCTGGGACCAGAGCGCGTACAAGCAGGACATCGTCGAGGCGTACGGGCCCGGCCTCAGGCGTCTGCGCCCTCTCTACGATCTCGTCGCCCGCGCGCTCGGAGCGCCCCCGCTCACGCCGCCGGGTGCGGCGATTCCGCTCGCGTTCGCCGCATGCACGTGCATTGAAGGCGACGATCCGGACGTTGCGCGCGCGCTCGTTTCGGCCGCCGCCGCCCATGCCCGCGTGCTGGGGAAGGCGTACCTGATGGTCGGTCTGGCCGATGCCGACCCGCTCCTGGGCGTCGTTCGCCGGTTCCCCCACATCACCTACCGGAGCGACCTCTACGCGCTGTCGTTCGACGAGGATCCATCCGCGCGCCTCGACGGACGGGTGCCCTACATCGAGATCGCCACGCTGTGAAGGGCCCGGACCGTCAGGCGCGGGACACGTGCGCATCGGCGCCATATCGTCCGCATCGTCCGCACAGGGGAGGAGTCTCGTGACCGAACACCGTCTGACCCAGTGGGAGGCCACGTCGCTCATGGTGGGCGCCGGTGTCGGCGCGGGCATCATGGCGGTGCCGTACCTTGCCGAGCGTGTCGGCCTGGTCGGCCTCGCGCTCATCCTGCCGGTGGCGTGGGCGGCGAGTGCGCTCGTGCACCTCATGCTCGCCGAGGTGCTCTTCCGCACCGGACGTCACCTGCAGGTCGTCGAACTGATGCGCCTCTATGTGATGCGCGGGCGCGTGGGGCGCTGGCTGCTCTGGGCGGTGTTCGCGCTCCTGAGCGTCGCGTTCCTCGCTAACCTGGCGGCGTACGTCTCCGGCGCCGGCGAGATCGTCGCTGGTCTCACCGGGCTTCCCGGGCGTGTTGCCGAGGTGCTCGTCTACGTCGTCTCGGCGGGTGTCGTCTTCTTCGGCCTGAAGGCGGTGGGTGTTGCCGAGCGGTTCGGCGCGCTCGTTCTGGGCGGTCTCGCGCTAGCGATCGGCGTTGGAGCCGTGGGCGTACCGTTCCGCCTTGCGCCTGTGGGAGGGGGCGGCACGACCGGCTGGCTCGCTCTGTACGGCATGGTGATGTACGCGTACTGGACCTTCTACAGTGTCCCGCAGGTTGTGAAGGGCCTCGCTCCCGACGCGCGCGGCGCGGTCCGCGCAATCATGATCGGCCTTGCCATCAACGGTGTCCTGACCGCGCTCGTGGCGCTCGTAGCGCTGGGCGTATCTGCCGAAGTCACTGAGGTCGCCATCATCGGCATCTCTGCGGCGATCGGTCCGTGGGCGGCCACGGTCGGCTCGGTGCTGATCGTCGCCGCACTTGTGACGAGCTACTGGTCGGTCTCGCTCGCGCTCGCCGACATCGTGCACGAGCGCACCGGTGCCTCCCCGCGCATGGCCTGGCTCGCCGCTACGCTTCCGTCGCTTCTCGTGCTGTGGCTGGGAGTGTGGCAGTTTCTCGAGTGGCTCCGTCTTGCCGCTGGCGCCACGGCGCTCGTACTCGCGCTCATCACGCTGCCGATGTACCGAGAGGCTCAGCGGAGCGGCGAGGTGCGGGACCCGGCGTGGACGCTCGGCGTGTGGGGAAGCCCGGTCGCGCTCGGCCTCGCGCTCGTGGCGCTTCTGCTGATGGCGGTGGGCTCGATCGTGTCGGTGGGGTAGGCGTAGAACGCGTACGCGGCGGTTGGCTCGTCCGAGCACCTCCGTGGGGTACGGGGGCAGCGGCCGTTCGACGCACAGGGGTACCGTGTCCGAATGACCGGCGTCACTCGTTGCAGCTCTTCCAGTCCGTGAGCGCATCGACGGCCTCGGCAACCGACAGAGCAGGCGCCGGCGCGCCGGGGTCCCGCTCGCGCAGTCGCGCGAAGAGCTCGGCCAAGACCGGCGGCTTGATGTTGCCCTCGGCGAGCACGTCGGCGCTCGCGAAGAGCTCCTCCGGTGTGCCGTAGAGCGCGATCTTCCCGCCCGGGCCGAGCACGTAGGCGAAATCGGCGAACTCGGGCACCGTGTCGATGTCGTGCGTAGTGAGCACGATCGTCATGCCGCGCTCGCGGGCGAGCGTGTCGAGCAGGCCGAGGAGACCGGCTCGCGACGTGGGGTCCAGGCCCTCGAAGGGCTCGTCGAGCACGAGCAGCTCCGGGTCCATCACGAGCGCGCCGGCGAGCGCCACCTTGCGTTTCTCGCCGCCGGAGAGGTTGTGTGGCACGCGGTCCGCGAGGTGCTCGATGTCGAGCAGGCCGAGCGCGTGGTGTGCGCGCTCGAGCGCTTCGGTCTCAGGAAGGCCGTACTGGCGGGGCGAGAATGCGACGTCGTCCAGCACGGTTGGCGCGAGAAGCTGCTCGTCCACGTTCTGCAGCACCACGCCGATGCGACGGCGGATGGCCCGCCACTCGACCGCGGGCTCCACGCCGAAGACGCGTACCTCACCCTCCTGCGGCGTGAGCAGTCCGAGGATGTGGAAGAGCATCGTGGTCTTACCCGCGCCGTTGGGGCCGAGCACCGCCACGCGCGCACCCCGGTGGGCGAGGAAGTCGAGGCCGCAGAGGTGCACGCTCGTCCCGTCCTCGTAGGTGTGACGCACGCAACTGATGCGCACGACCTCCTCGGCGCCGGCAAGCGGCCCGTGGTCGTGTGTGTGATGGAGCGGCCCGCCGTGGTCGTGAGGGCCGTGCCCGTGGGCGCCGTCGGCCGGTGTGTGGTCGGTGACGTCGTGGGTGTGCGGGTTCATCGGGGCCTCCGTCCGAGGAGAATGCCGAGGGCGAGCGCGACTGACGCGACCAGCGCGGCGATCCACGCGTAGCCGGCGAGCGGGGGTGAGAAGCGAAAGACGAGCGTGAGCGCGAGCGCGGCCGCGCCGAACACGATCGAGGCCACGTCTGCGGCCGGCGCCGTGCTCACCTTGGGTGTGACCTTGAGCCCGCCTTCGTACCCTCTGAGGCGCAAGATGTCGTACTCGCGCTGCGACAGGTCGAAGGAGTAGAGCAGCAGCCCGCCGAGGGCGCGTGTGGTGGCGCGCGCACCGCGGATCGGCTGCCGCGCCGAGATTCCCGCGCGCAACCGCACGGCGCGGAGCAGGTCCGCCGACTTCTCGGCGAGGATGAAGAGCGAGCGGTACGTCATGAGCAGCGCATCGCCCACGAGCGTGGGCGTGATGCGCTGGAGTGGTGCGAAGACCTGCGGGTACGGCGTAGTGAACATGAGGACCACCACGGCGAGTGCGGCGGTCACGGCCTTGAGTACGATGAGCGCGCCGGTGACGGGACCCGGCGCAGCGGCGAACGCGAAGACCACCGCGAAGACCACGGGGTAGAGCGCGAGCGGCAGCATCTCCTTGAGCGGCAGTCGCAACGACGCCGCCACCGCCACGAGCGCGAGTGCGACAGCTGCGATCACGAGCGGGTCGGTGGCCATAACGACCGCCGCCAGAACCAGCGCCGTGCCGACGAGTTTGGTGCCGGGCGCGGCGCGATGCAGCGGCGAGACGCCGGTGACGGCCGAGCGGTCGACGGCGGTGACGTCCACTAATGGCCACCCTGCTCATCGCCGTAGCGCGGGCGGTGATCGGCTGCGAGCGCACCTTCGAAGACGAGGCCGGGGCGCACGCGCGCCACGTACCCGATGATCGCGGCCGTCACGAGCGCCTCGAGCGCCCAGCCGATCGGCCCCAGCGTGAAGACCACCGCGGCGAACCGCCCGACGTTCAGTCCGGGCTCGGGCGTCTCCTCGGCATGCGCTGCGTGTTCCTCGGCGGTCTCTCCTTCATGGTCGGCGTCCGCTTTGGCGTCGTGTTCGTGTTCGCCACCGAGCAGGCCGAGCGAGAACACGCCCTCGGAGAACGGGTCGCGGAACTCGAGCGTCTCGGGGTCGAGTGCGCCGGTCTCGCGAATGGCCCCACCCGTGCCCGCGAGCGCCACGATGCCCACGAGCAGCGAGGTCGTGATCGCGAGCGTCAGCACGGTCGCCACACCGGATACGACACCCACACGCGTGCGGCCGATCAGGCGCACCCCGCCTCGGACGAGCGCCCAGCCGATCGCCATCTCGGCGGCGATCATGAGCGTATTGAGGCCTACAACGGTGATGCCACCGTGGCCGAGGAGCGCGAGCACGAGGACCACGATGAACGCCGAGATGGCGCCGAGCCACGGGCCGAGCAGCACGCCGGCGACGACCGTGAGGTTGATGTGGTAGGCGATGGGCACGATCTCGCTCGACATCGCAACGAGCACGAGCGCCGAGACGGCGCCGATGAGCGGGACCGCCCGCCGCGCGCCGGCACGCCCGCCGAATCGGGCTGCCAGCGTGATCAGCCCGAGCGCGAGAAGCCAGCCCCCTGCCCAGAGCCAGACAGGGAGAACGCCGTCGGGGATGTGGATGTGTGACATCAGACCTCGCCTCCGTCGGTGCGGCAGGTGGCGCACAGTCCGTAGAGCGTTATCTCGTGGCGTGTCACCAGGTGTCCGTCACGCTTCGCGGCGTCGAGTACCGACGCGCCGAGCGGACAGTCCACCGCAACGACACGGCCGCACATGGTGCACACCAGGTGGTGGTGATGGTCGTTCCTTCCGCAGCGGGCGAGGAGTGCCGAGCCGTCACGCTGGCCCGCGGTAGCGAGCGTGCCCGCGGCCTGCATGGCGGACAGCGCACGGTACACGGTAGCCAGGCCGATCCGGTGGTCGCTGTCCGTGAGCGCCTGATGTAACTCCTCGGCGGTGAACGCGCAGTCCAGGGTGAGAACGGCTTCGGCGATGACTGCGCGCTGGTCGCTCATGCGGGCGTGGCCGTACAGAGTGCGGGCGGCGCCGACGTGGGCGAGGGCGGCGGGTGAAGCCTCTCGACACGGCTGCCCCGGTGTCTTCGTGATGGGTGTCACCGGATCGCATCTCCTTCCGACAGGATCGACACTTTCGCTTCGCCGGCTCCCCGGCGGTAAGTGAGAACCCTTCTCACTTAGCACAGTGTCCCACACACACGCGCGACTCAAACAGGTGCGGGTTGCGGTAGCATGGGAGCGCACCAGGCAGCAGGGAGGAGCCGCGCGTGAACGTGAGCCAACTGAGGACCTTCGTGGCGGTGGTCGACCACCAGTCGTTCTCCGAGGCGGGGCGAATACTCGGTGTGTCCCAGCCCGCGGTGACGATGCAGATCCAGGCCCTCGAATCCGACGTCGGTGCCACGCTCCTGGATCGCGGCTACCGCAAGGTGGAGCTCACCGAGGCGGGTCGTGCGCTGTTGCCGTACGCGCGCCGCATCCTCGAGGAGCTCGATGACGCCCGCGGCGCGCTCGATGCGCTCTCCGACGTCGTTGGCGGGCGTCTCACCGTTGCGGCGAGCACGACGCCCGGCCAGTACCTGCTGCCCCGCATCCTCGGCAGCTTCCTGAAGGAGTTTCCGGAGGTTGGCGTCACGCTACGCGTGTACGACTCGGCGGACGTTGTCACTCACGTCGAGGAGGGCGAGGCCGATCTGGGTATGTCGGGCGCCGAGGTCCACGGGGCTCGCGTGCACTACGAGCAGCTCGGCAGCGACGACCTTCTCCTCATCTGTCCACCGGGGCACAAGCTGGCGTCGCGCCCGAAGCTCGCGTTCTCCGATCTGACCGACGAGCCGTTCATCGTCCGCGAGGCCGGCTCCGGTACCCGCACGGCCGCAGAAGACGTCATACGGAGCAGCGGCGTGGAGCCTTCCGAGCTCAAGGTCGTCATGGAGCTGGGGACGAACGAGGCAATCGTAAGCGCGGTCGAGGGTGGCATGGGGCTCGGCATCGTGAGTGCCCAGGTGGCCGACAAGGCCATCGGTCTGGGCACCGTGGCGCAGATCGTGGGAGCCGGCTTCCCGGCGGCTCGTCCGCTCTTCCTCGTGCTCCCGCGCCGCACCCTCACGCGAGCGAGCGAGGCGCTCGCCAACCACCTGCGGGGCGCGCTGTAGCGAGCGCGTGGCGGTCTGAGAAGACCACGCCGGTGCGCCCATGTCGCACATGCTCACACTCCCCACGTCGGGCGCCGCGGTTGCTCGCGCGCGCCGTTGCGGTACACTTCTGGTCGATACCCGTGCCCGATGCACGGGCCACAGTCTCCGAGCCCTGTGCGCCTACCGCGGAAGAGCGGCCGCCACGGACGCAGGGCCGACAGGGTGGGACCCGGAAACGGACCTGCCTCCCGTACTCGGAAAGGAGCAACCATGATCGACCGCTTGAAGGAGTTTGCCGTCTGGCGACTCGCCGTTCTCGTCCTGGCCTTAGCGCTTCTCTTCGCGTTTGCCGGCTGTGCCGCGGAGGAGTCCGCGGAAGAGCCACCCGCCGAGGAGCCCGCTGCCGAAGAGCCGACGGCTGAGCCGACGAAGCTCATCCTCGCGTCCACGACCTCCACTCAGGACTCGGGGCTCTTCGACGTGCTCATCCCGGCGTTCGAGGCAGCCCACCCGGAGTATGTGGTG
>JAFGUS010000223.1 GCA_016938395.1 Coriobacteriia bacterium | reverse complement strand
GAACGCGGCGGGAGCACCGGCCGACATGGTGAGCGCGATGTGCGTGGGTGTGAGTTCCGAGGCGTAGCGCGCACTGCTTCGGATGTTCATGTTACCCACCGCGCCCGAATCCGCCATGGCCGCCGTGCGCGGCATCTCACCACTCGTGATGTCATCCCAGGTGAGGTATGGCGCAAGCACCATCACGACGGTGCGCACATCGGGCTCCGCAGCCACCGCGGGGACCGATGATACGAGGAGGGTCGCGAGGAGGACCGCGATAAACACGCGTCCTGTTAGTCTCATGGCGTCTCCTCGGCGATGGTCTTGGGCATGGCGAAGCGGGTGTGCGCGAGCAGGGGGACGTGAGCGAATCGAACCGTAGGCCGACCCGGTTCTGAGTGCCCTTCGCCCAGTATACCGAAACGTGACACCGGTACGGTAACGCCCTGTCGTCGGCTACACTTGGCCGAGACCGGACACGCACGAGGAGGACACGATCGCCCAACCATCGATAGCGCGCTCGACCGCGTTGATGTCCGCATCGACGCTCGTGTCGCGCCTCACCGGCTTCGTGCGCACCTGGGCGATGGCGTTCGCACTCGGCCTCACCGCGATCGCGGACTCCTACGATATCGCCAACAACCTCCCCAACATGGTGTTCGAGCTGCTCGCGGGCGGTGTGCTCTCGAGCGTCTTCATCCCGCTGTTCATGGAGCGGATGCAGAAGGACGGCGAGGAAGACGCCTGGCGCTTCGCGAGTTACGTCCTCAACATCATCGTGCTCGTGCTCGGTGCCGTAGCGCTCGTGGCCACGATCTGGCCGGGGCCGCTCGTGCGGCTCCAGACCCTGACGATCTCCGCCGAGCAGGCCGAGCTCGCCACCTGGTTCTTCAGGTTCTTCGCGGTGCAGATCATCTTCTATGGCGCGCAGCTCGTGTTCGCGGGCGTGCTCAACTCCTATCGCAAGTTCCTCGCGCCGGCTATCGCGCCGATCTTCAACAACCTCGTCGTCACGATCACCCTGCTCGGTTTCTACGTACCGTTCCGCGAGAGCGACCCGCAGCTCGCGCTCACCGGCCTCGCCGTTGGAACCACGCTCGGCGTCGTGGCGATGGCGGTCGTGCAGATCCCGAGCATCCTCAAACTCGGCGGCCACTACACGCCGAGGATCGATTGGCGCCACCCCGCTTTGCGCACGGTGGGGGTCAAGATGGTCCCCACGCTCATCTACGTGATCACCAATATGGCGGCGGTCACGTTCCGCAACAACATCGCGCTCGCCACCGGACCCGGCGGACAGGCCGCGCTCCGGTACGCATGGCAGTTCTACCAGCTCCCCTACGGTATCTTCGCGGTCGCGCTGGCCACCGCTATCTTCCCGGAGCTTACCGAGCGCGCGAACGCGGCCGATATGCAGGGCTTCAAACGGATGTTCACCCGGGGGTTGCGCTCGACGATGGTGTTGATCATGCCGCTCGCAGCGCTTCTCGCGACGCTCGCGACACCGGTGATCACGATGTACCAGGCGGGACGGTTCACCGCATCCGACGTACCGATCGTCGCTGACGTCCTCATGTGGTGGGCGCTCGCACTCGTATTCTTCGCTGGATACATGTACGTGCTGAAATCGTTCTACTCGCTCCAGGACACAAAGACTCCGATGCTCACCAACATCGTCGCGACCACCATCCACGTCGTCCTTTACGTCGTGCTCGCGACAGGAGCAGGCGGCTGGGCCGGTCTCGGCATCATCGGCATCCCGATCGCTGACGGCATCTTCTACCTCGTCCACTCCGCGATCCTGCTCGTCATTCTAAGAAGGCGTGTCGGACCGTTCGACGGAAAGACCCTCGCCGCGACCTTCCTGCAGGTCGGCGCGGCCTCCGCCGCTGGTGCCGCCGTCGCCTGGGTGGTCGCGGGCATGATGGAGCCGGTTCTCGTCCTCGCGGGAGGGTTCCTTCTCCAGTTGACGGTAGCGGGAGTCGTAGGCCTGGTCGCTGCATACGCCGCGATGATGGCGCTCCGGGTAACCGGGTTGGCCGAGATCACCGCTCCCATCGTCCGTAGGCTCAAGCGACGGGGAGACGCGCGATGAGCGTTATCGCACTCATACCCGCGCACAACGAGGCCGACCGGATCGGGGCCACCGTATCTGCGGCGTCAGGAGTCCGGGGAATCGATCGCGTGATCGTCATCGATGACGCATCCGCCGACGGGACCGCCGCACTGGCCCGCAACACCGGAGCCGAGGTCATCGAGCTCACGGAGAATCTCGGGAAGGGCGGCGCGCTCCAGGCGGGCCTGGACGCGGTCGCCGCCGACGCCGACATCGTCGTGCTGCTCGACGGTGATCTCGGGCAGACCGCCGAACAGGCGTGGCTGCTCCTCGCGCCGGTGCTGGCGGGGGACGCCGCAATGACCATCGCCACGCTCCCCCGCCCCGCGGGTTCGGGCGGTATCGGGTTGGTGAAAGGTCTCGCCCGAGCGGGTATACGCGCACTCTCCGGCTACGAGCCCATCGCCCCGCTCTCCGGGCAGCGCGTCCTCAGCAGGGCGGCATGGGAGGCGGCGACACCCTTCGCGCGTGGGTACGGCGTCGAGGTGGCGCTCACCGTCCGTGTCGCGCGGGCCGGACTGCGCATCGCCGAAGTTCCGACCGAGATGACACACGCGGCGACCGGCCGGGATATCGCGGGATTCGCTCACCGTGGACGACAGTTCCTCCAGGTGGCCGGAGCGCTAT
>JAFGUS010000001.1 GCA_016938395.1 Coriobacteriia bacterium | reverse complement strand
TCGTTGTCGCGGGCGAGTTCGTAGGCGTCCCAGTACCGCTCGGTAGCGGCATCTGAAGCGCCCGACTCCTCCAGGATCATTCCAAGGTCGAGGAGCGCCTCGGCTGCGGCGGCAGGGTCGTCGGCCAGGTCGGGCAGGCAGCGCTCGTAAGCGGACACGGCCTCCCCGGCACGCCCGGTCTTGCGAAGCGCGGTGCCGAGGTTGGCGAGCGCCACGCGCAGCCGCTCGATGTCGCCTGCCTCGCGAGCCATCTCCGCGCCTTCGGCGTACAGCGGGATCGCCGCATCCGCGTCGCCCGCCACCCACGCGGCCCACCCGCGGTTGATGTGCGCCGCGATCGCGGTGGGTGGTATGCCGGCGGAGGCCGCGACCTCCTCGGCCTGCGTGAGGAGCGCCACACCACCTTCGTAGTCGCCGGCACGGACCGCCTCCACACCGCGGTCCATGAGCGCGCGGGCGTGTTCGGCGGGGTCAGTGCTCGTCAGATCGGGCTCGTGTGCGTCGGCCATGATCGCCTCCCGGCAGCAGTGTCACGCCGGGAACCGGAGCCACGGGTGGCGGCGGCAGGCGCCCGGCTGGATCCGTTACTCATATAGTACGCGAGAGGGGGTGGGCGCGACCCGGGTCCTACGTCCCGTCGCTCGTGCCCCAGTCGAAGGCCATCGCATCGATGCGGTCGATGGCCTCGACCGCCGGCATCTCACCGGCAGGAGCGAGGTCCTCGCGCACGACACGCAGCGCCTCTTCAAACGGCGCAGCACCGACCTCGGAGACCGTATGGAACGTGAGCCGGTCAACGCCCGACATCCCGGCTGCAAGCACCTGCACGAGCGACATGAGCACGCGGTCGCCACCGAACGCGCCGCAGCCCCAGTAGCCCGTGTGGATGATGACCGGCGCACCGGGAGCGAGCCGTGCCGACTCGGCAACCGCGGCCGCGAAGCCCGTGTACGCCGTGACCAGGACGTGCTCGATGGTGGCGCGCGCATAGCGGCCGGACCGGTAGCTCGGCGCGGCCATCGCGATGATGTTGGTGATCGACGGCGGATCGATCCGCGTGGTGGCCGCACGGACGACGGTCTCATCAGCCGCTGAGAACTCGTTGCCGTAGAGACCGCGCGGCCTGCCGGCTGCCTCGTCGGCAGCCGTGATCACGTGACAGCGCCGCTCGGCACCTGTCACGAGTACCGGGGTGGGCGCGCCGCCTTCCTCGGTCACCGGCGCGTGCCCGCGTTCGCGGAGCGCCTCCACGAGCGACCCGAGCACGGGGTGCTCGGCGCACATCATCTCGTCCTGAGCGAAGAGTCCCGTGCCGTAGGCGAAGAACAGGAACGGGTCGGCGAAGTTCACGTGCCACTCCATCGCACCGGGCATGTCGACAGCCGGCTCGTAGGTGTAGACGGTGGGGATCGTCACGATGCGGTCGAGACCCGCCGCTGGGTCGACCTGCTCGGGCAGCGAGAATGCCGGCCAGCGCGAATAGCCGAGTTCGCCGGCATACACGCAGCCATCCGGACACGCAGCCTCGAAGACGGCGCGCTTGTTGGGATCGTGGATGACCGGCGGGTGGTCGGCAACGAGCGTGGGCACGTCGAAGACGAAGCGCTCGAGGGGCTCGCTTGCAGTCATTTCTCAGACTCCCTTCCGCGCCCGCAGTAGTGCGCGCACGATCATGATGTCCAGCACTGCGGAGACGATAAGCACCGGCACCGACACTACGAGGATACCCGCGAACACCGCCAGGTCCTCCATCGACTGCGCCGAGGTGATCACGTTGAAGTACAGCCACCACACCGCGTAGGCGAGGATCACGGCGATCTTCATGCCGAGCGCGACGAGGGGCAGCGAGCGCGCAACGCCCTTGCGCAGAGCGATGATGTCGACAACTGCGAAGGGTACGGCGACGAGTTCCAGCGCGCCGACCACGTACACCCAGCCCATCGCGCCTCCCGTTCGCTCGTGCCGGCGATACCCGCTCCCGCGAACCGCAAGCCGCCGTGCGCAGCCCCACGGGTGAGCGTTCGCACCGCGTGATGATTGGAGCAGTATACGCGCCGGAAGCGACGGTGTCGCCGTTCCAAGGCAGACGGCGTGGCGGGTCGCGTGATGGACTGGCAACGTACGGGGCCCCCGGTCTCCCGGGGGCCCCGTTGTCACGCTTGTGGTACTCGATCGCGCAACGCTCCGACTTACGGCAGCAGTGGTGCCGTGACGCGAACGCCCATGTAGGAGCCTCCGTCGTCAGCACTCGCCGTTCCGAGCACTTCGATGACGGTCCCGCTGTTGGGATGATTGGCGCTGTTAAGCGGGATCAGCTCGTTGTAGTAGTCGTCCATGTCGTTGAAGATCGGGTTGCCCGGCAGGCTCTTGATGAGATACGGCAGCCCGTTGTAGTGAAGCGTCATCGCATCGGTGGGCTCGAGCCCGAACGGCGCATCGTACGTCTGGATGCGGTTGCGCCACAGCAGGCTGGCGCTCTTGTTCTTCGCTCCGCCGCGGCTCAGTGCATCCGGATGCGCATCGATAGGCAGCGCGATACCGGACCCGGGATGATTTGCCGTGTTGTTGTCCGGCGCCGATGCGTCGCAGTACCACACGAGCAGACCCTGCTGGTACTTGAAGCGCTCAGTCCAGAGCGGCAACGCGTCCTTGCCCTGCAGGAAGCCGAAGTTGTAGCAGTTGGCGAGCGCCTCGTCGTAGCCCCAGTACTGCCGGTACTCGGCCAGGTAGTAGTTCCAGTAGTCGCCGCTCTCGTAGCCGGTGGTCGTCTTGAAGCCCTTGAAGGTCCAGCCCGCCTCGGCCTCAGCGCCATCGGTGTCAAAGCCGGTGATCGAGATCTCGTCGATCATGAAGCCGACCTCTGCCACTCCACCGTCGGTGTCGTAGCCGAAGCCGAGCAGCACGTCACCCGAGTACGCAGACAGGTCTGCGGCAAGTGACACCCAGCCCCCTGAGAACCCGTCGATGGCGTTAGCCGCCACGGTGGAGTTCGAGAGGTTGGTGGGCACGATGTCCCACGTGCTGCCACCGTCTCTGGACACGATCAGGCTCGCGTAGTCGTAACCCTCCTCGATGCCGTAGTTGACCATCGCACTCAACTGAGCATCAGCCGGGAGTGTGATCGCCTTGTACATCTTGGTGTGCAGGTTGTCGCCCATGTCGCTGTAGTAGAAGTAATCGTCTGCAAACGGTTCGCCGATGGTCCACTCGACGAACTTGTCGGGCAGGTTCACGAGCAGCGCCTGCGGCTCCGTTGACAGGTGCTCCACCGGCCCCAG
>JAFGUS010000222.1 GCA_016938395.1 Coriobacteriia bacterium | reverse complement strand
CTACCTCGGCCTCATGAGCGCCACCACCGATGGCGATGCGTCTGACGGCTCCATCGAGGGCACGATCGGGAAGTACACCGTGTGGGTCAACACCACCGAGGAGAGCAGCTACAACGCGGTCTACATCTCGGTGGACCTGCCCAAGGCCGAGGTGACCGAGGTCAACGCGTTCTTCGCCGAGTATCCGGCCGATCTGGTGGAGGTGCCCGGGGAGTTCGTGTTCTTCGAGGACAAGTACTACGAGTACCTCTACCGCCGGACGGACATGGCGTTCTGGCGACAGTTCGACATCGCCGACCTTAACGATGACGACACGCCTGACCTCTCGCTCGAGGACGTGTACGCCTACTACGAGGACCGCTACGGCGACAAGCCCGAGTTTGCCATCGACCGCGGCGCGCGGATGCTCACCTGGACCGACGGGAAGTACAGCATCGTCATGGCCTTCTACGAGGGCGGCGGCCGGGGCGTGCTGGAGATCGGCTGGGACTGGGAGGGGTAAGGGCGCAGGGCAGACCGGATGGCGCGCTTGCGCCCCCGTCGTGCTCCCCTACAATGGCCTGGTACCGCCCGCGTGCCGAGGATGGTGACCGGCATCAGGAGCTCACGACACCCAGTCCGGGTCCGGCTCGGCATCATAGTGCTCGTTGTGGCCGCGCTGCTTGCAACACCCACGGTTGCGCTCGCCGCTGATGACTACCCGTATCCGGGTCAGACCGGTGTCGACCCCTGGGGCTTCTACAAGAGCTACTGCACGTCGTTCGTGGCGTGGCGGATGAACCGCAACGCCGGCCCCATGAGCTTCTACAACTACATGGACGGCGGCCACTGGGGCAACGCCGGCAACTGGGGCGCGAACGCTCGTGCGCTCGGCTACACCGTGGACCGCACGCCGGTGGCAGGCGCGATCGCCTGGTGGGGCTACGGCACGGTGAGCACGCTCGGCCATGTGGCCTACGTCGAGGTGGTCAACTGCGACGGCACCATCGTGGTGGAGGACTACAACTACAACGTGCGGCTCGGGTACACGCGGCGCACGATCGCCGCGTCGTCGGTGAGCGGCTTCGTCCATTTCCACGACATGCCGCCCGATAGCACGCCGCCCGTGATCACGCTTGCGTGCGTGCGCGACGGTGACACCTACGGCGGGCCGGTCACGCCAGCGTTCAGCGCTGCCGATGCGGCGCTGGACTCGGTTTCCGCAACACTCAATGGCGCGCCGCATACGCCCTGCACGACCATCAGCGCTCCGGGTTCGTACACGCTTGCGGTGACCGCGGTGGACGAGGCCGGCAACCGTTCAAGCACGACGGCGCGCTTCACGATCGACCCGGATGCGACCGACGCGAGCGTGGCGTTCTCCACGATCGCCGGAGCCAACCGCTACGAGACCGCCGTGAAGACGAGTCAGGCGGCGTTCGATACGGCGCCCGCCGTGGTGATCGCGACCGGCGAGAACTGGCCCGACGCGCTCGGCGGCGCGGCGTTCGCTGGCGCCGTGGGCGGGCCGATTCTGCTCACGCCCGCGGCGTCACTGCCGCCGGTGGTTCTCGCCGAGATCCGGCGTTTGGGTGCGGGTGAAGCGATCATCCTCGGTGGTGAGGGTGCGGTGTCTCCGGACGTGGAGGCTGCGCTCGTGGCCGAACTCGGCGAGGACGCGGTCACCCGCACCGGCGGCGTGGACCGGTACGAGACCGCCGGGCTGGTGGCGCGCGAGACACGTGCGGCGCTCGGCGACGCGTACGACGGCGGATGCTTCGTGGCCACCGGCGCCGACTTCCCCGACGCGCTTGCCGCCGCACCACTTGCTGCTGCCGAGGGCTGGCCGCTCGTGCTCACCGCGCCGGATGGGCTTGGTGGTGCAACCCTCGAGGCGATGGGGGATGTCGGCGTGTCGAGCGCGGTGGTGCTCGGCGGCACCGCCGTGGTGGACGAGAGCGTTGAGGCCACGCTTGCGACGTGGCTCGGCGATGACGCCGTGGAGCGCATCGCGGGCGCCGACCGCTACGAGACTGCGGCGAAGGTCGCCGACTACGGGATCACCCGGGGTCTCGCATGGGAGGGCGCGGCCATCGCGACAGGCCAGAACTTCCCTGACGCCCTGGCGGGCGGCGTGCTGCAGGCGCGCGTCGGCTCGGTGCTGCTGCTCACGCGAAGCGCCGTGCTCGCCGAACCCGTTCGGGCACGGCTGGCTGCCGAGTGCGCCAGCGTGCGGTCACTCCGCTACCTTGGCGGCGACGCGGCCGTGAGCTGCGCGGTCAAGGCGGCGGCGGACACCGCGGTGCGGTAGGGCTCGCGTGGGGGCGCCTGCACGCCGGTGATCCACAAGCTCCTATCGTGCCCGCAGGTACTCGCCGGGAAGCAGCACGCGCACGCCGCTCACGGTGGCGCCGAGACACGTGCCGAAGTGCGTGATGTCGCCGGTGAGCAGCACGTCGGCGCCGCTCACGATCGCCGCGAGGAGGACCGGGCGGTCCTTGGGCGGGAGACCGGGGTCGCCCTCGATCGGGAAGTCCGCGGGCTCGGCCGGCAGCACCACGAGCGCCCCGATGAGTGCCTCCAGGCGCGCGGCCGCATCGGGTGCGGGCACGTTGCGCCGGGCCTCGGCCAGCACGTGGGGGGAGACGAGCAGCCGCACGTCGGGGAGCGTCCACAGTGACGCGATCCGCGAGCTGGGTTTGAGCGCGGCCGATACCAGCACGTTCGCGTCGAGGAAGACCCGCTCCACCGCCTACTCCGGACGCTTCTGGTGGGGGATCGAGTCGGGCTCGATGCCGAGCGCACGGACCTCGGCGAGCGCCTCGTCATACTCGGCGGTGGTGACCGCGTTGTTGAGCAGGAACTCGGCCTGGCGCTCCGGCGTGTAGACCTCCACCTCGTAGGCGCGGACCGGCTTGAGGAGCAGGCCGGCCGCGGATTCCTCCATCACGAGCATCCCGCCCTCTTCCAGCCCGTAGCGCCGGCGGGCGTCCGCCGGGATCACCACCGTGCCGCGCTTGCCGATGCGTATGTAGTCGGGCATGGACACCGCCTTTCGTGGTCAGGCTCAGTATAGCGGAATATCTGACATTCTGATAAGCAACACGATCTGTGAGGGCATGAGCGTGAGCGCGCGGGGGGGGCCTTGTTGACGCGACGACGCGGACCCCCAGTTTGGCCGTCGCTTGGATTCGGTTTGGTTCCGGCTAGATCGGGGGCGTATCATCGTGCCATGAGCATTCCAGCAATCGACATCAGCAAGCTTGCGCCTGAGGAGCGTCTCGCTCTGATCGGCGACCTGTGGGACAGTCTCAGCGCCCGCCCCGAGGCGGTGCGTATCACGCAAGCCCAACGAGACGAGCTTGATCGCAGGCTCGACGAACTCGACGCGGGTGACGCGGCGGTCATCTCCTGGGAAGACCTCAAGCGGCGGCTGCGCGGCTAGCGGCCGCCCCGATCGCCAACCCGCGTCACACCCCTGCGCTATGCTGCATCACGTGCCCGCCACGCCCGCCTCTCAGAGGACGCCCATGCCCATCTACCCCTGCACGGTCGTCGTCCCGGAGGCCAGGCCGTCGCCGGTGATCGTACACGTGCCGCACGCCGCCACGGGCATCCCCGAGGGCATGCGGCACCGGTTCCTCCTCGACGACGCGGAACTCCAGCGCGAGATCGTCCGCGTCACCGACTGGCACGCGGACCACCTCTTCAGCTGGGCGCTCGACTACGGCGCCACGCTCATGGTGAACACGCACTCGCGCCTCGTCTTCGATCCCGAGCGCTTCCGCGAGAACGACCCGGCCGAAGATGTGGGCCAGGGCGTGGTCTACACGCGCACCACCGACGGGCGCCCGCTCGCGCACGTCACACCCGAGGACCGCGCGGCACGGATCGAGAACCTCTACGACCCGTACCACGAGATGCTCACGGTGCTCGTGGAGCGCGCACTTGAGAGGTTCGGGATGGCGTTCATCCTCGACTGCCACTCGTTCCCCACGGTGCCGGTCCCCACCGAGACCGCCACGAGCAGCGTGCGCCCCGACCTCTGCATCGGCACCGACGCGTTCCACACGCCGCCGCGCCTGGCCGAGGCGCTCGAGCAGGCCGCCGGGGCCGAAGGGCTGGTCGTGCATCGCGACAGCCCGTTTGCCGGCACGCTCGTGCCGATGGAGTACTACCACAGGGACCGGCGCGTGCGGTCGGTGATGATCGAGGTCCGCCGAGGGCTCTACTGCGACGAGGAGACGGGGGAGCGGACGGAGGGGTTCGGGCAGATGCGCGCCACGCTGGAGCGGGTCGTAGGATGGGCGGTGGGGGCGGCGGTGCAGGAGCGGTAAGCAGGTGGGGCGGCTTGCCGAGAGGGCGGTCGAGCCCGTGTCCTACCCGAGCAACTCCCCGAGGAAGTCGCGACGGACGTGCAGGATGCGGAGCACCGTCACGGCGTCGGCCGAGGCGCGGTAGAAGATCGCGTACGGCTCGGCCACCACGAATCGGACGCCGGGCTCGAGCAGCTCGTACTCTTCAGGCGACAGCGGCGCGCCCAGGTCGGGGAACCGGCCGAGCCGGAGTACGGCGGACTGGGTCTCGTCGAGAAGCGTGAGCGCAGCGGACCGTCTGCGCTCCGCGACGTAGGCGAACGCTTCATCGAGGTCGTCGGCTGCCGTTCGGGTGAGCACGACCTGCCGGCTACGCGTCGGCATCATCGATCCTCGCCCGCACGCGGTCGAAGACGGACGTGGCGTCGAGCAGTGCGACAGGGTCTGCAGCCTGGCGGTCAGCGGCGATGAGTCGCGCCTGCAGCTTCACCCGAGCCTCCGCGCGGCGGTAGGCCTCGTAGCTCATCACCACGAGGTCCGCCTCACCGTTACGGGTGAGCACGACCGGCTCGTCGATGGAGTGGCACAGCTGTGCCAGG
>JAFGUS010000221.1 GCA_016938395.1 Coriobacteriia bacterium | reverse complement strand
TTCGCCGATGGTCCACTCGACGAACTTGTCGGGCAGGTTCACGAGCAGCGCCTGCGGCTCCGTTGACAGGTGCTCCACCGGCCCCAGAGTCAGCTGCGTGGTTTCACCGGGCTCGGCCACCACGGGGTCGAGCCAGCCCAGCATCAGCTTCTCCCACGGCCCTTCCTGGCTCGGCGCGGTGCCGAGGTCGTACGCGTTGTCAGAGAGCCACGAACCGGACGACATGAGGGTCCAGAAGCCTGTGCCGTTCTCTCCGAAGTAGTCGTAGAGGTCTGGCAGACCGAGGTCGTGCGTGAACTCGTGGACGAAGACGCCCACGCCGCCGTTCTCGGGCTGGATGGTGTAGTCGCCGATCCAGTAGCTGCTCTCGCCAACCTGAATGCCACCGAGCAAGAACTCATCCGATGGACCGGTCTTGCCGATGTCGGCGTAGTTGGCGTACCAGGAGTGGCTCCAGATGGCCTCGTCGCCCAGCTCGCCACCGCCGCCCTCTTCGCCCTCACCGGAGTGGAGCGACTGGTAGTGGTCGATATAGCCGTCCGGCTCGTCGAAGTTCTCGTCGCCGTCCCAGTCGTACCGGTCGTGCGAATCGAACTGGGCGAGATAGGCGTCGATCTCTTCGGGTGTCTTGCCCGCCTCGATCTCGGCCTCATACCAGCCGTTCAGCGAGTCGGCAAGGAAGAGCCACACGTTCTCCGAGGTGTCATTCTTGGCATCGCCGTCGTCGTAAACATCGTGCGTGTCAGGCACCATCACCCAGTCGACGCAGTCGCCGTCGACCGTGTAGCGCCCGCTCGACTGCTCGAGGAAGTACTCGGCCATCGAGTTGACGTCCTCGCCGCGCCCATACAGCATCTCGTCGAAGAACGCCTCGCTGAAGTCTTCGATCCAGAAGGTGCTGTTGTCCGTGTCGCGGTCGGGCTCCTCTATGCTGTTATGCGGGTAGTCCGGGAACTCGCCCGGGACCGTCCAGACCATGCCGGTGCCTTCGAGCTCGAGTTCGACGAACTGACCCGGTGAAACCTCGTACACCTTGCCCTTGGCCTTGCCCTCGACCTTGTCCCTGATGGCGTTCGCCTTAAGGGCGGCCATCTTGTCGCCGAGCGGGTGCGGTCGCTTGTCGGGCCGCATGCCGCTGCCGACCGAAGCCACGACGTCCCTCGGCGCCGCTCCAAGCGCCGCCGCCGCGGGAAGCATCAGCGCGAGCACGGCCACGAGCGCTACCAGACGTATCGTCTTCCGTTGCATGTGTTTCTCCTCATCCCTCCGCAATGGAAGCGCACACCTTGAGGTGGGCGCGAGCACAGAACAGGACCGGTCAATGACCGGCCCTGCACGATGTGGGTGATGCCCGCGGAGCGCGGCGAAGAGACCCGTGCATGAAGTCCGACATCCGGCTACATGCGTAGCGCCCCACAGATGTCCCCCCGTACCCGTTGTGCACCGTCAGCTCTGTGAGCCGACAGCAATCCCCCCGATCCCGCGCTGCATGAGGTGCCGGTGCAGCGCTGATCCGAGCACTCTCATGGTACGCCCGACCCCCCGTGCACGCGCCATTGCGCGGCGCTGTCGATTGCTGAACGGGCCTTGCCCCGGGCGCAGTTCACCTGCGTACGGCACGTCTTGAGAGGACCGCCGGGGGGCACATAGAACCCCATAGGCACGATGCGCCCACCCGCCCACACCGGAGCCGTATTGCCACCGAACGCCGGGAGGCATCATGAGAGCGACGAGACAGGACTCCTCACGCACCGACAGACACACCCTCACCTCCTTGCGGATGCTCACCGTGGCGCTGGTGTTTGCGCTCGCCATGCTCCTGCTCGTGGCCCTGGGCGCCTGCGACATCCGGACGCCCGGTTCACCCGACGTGCCGATCGCCGGGCAGGCCGATGCCGACGACGCGGATGCCAACGGCGCGGGCGATTCGGAGGCCGATGCCGCAACCGTGATCGTGCCCCCCGTGCTCGGCCTGTGGCCGGACGAAGCGGCCGAGATCCTCGAGGCCGCCGGGCTCGGCGTCGAAGAGGTGGACGTCCACGGGCCGATCGATCCCGACGCAGACGAGATCGGTCGCGTCTACCGGCAGACACCGGCGGCTGGTGCCGAGGTCCCCGCAGGTACGGTTATCGAGATACGCTCGTGGTGGGAGTCGCAGTAATCACGGAGAGGTGGAGCGATGGTTGGCGCGGATGCACCTGACAGCAGCGCAGTGAAGCCGGGCCCGCGCGTCCGGACCGCCGGGACTGTCCTCGGCCTGCTGGTCGCCCTGATGCTCCTTGTCGCGGCGGCATGCACGGCGGCGGAGCCCGACACCGGCGCACCCGATGCGGACACCCCGCCCGACAGCACCGTCCCGCTTCCGGAGGCCATCGAACTCGAACTTCTTATCAGCGGCTTCGAGCAGCCGCTCTACGTTACCGGCGCCGGCGACGGCTCGGGCCGACTGTTCGTGCTCGAGAAGACCGGTCGGGTGTGGGTCGTGCGCGGTGTTGAGCGCAGCGAGGTGTTTCTCGACCTCTCCGGCGTGGTGAGCACCGAGAGCGAGCAGGGGCTGCTCGGCATCGCGTTCTCACCGTCGTTCGCCGAGGACGGCATCGTGTGGGTGGACTACACGCGTTCCGACGGTGCCACGGTGGTCTCGAGCTTCCACGCAGACGGTGACCGTGCCGACGAGACCGACGAGTACGTGTGGCTCACCGTGGCGCAGCCGTACCAGAACCACAACGGCGGCATGATCGCGTTCGGGCCCGACGGACACCTGTACGTTGGCCTCGGCGACGGCGGCAGCGGCGGCGACCCCGAGGGCAATGGGCAGGACCCGAACACGCTTCTCGGCAGCATCCTGCGTCTCAACCTGCGCTACGACGCGAGCGCGATGCGCGACACGGAGTACGGCATCCCCACCGACAATCCGTTCGTGGGGCGTTCGGGCTTCCGACCGGAGATCTGGGCACTCGGTCTGCGCAACCCGTGGCGCTTCTCCTTCGATCGCGAGACCGGCGACCTCTGGATCGGCGACGTGGGCCAGAGCGCGTGGGAGGAGATCGACTTCCAGCCAGCGGACTCGGCAGGCGGCGAGAACTACGGCTGGAACGTGCTCGAGGGCACGCACCCCTACCCGCCCGACGCTCCGGCGCCCGATGATCCCGATCGCTTCACGCCGCCGGTCTTCGAGTACGACCGCGATGCGGGGAAGTCGGTGACCGGCGGCTACGTGTACCGCGGCTCGGACATCCCGTGGCTCGTGGGCACGTACGTCTACGGCGACTTCGTTGACGGGCGCATCTGGGGTCTCACGCGCGCGGCGGACGGCACGGTGGAGAATCGGCTGCTCCTGGAGACGCCGCACAGAATCTCCAGCTTCGGCGAGGACGATGCCGGCGAGCTCTACGTGGTGGACTTCGGCGGTGGTATCTACAAGGTGGTGCCCGCCGAGTAGCGCCGCCCTTACTGCCGCTCGGGCTCGTGCTCGGCCCACAGGCCGCGATTCTCGGCGTTCGCCTCGGCCTGGCAATCGCGCAGGATGCCCTGGTAGGAGACGTTCGGCGGGTACGTGTTGGCGTACGCATAGCCGTCGAGCACGATGCGCGCGTTTAGCATGAGCGCGCGTACCTCGGCCTCGCCACCGGTCTGCGGTTCGGCGAGCCACACGTACGCCAGCAGGCGCCCGTAGCGGTCGCGGAGTTCGGCGTCGGTCTCGAGCCACACCGTCGCGCCGACCGGGATCGCAGCCGCCGTGTACGCCGAGGCCTCCTCACCGAACGGTTCGGGCGCGTCGCCGGTCTCCGGGCAGTCGATGCCGATGAAGCGCACCTTCTCCGTGGCACCCGATGCCAGCCTGAAGCGCGCGGTGTCGCCGTCGGTGTGCCCGGTGACGACCGCACGCGTGACCACTGGCACGCCGGGAGCGCGGTCGGCGTCCACAGGCGTGAGCGTAGGCGATACACAGCCGGCCACGAGGGCAGCGGTGGCGAGTGCGATGAGGAGGCGGGTACGCATAGCCCTACGCGCCGACGTAGCGCTTCTCCACGTATGGCGAGGTGAAGAGCCGGAGTGTCGCGGCATAGTTGGGGACAAAGCCGATCATGTCGCCGATGCGTGGCGGCGCGGGAAGCGCGTCCACGTCAAGCACGAGGTGGTCGCTCGATGCACCGAGAACCTCCACGCGCGGGTCGAGCGGCACGATACCTTCGGGCACGACATCCTGCCGACCGATGGCACAGATCGCCCGCCACCGCTCGCCGCGGTCCTCGAAGACCGGCTTCTGGCCGAAGGCGTCCTGGGCCACAGTCCCGCGCGGCAGGCTCGGCTTGCGCATGACTTCGATGACCGGCGCCTCGGCAACGATCGCGTCGGTGTGCAGGCCGAGGATGGGCTCGCGCGTGATGGTGGAGACACCGAGCAGGATGCTCTCGCCGATACGCAGACTGTCGATGCGCTCGGGCAGCGTGCCAGCGACGAGCGCATCGAGCGAGCTCGACATGCCTCCGGAGACCAGCAGGCGGCGCCCGATACGGGCTTCTGCAGACTGTGTAAGCGAAACGAGCTCACCGAGGTTGTCCGCGTCCGGCACGATCCCGCCGTAGCACGTGAGGCTCACGCCGATGCCGAGCAGGTCGATGGCGGCCGCAGCCTCGGCAGCATCCACGAACGCCGGCAGCGCCGCGGGCAGCATGCCTTCGCGCAGGTCGCCGAGGTCCACCATCGCCACCACCGCGTGGCGTTTCCCGAGCCGCGCCGCGGCGGCGTCGAGCGCAGCGAGCGTCTCGAGCTCGCTTTCGAGCGAGACGTCGGCAAAGCGCACGGTGTCCTCGGCGAGCGCGGGCACGGTGGCCCGCAGCAGCCACAGCGGTGCAGCCACACCGGCGTCGCGCAGGCTGGCAAGGTTCTCGAGCCGCGAGTCGGCAAGAGCGGTGACTCCGCCGGAGAGCATGGCGCGCGCAACCTCCTGAGAAGCGCAGGTGACCTTGGTCACGCCCACCACGGAGCGCCCTCCGAGCGCAGCAACCACGGTATGCGCGTTCTCACGGATCTTATGCAGGTCGGTGATGACTGCTGCCCTGCCCAACATGGGTATCCTCTCTTATGAACCGGGTCACGTCCTCTGTGACCACACCTCTGTGCAGCGCAGACGGCCCCTGCGTAGCGCCGTCTGCCCCACATGGTGAGCGTAGCCCGAAGCCGACGGCGGCGCCAGCGGGTGATGCATCGGGACCGGCAACGGCGCATGCGGTGCGCCGAGTGACAGGGCAGCATACGGAGGAGAGGAGAGCACATGAACGGAAGCTGGAACAAGGCACTTATCGTGGACCTCGCCACGGGGGCCTCGGAGACGTGGCCGATCCCTGAGGCGTGGACGAGGGACCTCATCGGTGGCGAGGGAGTCGGCGTGCGCCTGTTCGCGCACCTCGTCGACTTCGAGAAGCTGCCGCTCGACCCGTCACAGCCGCTGCTCGCAGCCGTCGGACCGCTCACCGGCACGGCAGCACCGTCTTCGGGCCGCACGTGCTTCGTATTCCGCTCGCCCGCCTCGGGTGCGCTCGGCATCAGCAACGTGGGCGGGCACCTGTCACCGGCGATCAAGAAGGCGGGCTGGGACGTCATCGTCTTCGTCGGCGCGGCGGACAACCCGGTCTACGTGGTGATTGATGACGACAGCGTCGAGATCCGCGACGCGATCGGACTCTGGGGCAAGGGCATCCACGACACCGAGGAGGCCGTCCGCGCCGAGCTCGACGGCAAGGGCTGGCAGATCGCCGCGATCGGCCCGGCGGGCGAGAACGGCGTGATGTACTCGGCGATCATGACCGACAAGGAGCGCGCGGCAGGCCGCGGGGGCGGCGGCGCGGCGATGGGCGCCAAGAACCTCAAGGCGTTTGCAGTGCGCGGCACCAAGCCACTGCCGATCGCCGACCCCGACGCGCTCAAGGAGCACGCCAAGAAGGCACGCGAGGAGTTCCTCACCGAGGAGTTCGTGGCAGCCGAACTCAAGCCGTTCGGCACGCCGAGCTTCTACGACTCGATCAGCGCGCTCGGCATTCTGCCGACGCAGAACTGGCGCCGCACGACGTTTCCCGAGTCGATCGACACGCTCGGCCACGCGGCGTACCACGCCAACCTCGACGTGAAGCCGTACGCCTGCTACGCGTGCCCGGTGGCCTGCGGGCGCGTGACGACGATCAAGACCGGGCCGTACGCAGGTGAGACGGGCGGCGGGCCGGAGTACGAGACCCTCGGCGCGTTTGGCGCGAAGTGCTTCTGCACGGACCTCAACGCCGTGGTGAAGGCGGGCCACGTCTGCAACGACCTCGGTCTGGACACGATCGCTGCCGGTCAGGTGATCGCGATCGCGATGGAGTGGTACGAGAAGGGCATCCTCACGCCCGAGATGGCCGACGGCATCGACCTCAGCTGGGGTAACGGTGAGATGTTCCCCGAACTGCTCGAGAAGATCGCGCACCGCACGGGCGTCGGCAACATGCTTGCCGACGGCTCGAAGCGGGCAGCGGCGGCGCTCGGCGGGGATGCGGCTGACTACACGTTCGAGGTCAAGGGCGTTGAGCTCGCCAGCTGTGGTGTGCGCGCGAGCAAGGGCGAGGGCATCAGCCACGCCGTCTCACCGCGCGGTGCCGACCACCTGCGGCCGTACGCGTCGGTGGTGGACGCGTTCGCGTACCGGAGCGAGGAACTCGGCCTCACCTACGACGTGGACTTCCTGGATGACGACAACCAGCAGTGGGTCAAGCCGTTCATGGAGTTCTCGATGGCCACCAACCTGCTCGGCGTGTGCCTCTTCAGCGTCATCACGCTGGCGGTACAGCCGTCCACGTGGGCGGCCGTGCTCTCGGCGGCCACCGGCCAGACCTGGAGCAAAGAAGATCTGCTCAAGGCGGCCGAGCGCGTCATCAACCTCGAGCGGCTCGTCAACGCCCGGTGGGGCATGAGCCGCAAGGACGACACGCTGCCCCAGCGCATCCTCACCGAGCCGGCGCCCGACGGGCGCGGCGAAGGTCAGGTGGCGCGCCTCGATGTCTCGCTCGACAGCTTCTACGCCGCGATGGGATGGGACCGCGAGAGCGGGCTTCCCACCGACGAGACACTCGAGAAGCTAGGACTGGCGGGCGTGGTGTAGCGCACGCTCACCGTACGGGTATCAGGAGCGGGTCGCCGGGTGCGGCCCGCTCCTCTTCTACTGCCACCACGCCAGCCCGCCACAGAACTCGAGGCTGTGTGTCTTGTCTCCGATATCGGCGAAGGGAACCCCCGCGTAAACGCCACCGCCGGGACGAGGGTTGCTCATCATGCCGTAAACAGTGCGGCGCGCATCCTCCTCGTTGGAGAAAGCGCCCGTGAGCGGCACCTTGACGAGCGGCACGTTCGGGTCGATGCCGCCACCAGGATACGTGTACGCCTGCTCCTCGGCACGGAACTGCTCCACGGTGGTGATGTAGATCGGCTCCCAGCCGAAATCCTTGCAGTACCACGCGATGTAGTAGGTCTCACTCGCCTGCTGTACCGGGACACCACCATCGGGCGAGACCTCGAGACCGACGCCCCGGTCATCCGACGAGCCGCCCGCCGAGGCCCCTGCTGCCGCCTGTGCGGCCGCCGCAGTCGACGCATCCGCCCCGACGCCAGGGCTGCCTGAGCCGGCCTGTTGCCCGCCGGCGCCCTCATACTGCTCGATGACCACCTGCGCGGTCGACATCGCGTCGGTGAAACCGATCCCCACAGGGTTCACCGGCAGATCCGGAGACGCGATCGTCTGTGCGGCCATCGCTACCTTGGCGGTGCCCACCACCGCATCGCACATGCCCTCGGTGCGCGCCTTCTGTATCTCGTCCATGTCCGTGGACTCGTCGTGGAACCTATCCTCAACGGTACGGGCGGCACTCGAGTAGCGGCTCATGCCGCCGCCGGCCTGCACAGCGCCGAGCGCGAGCGCAGTGGCGGTCAAGGTCACCAGCATCACCTTGCCCGCAAGCACCACCAACGCAACCATGCCGCGCCCTCTCAGTAGGTCTGAACCGTGTACATCCACCCGTCGAGGTAGCCGACCACGAGACGATTCTGATCGTACGTATACGCACGGTACTCTTCAAACGCGGTCTCGACGCCGGGAAGCTCGACCCCCGGCTCCCCGAGCATGGCCTCTACGTCACCCGACCGCATCGCCCTGTCGAACCCCCAGGGCGCACTCGTCGCCCTGATGAACTCGCTCGTGAAGGTCAGGGTGTCCTCGGCGACTCGTCGACCGTCTACGAAGTAGACCACCACGCCGGTGTCCGGATAGAGCCACTGCTCGAGACGTACGGACCGCTCGCCGGGACCCGTCGGGCCGTCTGCCAGCACGAACGCCGACGGGGCGCCGTATTCGTCGATCACGGCCTGCTGATCCGCGGTCGGTACCGACGGCCCGGCCCCGGGGCCGGTGAGGAACCCGAAGGCGAATCCGCCGATGCCTGCCAGCACCAGCACGAGGGCCCACACGGCCAGCCAGAGGAATCGGCGCGGACGCCGGGGTTGAGCAGGCGTGACCGGGGGCGCCAGGCTGAGCGGAGCGCCACAGCGATCACAGAATGCAGGCCCCAGCGTGGGCTGCCCGCACGCAGGGCACTGCCACACGTACTGTGAAATCTGCGGCTGTGGACCCGTCGCCGTCACGGCGCCACCTCCTTGATCCCGAGTGTACCATTCGCCCCTCGGGACAAGGCCGCGCTTCAGGCCGTCCGTGACTCACGATCGAGACTGGCCCGCATGAGCGCCACCACCGCGCCCGGCTCGAAATGCGCGAGCAGCGTGCCGCAGCAGGCGAAGACGTAGTCGCGGTCGAGCGCCACGCGGGCATCGGCGGGCGGCAGCAGGTACTCGCCCGGACCACCGAGCGTCGCGCGAAGCGCCGCCTCACCGCCCGGCAGCCGCACCAGTGCACCACCGGTGCCGATGACGAGACGGCACGCGGTGAGGTCGCGCCCGTGCGCCACTGTCTGTCGGCCCTTCGGCGTGTAGAGGTACGCGAGCCGTCCCGCGTGGCGCGTCATCGCGGTCACCGTGGCCGCGCGGGCCAGCAGAGAGGCAGCCTCGAACTCGGCAGGTGTGAAGGGGATAGCCGGCGGCAGGGGGTCCGGCCGCTCGGGCTCGGCGATGAGCGCCGCGGTGTGCTCGGCGCTCACAAAGGTGCCGAGGTCCCCCTCCACGGTGCGCTTGGCGTGCGGCTGCGGCTCGGTGGAGATCGCGGCGATCTCGGGGCTGCCGTCGGTGACCGAGTGGATGTCGGTGGTTGCGCCGCCCACGTCCACCACCACGAGGTCGCCGAGCGCCTCGGCGAGCGCCTCGGCTGCAACGAGCACCGCACCCGGCGTGGGCAGAATGCGCCCGGTCACGAACTCCCCGATGCGCTCCATGCCCGGGGCATGCGTGATGTGCTCCTCGAACGCGTCGTGGATGGCGTGGCGCGCGGGCACGATATCGAGCTCGTCGACACTCGGGTAGACGTTGCTCGTCACGCGCACGCGGAACCCCGCGGCCTCGAGCACCGCCCGGGCCTCGCCGGCCACCGCCGAGTTGCCGCCGTAAACGACGATCGGGCGCGCCGTGATGCCCGTGAGCCGACGCGCGTTGGCGAGCACCGTCTCGGTGTCCCCACCCTCAACGCCACCGGCGAGCAGGATGAGGCCGGGCCGGGCAGCCTCGACCTCCGCGAGGTCGTGGTCCCGGAGAAGCCCGGCTGTCTGGTACTTCAGCACGGCTCCCGCGCCGAGTGCCGCCTCGCGCGCTGCCATCGCGGTCATCTTCTGGGTGAGGCCGTGCACCGTCATGCGAAGCCCGCCGGCTGCCGACGAAGTGGCGAGCGTGATGTCCGGCTCGAGTGGCCCGACCCTCGCCTCGAGCGCCTCGCGCGCCGCAGCGAGGCCGATGCCCACGTCACCCTCGGCAACGCTCGTGGGCGCCACGCCCTGGCCGATGAGCGTCGGCGCCGTCTCGGGCCAGCCGGCAAGACCGTCGAAGGCGGTCATGCTCGTGGTGGTGGAGCCGATCTCGGCCACGAGGGCGTCTATGGGGCGGGACGACTGCTGCACACCAGCTCCTCTGGCGGGCTACCGCTTCCATTCCATGCCTTTG
>JAFGUS010000029.1 GCA_016938395.1 Coriobacteriia bacterium | reverse complement strand
TGCCCGGGTGGCGGAATGGCAGACGCGGAGGTCTCAAAAACCTCTGTCCGAAAGGGCGTGTGGGTTCGACTCCCACCCCGGGCACCATAGGCGCAGCCGACCGCGAGGAGACTCCGCATGAGCGATGACCTGCGCAGCTTCGTCCAGGGCCTCCCGAAGGCGGAACTCCACCTGCATCTGGAGGGCACACTCGAACCCGAGCTGATGTTCCAGCTCGCCGGACGCAACGGCATCGCCCTTCCCTACGCTAACGTCGCAAGCGCGCGTGCCGCCTACGACTTCACGGACCTGCAGTCCTTCCTCGACCTCTACTATGCCGGCTGCTCGGTACTGGTGACCGAGCAGGACTTCTACGACCTCACGTGGGCGTATCTCCTGCGCGCGGCCGAGGAGAACATCAGACATGTCGAGCCGTTCTTCGACCCACAGACACACACCGAGCGCGGCATCCACTTCGGCACGGTGGTCGCAGGCATCGTCCGCGCCCTGGATGACGGGCAGAAGCACTTCGGCATCAGCTACCGTCTCATCATGTCGTTCCTGCGCGACATGTCTCCCGCCAGCGCCGGGCAGACGCTCGAGCACGCGAAGCGGTACGGGCGCCACATCGCGGGTGTGGGGCTCGATTCTGCCGAGCTCGGGCACCCCCCGGAGGACTTCGAGGAGGTCTTCGCCGCGGCGCGCGGTGCCGGCTACCACATCGTCGCCCACGCGGGAGAGGAAGGGCCGCCCAGCTACATCACCGGCGCTCTCGACATCCTGGGTGCCGAGCGCATCGATCACGGCGTGCGCTGCCTGGAGGACGAGCTGCTCACCGCACGGCTGGCGATGGACCGCGTGCCGCTCACCGTCTGCCCGCTCTCCAACGTCCGGCTGCGCGTAGTGCCGGACATGGCACACCACCCGCTCAAGACGATGATGGACTCCGGGTTGCTGGTCACGGTCAACTCGGACGACCCTGCCTACTTCGGCGGTTATCTCGTCGAGAACTACGTGGCTGCTGCCGAGGCGCTCGGACTCACACGGGGCGATATCGTGGCGCTCGCGATCGCCTCCTTCGAAGCGTCGTTCCTCGAAGAGGGTCCGCGCCAGGAACGCATCGGCGAGGTCCAACGTCACGCAGCGGCGTACGGGTTTGAAGGGACCGCGTCGACGCTCTGAGATCAGCGTAGCGAGGATACGAACACACGTTCGCTTATTCTGCTCCCCGGTGCTAACATCATGGTGCACCGTCACCGGCCGTGGAGCATCGATGAACGCACCCGGTAGCACCTCCCCTGCGCTCGAGACACTGCTCCGCGACCTCAACCCGGAGCAGCGCGCCGCGGTCACGCACGGAGAGGGTCCGCTGCTCGTCGTGGCAGGCGCCGGAACCGGCAAGACGGCGACACTCGCCCACCGTGTGGCCTACCTGATCGCCGGCGGTACGCCACCCGGCCGGATCCTGCTGCTCACGTTCACGCGCCGCGCCGCCGAGGAGATGCTCAGACGCACCGACGACCTGCTCCGGCGGGCGGCGGGCTCCGATGCGGTGCAAGCCGGTTCGCGCGTGTGGGGCGGCACGTTCCACGCGGTCGCGGCCAGACTCCTCCGTATCCACGGAGAATCGATCGGCCTCCCGCCCGGCTTCACGATCCTCGACCGCGGTGACGCCGAGGACCTCATGCACGCGGTGCGCACCGGGCTCGACCTCGGCTCGAAGGGCAAGCGCTTCCCCCAGAAGGGCACCTGCCTGGACATCTACTCGCGCTGCGTGAACGCACAGGAGCCCCTCGCCGATGTGCTCGAGAACCGCTTCCCCTGGTGTGCGGACGCCGCCGAGGGGCTCACGCGGCTCTTCAGCGCGTACGTGGACCGCAAGGAGCAGGCACACGTGCTCGACTACGACGACCTGCTGCTGTTCTGGCGAGGCATGCTCGATGACCCCGCGCTCGGCAGGCTCGTGCGCGAGCGCTTCGATGCTGTGCTGGTGGACGAGTACCAGGACACCAACGCGATACAGGCCGACATCGTCGCGGCGCTTCGGCCCGATGGCCGCGGACTCACGGCCGTGGGCGACGATGCGCAGGCGATCTACGGGTTCCGGGCGGCCACTATACGCAACATCCTCGATTTCCCCGGCCGCTTCCCCAACGCCACGGTACTCACGCTCGAGCGCAACTACCGCAGCACGGCACCCATCCTCGATGCCACCAACGCCATCGTCGCCGAGGCGTCCGAACGGTACGACAAGGCACTGTGGACGACACGTGAGGGCGGCGCTCGCCCGGCGCTCGTCACCTGCCGCGACGAAGCCGAGCAGACGACGTATGTGACCGAACGGATCCTCGGTCACCGCGAAGAAGGCATCGACCTCAAGCGGCAGGTGGTACTGTTCCGCGCTGCACACCACTCGCTCGACCTGGAGGTGGAGCTCCAGCGCCGGAACATCCCCTTCGTGAAGTACGGCGGCCTGAAGTTCGTGGAGATGGCGCACGTGAAAGACCTGGTCGCCTTCCTGCGCCTCGCGGAGAACCCGCGGGATACGGTCGCAGCGCTTCGAGTCCTGGGCATGCTCCCGGGCATCGGGCCGCGCACGGCCGCCGCCCTCGCTGATGAGCTCGCAGCGGCAGGCGGCGACTGCGAGTCGTGGGTCGGTAGGGCGGTACCCGAGGCCACGGCCACGATATGGCCCGGCTTCGTCACACTCATGCGCACGCTGTCGCACGCATCACCAGCGGAGGTGGCCGCACAGATCCACGCGGTGCGCAGCTTCTACACCCCGCTCTGCGAGCAGCGCTATGACGCCGCTGCGGCGCGCCTCGCCGACCTCGAGCAGATCGAGATGCTGGGCTCGCGGTACGCGGACCGTTCGCGGTTCCTCACCGAGCTCACACTGGACGCGCCACAGTGGACAGGCGATCTCGCCGGACCACCGCTTCTGGACGAGGACTACCTCGTACTCTCGACGATGCATTCGGCCAAGGGGCTGGAGTTTGATGTCGTCTACGTCATCCATGCGGCAGACGGCAACATCCCGTCGGACATGGCGACGGGAAGCGTGACCGAGATCGAAGAGGAGCGTCGGCTCTTTTACGTGGCCTGCACTCGGGCACGTGATGCCCTTTACGTCACCCATCCGCTCAGGTACTACCAGGCGGGACGCGGCCGCTCCGACACGTACGGGTACGCGCAGCGCTCGCGATTCATCCCCGACCGGCTACGATCGCTCTTCGCCGAGTGCCAGGCATCACTCGAAACGGCGGCCGATGAGCCGACATTCGCACCGGTCGCCACCACCGCGAACATCCGCGCTGCGGCCCGTGCGATGTGGGAGTAGCACGCCTGCACCAGAGGACGGCGCCCTATCGGCCGAGCAGGTCAAGGACCGCCGCGCTCGCCTCAAGCACACTCACGTGCATGAACGCTTCCTCCAGCGTGGCGCCCTTCGCGAACGGGCCGTGCGTGCGGAGCACCGCCACCGGCGCCGCGACGAGCGCCCGGGCGAGCACGTCGCCCGCCTCGGCGGACGCGATCGTCGTCGGCGCACTCACGACCGGCACCTCACCGAGCACGTAGAGCCCTTCGGAGTCCGCCGGGACGATAAGATCCGAGTCGAAACTCCGCGCAATCGTATGCACCGGGTGCGCGTGCACGATGGCCTGTGCATCGGTGGCTGCGTAGATGGCGCGGTGCACCACGATCTCACGGCTGCACCGCTCGTCTGACGCACACGGTTCCATCCTCGTCTCGATCAGGTCATCATCGCCGAGGCGGCCCAGCATCGAGCCCCTGCGCGTGATGACGATGCGGTCGCCATCGCGCACACTCATGTTGCCGCCATGGCTCGACGTGAGGCCGGAGACGAAGACGTCCTCACCGATCTCGCGGAAGACGCGGATACGTTCGCGATCGATCATCAGCTCTCGCCTTCGCATCGGTCTGAGAGCATGCCCTGGTACTCGAGCGCACGGGCGAGTCTGTAGAAGTCGCTGTCACGGTCGATGAACCGGACCTTCGTCTTCATGGTCTCGGGATCGATCAGCATGCCGAACGGCACGTAGCGCAGTGACAGCTGATCCTCCACGCTCACCATCACGCCGGTGAGGTCCTTCTCGACGAGCGCCCGGTAAGCACCCACCCCGAGTTGCGTGCCAAGCAGCACGTCGAACGCGCTCGGCTCGGCGCAGCGCACCTCGTAGCCGATCTGCTTGCTGCGCACCTTGATGTGATGGCCGGTGCGCTCCTCATACACGCGTTCCATCTCCGTGGCGAGGACCTTGCCCACCTGCGCTTCTCCGAGCCGTAGGTTGCCGTGGCCGTCCTCGATCTGCGGGCGCATATCGTCCGGCAGACGATCGGCAAGCCCCTCGGCGATGCAGATGATGCCGTAACTGCGGCCATCCGCTTCGCGGTGCAGCATCAGGTCGACCATGCGCTCCGCCTCTGCCCGCACATCGAACTCACCGTCGAAGTCCTCCACCGAGAGCATGCGCGTCGCCTCGCCGGCGATGCCCGAGGCGTACGTCAGCCAGCCCGCCTTGCGGCCCATGAGCTCGAGCACGTACCACACCTGTGTGGAACGCGCGTCCGCGCCGAGATTGCGGATCTCGGACGCCGCGAAGTGCGCCGCCGAGAAGAAGCCGAAGGTCCAGTCGATGCCGTAGTAGTCGTTGTCGATCGTCTTCGGGAGGTGGACGATCTTGATCGGCCGGAGTCCCGGCACGTACTCCTGGAGCTCCAGCAGGTAGTTCGCGGTCTTCAGCGTGTCATCGCCGCCGATCGATACGAGCGCGTCGATCCCGTACTCCTCGAACGCCGCGTACGTCGCTCGTAGCCTGGCGTTGCATGCCTCGTCGCAGAGATCGGCGACACGCTGCACGGGCTTGCCCGGGTTGGCTCGCGACGTGCGCAGGATGATGTCCTTGCGGTTGCGGATCGCCGAGACATCGTCGCGGGTGAGTCGAATGAAGTTGCGACCCTCTACGAGGGGGTTCTCGGGGGAGTAGTTCTCCAGACCCTCGTAGCCGTCGTAGAATCCGATGACCTCGATGCCGCTGTTGAGGAACGACAGCGCCGCCGCGGAGATCACCGCATTGGCAGCCGGTGCCGGCCCCCCGCTGAACAGCATTCCCACGCGCTTGATGTCGGTCCCCTCGCTCACACGATCACATCCCCATCCCGGTCAGCCGATGGGCCGGCGCGTAGTCTCTCAGCCGGCCTCGTTATACACGCCGATGGCGCGGAGGCGCTGGTAGCGCCGCTCCACAAGATCCGCACGGTCGTCTCCAGCAAGAGCGTCGAGCGCTGCGGCGATGCGCAGCCCTACCTCGGCGATCACTGTATCAGGCTCGCGGTGCGCACCACCAAGCGGTTCGGGGACGACCTCGTCGATGATGCCCAGCCGCAGGAGGTCGGCGGCCGTGAGCGACAGCGCCGCCGCCGACTCCGGAGCACGCGCCGCGTCCTTGTGCAGGATGACGGCGCACATCTCCGGGCTGATGACGGAGTAGTACGAGTGTTCGAGCATGAGCATGCGGTCGCCGAACCCGATGGCGAGCGCGCCGCCACTCCCACCCTCGCCGATGCCGGCGACCACCACCGGTACCGGCAGTCCCGCCAGCGTCTCCAGGCAGCGCGCGATCGCCCACGCCTGTCCTCGCTCCTCGTCCTCGAGCCCGGGCGACGCCCCGGCGGTATCGAGGAACGTCACGACCGGCAGCCCGAACCTGCCCGCGAGACGCATGGCGCGCTCCGCCTTGCGGAATCCCTCGGGGTGCGGGCTGCCAAAGTTCCGCGCCACGTTCTCCTTGGTGCTGTGGCCCTTGTTGTGCCCGATCACCATCACCCGCCGTCCTGCAAGCGTGGCAAGCGCGGTGAACATGGACTGGTCATCGGCGTGCGCACGGTCGCCCCGCAACTCGACGACGTCGTCGAAGAGTCCACGCACGTAGTCGTCGGTCTTGGGGCGCTCGGGGTGGCGGCTGACCTGGACCTTCTCCCAGGGGCTCAGCGCTGAGTAGAGCGTGACCCGCAGCCGCTCGACCTCACGCTCGAGATCAGCGATCTCGGCCGCAAGCTCAGGTGTCGTGGCGATGTCGAGCGCCTTGAGCGCGATGAGTTTCTCCTCGAGCTCGGCCAGCGGCCGCTCGAACTCCATCACGAAGCGAGCCATCACAGCTCACCTCCCTGCGTGCCGGACGCGGCATCCGCCCCGGACGCATGGGCGGGCATGAGATAGTCGAGCACCGTCGAGACCCGGCGGCGCAGTTCGACGCGGGGGACCACGTCATCGATCATCCCGTGCTCCACCAGCGACGCAGCGGACTGGAACCCCTTGGGCAGAGAGCGGCGGATCGTCTGCTCCACGAGGCGAGGGCCCGCGAAGCCGATCATCGCTCCCGGCTCGGCGAAGATGACGTCCGAGAGCACCGCGAAGCTCGCGGTCACGCCGCCGTAGGTCGGGTTCACGAGAACGGAAACGTACGGGAGGCCCGCGCCGGCGAGCCGGCCTGCCGCAGCCGAGGTCTTGGCCATCTGCATGAGCGAGAGCATCCCCTCCTGCATGCGCGCGCCGCCCGAAGCGACGAGCAGGACGACGCCCCGGCGCTCGTCACGCGCGAGGTCGAACGCCCGGGCGATGCGCTCGCCCACGACCGATCCCATCGACGCACCGACGAACCTGAAGTCGAGCGCGCCTACGACGACCGGGTGCCCGCCAAGCGCGGCACGCCCGGTAAGTGCAGCGTCCGTCATCCCCGTCGTCTGACACGCGCGCTCAAGGCTCGTGCCGTAGGGCTTGCCGGCCGAGAAGCGAAGCGGGTCGGCCGAGGTGAGCGCGCCGTCGATCTCCGCGAACGTGCCGGGATCGACGAGTGCCTCGATCCGATCGCGGGCGATGAGCTCGAAGTGGTGGCCACAGTGCGGACACACCGACAGGCACCGGGCCACATCGCCCTGATAGAGCGTGCCCTTGCACTGGGGACAGGATCGCCACACGCCGTCGGGCACCCCGTCGGTCGCGGGCTCGGCACATCCCTGGCCCGAGACGGTGTACCGGCGCCCTTCGCGCTGCTTGAACCAGTCGTTGATCGGCATACTGCTCCGCAGTCTTGGTGACAGTCAGGTCGTAATGATAGCGCGGCACCGCCCTGAAGAGCGATGCCGCGCCTGGCGTTCGTGTGACCTTTGCGCTAGACGGTGTACTCCTTCTCACCGCTGAAGACCGCGAGCGCGTCTTCCACACTCCAGTCGCCGAGCGTGATGGCGCTGATCGCCTTGGTGAGACGGACGGCCTCATCGAGCGAACGCTGGTGGATGTTGCGTCCGGTGGCGTTACCGCTCGCGCCACCCACATGGATCTGCTCCCACAGCTGCGTGAGGAACGTCTTCGCATCGACGGTCGAGCCACCGGCGCAGACAAGGCCCGTACGGCCCGCGGCCGCCGCGGCCTCCTTCAGCTTCTCGGCCGACGAGGCGCTCTCGTCACCCTTGGGCGGGTTGACCTTCACGAAGTCCGCACCGAGGCTGACAGCGGTGCCTGCGGCACCCGCGATGAGATGTGCGTCCTTCTCATCGAGGACGGCGCGGCCGCGAGGGTAGATCCACAGAACGACGATGAGGCCCATCAGATGCGCGTCAGCGATGAGCTGCCCCGCCTCCTGCATCATGTTCGCCTCGTACTCGCTGCCGAGGTAGATCGTGTAGCCGACACCGACAGCGTTGACGCCGTTGTCGCGCAGGTCGAGTACGGTCTGGATGTCGTAGAGCTGCGGAGAGTACGGGTCGTCCTGGTGCTTGGCCGGATCCTTGGCCGAGGTCTTCACCAGATGCGTCTTGGAGTTCATCTTCACGAGGTAGTTGATGTCCGGGTAATCGGCCGCATACTGCGCGATGAGGCCCCGCTGACCGGCGAGAACACCGCAGATGCCCTGGCTCCCGATGCGGAAGAGATGCTCCGGCTCGGCGTCGGCCACATCGATGCCCTCGCCGTAGAAGTCGTCGTTGAGGTGCTCGATCTTCTGGTCGCACGCGAACAGCATGAGCCGTCCCGTGCCCCGCGTGGCCGCCAGGTAGTTGTCGATGTAGGTCTCCCGCGCCTCGGCGGGGACATCGATCGGTACACGGACCTGATCACGGGTGATGCTCGGCATAGGACCCTCCTCGTGGTTCGACGACGACGTGATGCGGGCGCGCGCTGTCGGCGCCTGCTCTCGAATACAGCCTGCCTATAGGTTATGCCACCAAGGCGCCCGGCGCTATCACCCGGGCGGCCACTCCATCCGGACGTGCGGTACTCCGGTGCGGCCTGCCGGAAAGACGCCGCTCACGGTACGCCATCCCAGTCCGTGGTAGAAGCCCTCGGCCGTGCACCGGGCGTTGAGCCACACGAGGGAGAGCCCCCTCCGCCTGGCCTCACGCTCCACCTCCGCCATCAGTTCGCGGCCGATGCCCTGCCCGCGAGCGCGCTCGAGCACGCTCACCTGCCGCACATGACCGCTACCGTCGGGATCGAGCACCAGGCACGCATAGCCCACGACACGTCCGTCCACCAGCGCCGCGAGATGGCAGCGATCCGCGCCTTGGTCATCCCACCGGTCGTCGCGCGGGATACCGAACGGCGCGAACAGCGCCTCGTGGCGGACAGCGTGCACCTCGGCCATACGCGGGTCTGTGGCCTCGATCCACTCGAGCGAGAAGGGTCCCATCTCAGCCCCGGTACGCGTTCGTGATCGGCATGCGGCGGTCACGCCCGAACGCCTTGGCGGTCACACGTGTACCCGGCGCTGCCTGGCGCCGCTTGTACTCCGCGGCGTCCACCATACGAACCACGCGCTCCACCGCAGCGGCGTCATGCCCGCTGGCGAGCAGATCATCCACGCTGCGGTCCTGCTCGATATAGCCGAGCAGTATGGCGTCGAGTTCGTCGTACGGCGGCAGGCTGTCCTGATCGGTCTGATCGGGACGCAGCTCTGCCGACGGCGGCTTATCGATCGTGGCGCGCGGGATGACCTCTCCGTCGCGGTTGCGCCAGCGCGCGAGCTCGTAGACATTCGTCTTGAAGACGTCCTTGATCGGTGCGTAGCCGCCCGCCATGTCTCCGTACAGTGTCGAGTACCCCACCGCGAGCTCGCTCTTGTTTCCGGTCGCGAGCACGAGCCAGCCGTTGGTGTTGGAGAGTGCCATCAGAAGCGTCCCACGTACGCGGGCCTGGAGGTTCTCCTCGGTCAGCGTGCGACCGAGGTCGCCGGACGAGGGCCGGAGCGTCTCAAGGAAGGCGTCGAGCGGCCCGCCGATAGGAAGCGTGCGCTTGTCGATCCCGAGCGAGACCGCAAGCGCGAGCGCATCATCCACGCTGCCCGCACTGGAGTACGGACCCGGCATGAGCACCCCGTGGACGTGCGCCGGGCCGAGCGCGTCGGCGGCGACCGCGGCGACGAGCGCCGAGTCTATGCCACCCGATAGACCGAGGACCACATCGGTGAAGCCGTTCTTGCCACAGTAGTCGGCGAGGCCGAGCACCAAGGCCCGGTAGAGCTCCTCGGCGGCGACGGGAGCTGCAGCGATGGCGCCGGTCAGCGGGCGGACGGTGTCCGCGCCCACCTCGGCACAGACGTCATCCTCCGCGAACGCCTCGGCCCGGGCTACGAGAGTACCGTCCGGGGCGAACACCATCGAACGACCATCGAACACGAGCTCGTCCTGTCCGCCCACAAGGTTGCAGTAGGCGACCCACACGCCGTTGGCGACGGCGCGCAACCGCAACATCGACTCTCGCTCGCCGCCCTTGCCCCGGTGGTAGGGGGATGCCGAGAGGTTGAGCACCACACGCGCGCCCGAAGACGCCAGGCGCTCGACCGTGGCGGGATGCCAGATGTCCTCGCAGATGGTGATCGCGCAGGGTGTGCCCGCGATCGTGACGATGACGTCCGCGTCGCCGGCCTCGAAGTATCGCTCCTCGTCGAAGACCCCGTAGTTGGGCAGCAGACGCTTGCGATAGATGGCCGAGATCATACCGCCGCCCACGAGGGCTGCGGCATTGTGGATGCCCCGCTCGCCCCGTTCGACGAATCCGACCACCGCGGGCCGCGTAGCCCGCTCGGCGAAGCGCTGCACCGCATCCTCGGCATACTCGACGAAACCGGCACGCGCCAGGAGGTCCTCTGGCGGGTAGCCGGTGAGCGCAAGCTCCGGCAGCACCACGAGGTCGGCGTCGGCGGCACATGCGACGGCATCGAGGCAGCGCTCGAGGTTACCGTCGATGTCCCCCACCGTTACGTCGATCTGTGCAAGCGCGATTCGCATGCGGTGAGTCTACCACCAGGTCCGTCTGTCAGCGCCATCGACCATCCGTCATCAGGGTGTCGCACGCCGCACTCTTCATAGCCGGGCGCGGTACACTGGACGCGCACGCCCACGAGAGGAGTCGCCATGCGCCCCTTTGCACGAATCACGGTCCTCGCGCTCGCGCTCGCCCTGCTCGCCTCCCTGGCGGGATGCGCGACCGGCAGCGGCGGCAGCGACCTGCAGTCTGACGAGAGTCCCGTGCCCGACGGGATGCCGGTGATGTACGAGTTCTACACAACCAGTTGACCCAGCTGCACCAAGATGGCGCCCATCGTGAATGGGCTCAAGCCGCAGTACGAGGGCAAGGTCGCGATCCGCATGTACAACGTCGAGTCGAGCGCTGCGGGCAACGCACTCGCCAACGAATACGGCATCCAGTTCGTGCCGAGCTTCGTCTTCGTTGACGGAAATGGCGAGTACGTCAACACGATCATCGGTGAGATCTCGGAGAGCGGCCTCAAAGCCGAGCTGGACAAGCTCGAGTAGCGGGCTTCATCAGCCCCGCATGGCGGCGGCAAGCCCTCGCACGAAGGTCTCGACCTCACGCGGATCGGCCTGTCGCTTCACGATCGCCGATCCGACGATCACACCATCCGCGATCGCGGCCACCTGCGCGGCCTGCGCCGCGGTGCTGACGCCGAAACCCACCGCGACCGGCAGGTCGGTGTGCAGCCTGATGCGCTCCACCTGGTCGGAAAGCCCCGCCGCAAGCGATTCACGCTCCCCGGTGGTGCCCACTGCGCTGACGCAGTAGATGAACGCGGAAGAGGCCGCCGTCACGATGGCGAGACGATCGGGGGTAGACGTCGGCGCCGTGAGAAACACCGTGTCGATGCCCTGGGATACCTGCCGCCAGGGCGCAGCCGCCTCGGGCGGCATGTCGGGGATGATCACACCGGCGATCCCCGCGGCCCGCATTCGCCCGGCCGTCTCCTTCAGGCCGAGGCGCATCACGGGGTTCATGTAGGTCATCGCCACCACCGGGGGCGCATGGTCGACACCCGGGTCGCGGATGAACGCCTCGGCCACCTGGATCGCATGGATGAGCCCGAAGCCCCCCTCGCCTGCACGCGCGACCGCGGCCGCCTCGGCGATCACGGGACCGTCGGCGAGCGGGTCGCCGTACGGGACGCCGAGTTCGATCACGTCCGCGCCACCACGTGCCGCGGCCCGCAGCGCCTCAAGTGAGGTCGCACGGTCGGGATATCCCGCCATCACATACGTGATGAGGGCGGGTCTTCCCTTCAGAAACGCGGCCCTGAGACGGGATGCGGCGGGCGCTGGGGCCAGCGGATTCCCGAACGACGCCTCCGCAGCCGAGGAGGACGCCGAAGGCGTCGGGGCCCCCGGCGAGGACAGCGAGTGAGGAGATCCGCCAGTCCCAGCGCTATCCACCGAGACCTGCCTCCCGCACGATGTCCATGTCCTTGTCGCCGCGACCAGAAACGGTGACGACCACCGTGGCGTCCGGTCCAAGCTCGGCGGCCAGGCGTGGCAGCAGGGCGAGCGCGTGCGACGACTCGATCGCCGGGATGATGCCTTCGACCCTCGTGAGCAGCGCGAACGCTTCGAGCGCCTCGGCATCGGTCACGGTCTCGTAGCGCACCAGCCCCTCGTCTTTGAGATAGCTGTGCTCGGGACCCACCCCCGGATAGTCGAGGCCGGCTGAGATCGAGTACGCCTCGAGCGGATTGCCCTCGTCATCCTGCAGCAAGTAGCTGTAAAAGCCGTGCAGGATACCCGGAGTACCCTTGGTGAGCGCGGCACCATGCCGATCGGTATCGAGTCCCAGCCCGGCGGCCTCCGCGCCGATCAGCAGCGGCCGATCCTCGGCCGGAACGTCTCGCAGGAACGGGTAGAACGTGCCGATCGCGTTGCTGCCACCGCCGATACACGCCACGACCGCGTCCGCATGCGCGATCCGCTTCTCCTCCATCTGACCGAGGATCTCCGAGCCGATCACGCTCTGGAAGTAACGCACCATCTGCGGGTATGGATGTGGCCCCAGTGCCGAGCCGATCACATAGAACGTGTCCTCGACCCGCTCGACCCAGTGTCGCAGCGCAGCGGTCACGGCATCGGCAAGCGTGCCCTGACCGTCGGCGACCGGCACGACCTCGGCACCCAGGAGACGCATCTTGTAGACGTTCAGCGCCTGTCGGCGGATGTCCTCCACGCCCATGAAGACCGAGCACTCGAGACCGAGGAGCGCCGCGGTGGTCGCGGTCGCCACGCCGTGCTGGCCTGCCCCGGTCTCGGCGATGACGCGCTTCTTGCCCATCCGCCTGGCGAGCAGACACTGCCCGATGGTGTTGTTGATCTTGTGCGCGCCGGTGTGGTTGAGGTCCTCACGCTTGAGATACACGGCGCCCAAACCGCTCGCTTCGGCGAGCCGGTCCGCACGGTACAGCGGCGAGGGACGGCCCACATAGTCGCGCAGCAGCGATATGAACTCCTCGAGGAAGGTCACATCCTCGATCGCCTCCTGGTAGCTCGTCGCGAGCTCCTGCAGGGCCGGGATCACCGTCTCGGGCACGAAGGTCCCGCCATACGGGCCGTAGAAGCCCTGCGCGTCGGGCGTGGAGTAGGCCATATCGGCCGAGGGCAGCAGTACGTCGCTCATTGAAGTGCTCCTTAGAGTCAGAAACGGTCGTCTGGCATCGGTGCGGGCTCATCGGCGGTGTGCACCGCGGACACGAAGCGCTCGATCAGGCGGTGGTCCTTCACGCCAGGCGCCTGCTCCACACCAGAGGATACATCGACGGCGAACGGCCTCAGAACACCGATGGCCTCGGCGACGTTGTCTGGGCCGAGCCCTCCGGCGAGCAGCACGGGCGCCCACGCGGGGAGCCGACCGGCCACATCATGCCAGCCGAACGCCTTGCCCGTGCCCCCCTTCTCTCCAGCGACGAGTGTGTCCAGCAGCAGCGCGGAGACGACGCCACGGTATCGCTCGGCGACGGAGGGATCGAACCCCGGCCCTACGCGCAGCGCCTTGATGACCGGCACCGGCGCGGCCTCGCACATCTCCGGCGCCTCGTCACCATGGAACTGCACGGCGGTGAGGCCAAGCCGCGCCACCGCCTCCCAGACATCATCGGCGTGCGCATCGACGAACACGCCCACGCGTGCTACCAGTGGGGGCACGCCGGCGAAGACCGCGGCGGCCTGGTCGAACGTCACCCGCCGCTTCGAGGGCGCGAGGATCACGCCAAGCGCGTCCGCGCCCGCCGCGACCGCGGCAGCAGCGTCTTCCGGCCGGGTGAGGCCGCATATCTTGATACGTGTGCGACGCATGCTACTCCGCCTCGTGGAGTGTGGCGCCGGCGGAGAAGTCGAAGTCCTGCAGCTCGCCAGCGTTGTACTTCTGATAGGCGGCGAGGTCGAAGTGTCCGTGTCCCGAGAGGTTGAACAGGATGACCTTGTCCTCGCCCGCAGCCTGGGCGGCCTTCGCCTCGTTGATCGCCGCAAGGATGGCGTGGCTGCTCTCGGGCGCGGGCAGTATGCCCTCGGCACGCGCGAACTTGACCGCGGCATCGAAGCAGTCGGTCTGATCGACGGCGACCGCCTCGACCTCGCCCTCGTGGACGAGCTGGCTCACGAGCGGCGAGTCACCGTGATAGCGCAGGCCACCCGCGTGGATACCAGCAGGCACGAAGTCGTGGCCGAGCGTGTACATCAGCATCTGCGGCGTCATGCCCGCCTCGTCACCGAGGTCGTAGCGGTACTCGCCGGCAGTGAGCGTCGGACAGGCCTTGGGCTCGACCGCGAGCAGCCGGGCGTTGCTCTTGCCCTCAAGCTTGCGATGGTAGTACGGGAAGGCGATACCGGCGAAGTTGCTGCCGCCACCGATGCACCCGATGACGACGTCCGGCTCCTCCTCGGCAAGCTTCATCTGCTCGATGGCTTCCTGGCCGATGATCGTCTGGTGCAGGCACACGTGGTTGAGCACGCTTCCGAGCGAGTAGTGCGTGCCCGGATCCTTGATCGCAACCTCGACGGCCTCGGAGATCGCGATGCCGAGCGAGCCCGTCGAGTCCGGATCCATCGACAGCACGTGCCGGCCGGCCTCGGTGAGGTTCGTGGGCGAGGCGTGCACGGTGCCACCGTAGGTCTCCATGAGGATGCGCCGGTACGGCTTCTGCTCGTAACTCACTTTGACCATGAACACCTCGACGTCGATACCGTACAGCGCCCCGGCGATCGAGAGAGCGCTGCCCCACTGGCCTGCGCCGGTCTCGGTGGAGATCTTGGTGATACCTTCGAGCTTGTTGTAGTACGCCTGCGGGATGGCGGTGTTGGGCTTGTGCGACCCCGCAGGGCTCACGCCCTCGTACTTGTAGAAGATCTTGATGCCCGCAGGCAGACCGAGATCGCGCTCGAGCTGCTTTGCGCGCAGAAGCGGCGATGGGCGGTAGGTCTTGTACACGTCGATGACCGCGCCCGGGATGTCGATCCAGCGCTCCGGCGACATCTCCTGCTTGATGCATTCGGCCGGGAAGATCATGGCCAGCCGCTCGCCGATCTGATCCATCGTGAGTTCGGTGCCGTCGGGTGCGAACGCCTTCGGCGGCGCCGGCGGGTTCTTCAGATCCGGAATCACGTTGTACCAAGCCTCGGGGATCCTGGTCTCGTCCAGTCCGAATCTCGTCTTGTCACTGCCCATGTCTCTCACTCCTCCCGCCGGAGCGCTGCGCCCCGACAAACCCGTTTCCGTGAGCACTCCGCTCACGGCTGCCGCTGTTCCCTACCGTTTCGAACGTTTCGGAACGCCCGTAAGCTCCCTCACGGCGTCCTCGGGGGCCGGTGATCGCATCAGCGACGTCCCCACGAGGACCGCATCGGCACCCGCATCCGCGGCGGCCTCGACATCGCCGCGCGCCCGGATGCCGCTCGCGGCGATCACGAACAGGTCGCTGCAATAGGCTGCCTCCGACACGAGCTCAAGCTGGGACACCGTGTCCACCTCAAGCGTGTGGAGGTCCCGCGCGTTCACCGCGACGACGTCGGCTTCGAGAGTGCACGCGTGATCCAACTCGTCCAGGTTGGCCACCTCGATGATCGGACCGAGCCCCAACTCCCACGCAAGCTCGACGTAGGCTCGCGTGCGGGTCCCGAGGACGCTGATCATGAGAAGCACCGCGTCGGCGCCACTCGCGCGTGCCATGTAGAGCTGGATGGGGTCCACCACGATGTCCTTGCAGAGCATCGGCAGGTGGACCGCGTCGACCGCATCCGAGAGGTCGGCGAACGAGCCGCCGAAGTACTCGGGCTCGGTGAGCACCGAGATGGCCGCCGCCCCACCGGCGACGTACCGCCGCGCCTGCTTCGCCGCAGAACACTCCGGAGCGATCGGACCCTCACTCGGCGACGCCTTCTTCACTTCCGCGACCACGCCGACATCTCGGCGATCGCGCAGTAGCACGAGATCCTCCTGCGGGCGCGCGTCCCTCCCGCACCGGAGAAGCGTCATGCGCTCCATGTCGGTAAGCGAAGAGAACTGGGCCCGCACCCGCGCCTTGCGATGCTCCACGATGGTATCGAGAACGCTCACGAGGTCTCCTTTGCCAGACGGGCCGAGGTGGATGCCAGCCGCTCGAGTGCCTCGAGTGCGCGGCCCGAATCGATCGACTCCCGTGCGCGGACCACGCCCCCCGCAAGGTCGCTCACCACACCTGCCGCGAGAAGCGCGGCGGCGGCGTTCATCAGCACCACATCACGCCGCGGTCCGTGCTCGCCCTCAAGGACCGCCCGAACGAGAAGGGCGTTTGCGGCCGGATCACCACCGGCGGTGTCGGCCACGGTGCCGCGGGCGATCCCCACCTGCTCGGGTGTGATCTCGTACGTCTGTATACCCGTGCCTTTGGCAGCGTCGAACTCGGCCACCGTGGTGGTGCCGCTTGCCGAGACCTCATCCATCCCCGGATGGCCATGCACCACGAGCACGCGCTCGGCGCCCAGGCGCCCGGCGACCTCCGCGAGGACCGGCACGAGCCTGGGATCGTACACGCCGAGCAACTGGCGCTTCGCGCCCGCCGGGTTCGTGAGCGGGCCGAGGATGTTGAAGACGGTGCGGATGCCGATCTCGCGGCGCGTGGGTCCGGCGTGACGCATGCTCGCGTGCAGTGACTGAGCGAACAGGAAGCCGACACCCACCTCGTCGATGCACCTCGCGATATCGGCGGGGCCGAGTCCGATGTCGACGCCGAGCGCTTCGAGCACGTCCGCGGCGCCCGATGATGACGACACGGCGCGGTTGCCGTGCTTGGCGACCGGCACCCCCGCTCCGGCGACCACGAAAGAGGTGGTGGTCGAGATGTTGAACGTGTGCAGGCCGTCGCCGCCGGTGCCCACGATATCCACGTAGCCCGGTACGGTCGGATGTACGGGCGTGGCATGCTCTCGCATCGCCCGGGCAAAGCCGACGATCTCATCGACCGTCTCGCCTTTCATGCGCATCCCCACGATGAGCGCTGAGATCTGCGAGGGGGTCGCTTCGCCGTCCATCACGATGCCCATGACGCGTTCGGCCTCATCCTCGTCGAGTGAGCCACCGGCCGCGATCCGCGCGATCGCCCCGGAGACCGTGGTCACCTCGGCCATCCGGGCGGATGACCGCTCCACACCGCCGGCGGCCGCGATCGCCGCTGGGACCTCCGACGAAGGGCTTTCCAGCGGCACCTCGCCACACACATCGAGGAAGTTGGCGAGCAGCTTCGTGCCCTCGGGAGTCAGCACGCTCTCCGGGTGGAACTGCACGCCGAAGACGGGCAGTCCGGTATGGCGCGCGGCCTGGATGACCCCGTCGGCGGTGGTGGCCTGCACGACGAGCGGTGCCCGCACGCTCGTCGCGTCCACGCACAGCGAGTGGTAGCGCGTGGCAGTGAACGGGCTCGGGATGCCCGTGAAGAGCCCCGTGCCGTCGTGGGTGATCTCGTCCGTCTTGCCGTGCACCGGCTTGGGGGCCCGGCACACCGTGCTGCCGAAGACCTCGCCGATCACCTGATGGCCGAGGCACACACCGAGCACCGGGACGCTGGCATCGGCGGCAGCGCGCACCACGTCCGCCGAGATGCCGGCCTCGGCTGGCGTGCCAGGGCCCGGCGAGATGACGACGCCCGCAGGCTCGAGCGCGAGGGCCTCTGCTGCGGACAGCGCGTCGTTGCGCTCCACGCGCACATCCGCGCCGAGTGCGGAAAGAAGCTGTACGAGGTTGTAGGTGAAACTGTCGTAGTTGTCGATGACCAGTATCATCGTCCGGCCCCCCGCCCGGCGGAGCCTTCGGTGCCGGAAGCCACGGCCTCGGCCTCGGCGGTCTTCTCCGCCGCCTGGGCATGCATCCCGGCAGCGAGCTCGAGCGCGTGATGCAGGGCGCGGGCTTTGTGCAGACATTCTTCGTACTCGCGCTCGGGATCGCTGTCCATGACGATGCCCGCGCCGCTCTGCAGGTACGCCGTGCCACCGGTGAGCACGAACGTGCGGATGGTGATGCACATGTCCATGGCACCGTCGACGCCGAAGTAGCCGACCGTGCCGGCGTACGGGCCGCGCGCAGCGGGCTCGAGTCCGGCGACGATCTCCATCGCGCGGACTTTGGGAGCACCGGATACCGTGCCTGCCGGGAACGTGGCACGCAGGGCGTCGAACGCGTCCTTGCCCCCGGCAAGCGTACCGGTGACGTTGCTCACGATGTGCATGACGTGGCTGTAATACTCGACCTCCATGAGCTCATCGACGGTGACCGTCCCGGGCGCACTAACACGCCCGAGGTCGTTTCGGCCGAGGTCCACGAGCATGACGTGCTCGGCACGCTCCTTCTCGTCGGCCAGCAGGTCGGCACGAAGACGGCCGTCCTCGGCAGCGTCCGCGCCACGCGGTCGCGTGCCGGCGAGCGGGCGGGTGAGCACCTGGTCGTCCTCGACACGGACCAGCGGCTCCGGACTGGAGCCAACGAGCGTCACGTCGGTGGTGCGGATGTAGAACATGTAGGGACTCGGGTTGACCGCGCGGAGTACCCGGTACAGATCGAGACCGTCGCCAGCGTACGGAGCGGAGAAGCGCTGCGACAGGACCGCCTGGAAGATGTCGCCTGCGGCGATGTGCTCCCGCACGGCTTCGACCGAGGCCATGAACTCCTCGCGGCTCGTGTGCGCTGTCAGCGGTACCGGCGTTTCCACGCCCACTGCGCCGAGCTCGACCCCGCGTGGTCCCAGGTCGATCCGGGCGAGACAGTCGTCGATACGGCGGAGCGCCGCGTCGTATGCGGGTCCGGGCGCGCCGCCGGGGCGGACCGGGGCGATGACCTGCATCACCCGACGTGCGTGATCGAACGCGACGATGATGTCCGCCATCATGAAGACCATATCCGGGACGCCCAGCTCATC
>JAFGUS010000220.1 GCA_016938395.1 Coriobacteriia bacterium | reverse complement strand
CGGTAGCCGTCGGCCAGAGTGCCGCTGAGCAGCACCGCGGCGCGCGTCTCCCGCACGTCGGCGGCGCCGAGCGCACGCAGCTCGTCGGCGAGAAGCGCCTCGACCCCAAGCGGACAGGTGACGGCGAATCGGAGTATGTCGGTCATGCGACAACGGTAGCACGAGCGACGATTCGCTTTTTCGCACGTCAGCGGAGTATACTCTCGCGAGAACCGCGCCCGAACACGGGCCGGACAACCAAGACTCGGTCGTCCTTCGCTTTCCTCGTGATGTGTCAGGACAACTGCGTCTGCCCGCAGTGCGACCTGATATGGCGCACGAGGAAGGAGCTCCTACTTGAGTTTCGACAACCTGGGTCTTTCGCCACGCCTTCTTGAGGCTGTGGTGGCCATGGGCTACACGCGCCCGACCCCCATCCAGCGTGATGCCATCCCGTACGTGCTCGAAGGCCGAGACGTCGTCGGCTGCGCCCAGACGGGCACCGGCAAGACTGCCGCCTTCGTCCTCCCGCTCATGCAGCGGATCACCGCCGGGCCCGGCGGCCCCCGCGCGCTCGTCGTCACCCCCACCCGCGAACTGGCCGGTCAGATCGAAGGAGTCGCGGGCCAGGTGGCCGCGCTCACCAAGCATCGGGTCGCCGTTGTCTACGGCGGTGTGGGTTACGAGCCGCAGATCAAGGCGCTCAAGCGCGGCGTGGACGTGCTCGTCGCCACCCCCGGCCGCCTGCTCGACCTGATGGAGCGCCGGGTAGTCAGCCTGTCCAACGTCGAGGTGCTCGTGCTCGACGAGGCCGACCGGATGCTCGACATGGGCTTCTGGCCGCAGGTGCGAAAGATCATCGCGACCATTCCCGCCGCGCGTCAGAACCTGCTGTTCTCGGCCACGATGTCGCCCGAGGTCATGCGGATCGTGAGCTCCACGCTTCACGACCCGGTTCGCGTTGAGGTGGCACCGGCCGCCACGCCGATCGAGCTCATCGAGCAGCGTGTCTACCCTGTCGGCACGCAGCAGAAGGCGCAGCTCCTCGTACACCTCATCAACGAGCACAATCTCGACCGCGTCATCGTGTTCACCCGCACCAAGCACCGTGCGGACCGCGTGGCGAAGGTGCTACACCAGGCGGGCATCAAGAGCGCTGCGATCCACGGCGACCGCTCGCAGTCGCAGCGCCAGAGTGCGCTCGACAACCTCAAGCTCGGCCGCGTGCGCGTACTCGTGGCGACCGATGTGGTTGCACGCGGTATCGACATCGACGACGTCAGCCACGTCGTGAACTACGACATGCCCAACTCCCCCGAAGACTACGTACATCGCATCGGCAGAACCGCCCGTGCGGGCAAGAGCGGCACGGCGGTCTCACTGCTGGCCCCCGAGGAGCACGAAACGCTCCGGGATATCGAGGTCAAGATCGGCGCGGTGCTCGACACGCACGATGCTGAAGGGTTCGACTACTCGCAGCAGCGGCTGGTCCCCAACCCTGAGCGGGCGGCCACACGGCCGGTTCGCACCGTCTACAGTTCGAGCCGCGGGCGCGGCCGCAGGCGCCGCTAGCCACGTACCGGGGTACGGCCGCCGGCGGCGTCAGCCGTCGGCGCCGACCGGACCCGTCGCGGTCGGACTCGCCGCGATCGGGCCCGCTGTGCTCAAACCCACCACAGTCGGCATGGCCGCAAGATCGATGGGCCCGGGCCGGCCGATGTGGAAACCCTGCGCGAACCGGATACCGAAGGATCGCAACATGGCGAGCGTGTCGGCGTCCTCGACGCACTCGGCCGTGGTCTCGATGCCGAGCCCCCGTGCGAGTTCGATGATCGAGCGCACGACATGCTGGTCGCGCCTGTTGCTGACCAGTTCTCTCACGAAGCTGCCGTCGATCTTGAGCGTGTCTATCGGCAGGTTGCGCAGGTAGTAGAAGGACGAGAAGCCCGAGCCGAAGTCGTCGAGGGACACCCGCACACCGATCGACTTGAGCCCCTCGATGAAGGTACGCGCCTTGAGCATGTCGACAACCGCGGCCGTCTCCGTGACCTCGATACCGAGCCAGTGCGGATCGACACCCGACCGCATGAGTTCCGCCGCGATGATCTCGGGCAACTCGGTGTCCGAGAGCGCCTTGCCCGAGAAGTTGACGTCCACCCGCACGCGCTCCTCGTCGGGCATCGACGCGAGCAGCTTGATCGCCTGCGTCACCATATAGCGGTCGATCGCGCCGATCAGACCGAGCTGCTCGGCAACCGGCAGGAAGCTCCCCGGCGGCACGAGCGACCCACGTTCGTCGAGGAGCCTGATGAGCAGCTCATACCGGTCGGTCTGTCTGCTTTCGAGGTCGATGATCGGCTGCCAGTGAACGGTGAACCGGTCCTCGCGCAGCGCCGACTCGATGGTCACCGCCCAGTCGAAGCGCGCCTTGAGCTCCTCGTGCCAGTCCTCATCCGGCCGGTAGACGCAGACGCTGTTGCGACCGCCGTCCTTGGCCCGGTACATCGCGAGGTCGGCGCGAGCGAGCGCCTCCTCGGCAGTCGTTGCATGATCGGGTAGCACGACGACGCCGATGCTGGCCGTCAGATGTACGGGGCCCTCGTCGGTCATGAACTGCATCGAACGGACCTCGGCGAGCACGCGGGTGCACAGCGACTCGATCTCATCGTGCGTGACCTGCGGCATGAGCAGAGCGAACTCGTCACCGCCGAGCCGCGCCACCACCGTGTCGCCGCGCATCGCCTTGGAGAGCTGCAGCGCCACGCTCATGAGGATGTCGTCGCCGGCCTTGTGCCCGAGGCTGTCGTTGACCTCCTTGAAGTTGTCGAGATCGAGCCAGAGCAGCACGGCGGTCCCGCCCGTGCGGCGGGCGTGCGACACACACGCCTCGAGTTCCTCCTCGAAACGGCGGCGGTTGAACAACCCGGTCAGGTGGTCATGCGTCGCAAGATAGACGAGCTCGTGCTCGAACCGTTTGCGCTCGGCGATGTCCCGGGCCACCCACTGCATGCGCCGATGACCCTCCGGCCCCTCCTGAAACCACGAGACCCCCATCTCAACGTCCACGGGGTGACCCGTGACATCGAGCAGGGTCACCTCCCAGGACCCAAGCCCGTCGCTGTCCCGCTCGATCCCTTCGGCGACTCGCTCCGAGGACTCGTGCGTCATGAGGTCGCGGTAGTGCGCGCCCACGAGCTCCTCGGCCGAGCGTCCCATCAGCCTGGCCGCACGCGGGTTGGCGAAGAACACGCGACCGTCATCATCCACCCCGAAGACGGCGTCAGCCATGGCGTCCACGAGCGACCGGTAGCGCTCGTCGGCACGCCTCGCCTCGCGCTCCGCATCAACCCGCGCCTGCAGTGCCCGGTGCTCGCCCCTGATGACGTAGATGAGCACTCCCGACGAGATGAGGCCGAGGAGTGCGAGCAGACCACCGAACAGGACGACCGAGCGCTGACCCTCCCGGACTATCGCGCGGTCAGTGGTGGCCCTCAGCGCGAGCGCCGGCTTGCCATCCCAGTCGTCAAGGACGACGGCCGCGCTCACCGCGTCTGAGCCCTCGACCCACACCGCGGGGCCATCTGCGGCCGCGACCTCGGCCGGCAGTTCCTCGATGCTCACGCGCGCCACGTCCAGCCGTGTGTCCTCGCCGATCTCGGCCACGAGCGAGTCGTCGAGATCTCTGGCCACGATGAGCGTCCCCGCCGGCGGCCAGTCCCACGTGCTCGTTGTGATCGGCCGTGCCGAGAACAGCACCGATCCTCGCGCAGTCGTGAGAAGACCGTGCCGCACGTCCTCCGGGTCGCCCCACGCCAGGAGGCGGGAGTCAGCGCCGAGTGACTCGAGTTCGGTGGGAACGTCCGCAAAGTCCGCAGTCACCGGATCGAGACCGACCGCATGGACCACACGACCCTCAAGATCGCAGAACACCATCGTGGTGATGCCCAGGTTGACGAGTGTATCGGCGCCGAGGTTGTCGTCGATGTGCGAGGGCTGTTCACCCTGCACGAACAGGTACGTGTCGTCCCAGGGGGCCCAGTCACCCGAGATCCGGTCGAGCGCGGAAAGCTGCGCGGCGTACGCTTGCGCGAGGCGATCGCCATGCTCGAGCGTCGTCTGCTCTTCCACCTCACGGAAGCTCGCTGCCGAGATCGCGTGAGAAGCCGCGTACAGGCCGATAACGAGAAGCGACATCGTCAGGGCGACGGTGACGAACGCGGGAGACCGCACGCTCGATCGCTCAACGCGCGCACGCGCCACGCCTACCGCCTCTCGAACCGACAGGACCCCAGCCCGTGTAAACCACGGACCATCCGTGGCTCTCCCGAGAGTATCGGCACGTTCAGACGCATTCACGACCGCCCATCTGCATGCATTTTCGCGCGATGTGACGGCTGTCACACTCGACCGTGCGCCGCCATCACGTGTTCTCGGCGAGCCACGTGGTCACACTGACCGATAGCGTCGCGGATACCGCCCCGGGCAATCGGCCCAGCGCGTCCGCCAGCGTCTCCGGATCGATGTGGTGCGCACTCGGCCCCATCATGACGAGCGCCGAGACATCGGCTCGCGACAGCGCGAGCTCAGCGCTCACGGCGCGAGTCGAACTACGTTGGAACAGGTCCCCGAGGGCCTCCCCCAGCCGCTCCTCTTTCCCCTGCTCGATCGTCACCAACCCCAGAGGTCCCACGAGTTCCCTGAGGTGCCCGGGTCGTGGGGTGGCCGTCACGAGCGCCCCGCGCGGGCCGAGCACGCGCGCGAACTCCGTGGGGTTCCGGGGTGCGAAGACGTTCATCACCACGGCCGCTGCCCCATCGGCGACCGGGAGTCCGGTCCATGCGTCACACACCACCGACACGACGGCCGGATGCACCCGCGCCGCCGCGCGCGCCGCGTGCTTGGAGAGGTCGAGTGCCACTCCGATCCGGCCGGACAGCACGCCGAGGACCACCTCCAGGTAGTGGCCGATGCCCGCACCCACGTCGATGATGACGCCGTCTACACCGGCTGCAGCCTCAGCCACCGCCCCCGCGATCGCGGACGTGAGCGGCGCGAAGTGCCCCGCCGCGAGGAACGCGGCGCGCGCGTCGATCATCTCCCGTGTGTCACCGGTCGTGGCGTGCGCCGCGCCTGGCAGCAGATTCACGTACCCTTGCCGTGCAATGTCGAACGCGTGACCCGCCGCGCAGCGCATCGTGCGGTCGACCGTGGAGAGCGGGGCGCGACACACCGGACAGATGAGCAGTCCGTCCGGCGAGAGCACTAGTAGCGCTCCTTGGCGGGGTCGGCGGCCCACTCGGCGAACACGGCGAGGGCCTCATCGGCGAGCAGCCGTTCCGAGGGCAAGGCACGGGCCTCGCGGGGCAACGCCATCTCTCGGTACAGACGCTCGTCGTCGAAGCCGATGGCGGCGGCATCTGCGGCGGAGTTGGCGAAGTAGACGCGGTCGATCCGGGCCCACCAGATGGCTGCCAGACACATCGGACACGGCTCGCAGCTCGAGTAGATCACGCACCCCTCGAGCGAGTACGTGCCGAGCACGCGACACGCTTCGCGAATGGCAACGATCTCGGCATGAGCGGTGGGATCGTTGTGACCCGTGACACGGTTCCAGCCCTCGGCGATGATGCGCCCGTCGCGCACGATGACGGCCCCGAAGGGACCTCCTTCGTCCTCGCGCATCTTCTCCCGGCTGAGCGCGATCGCCCGGCGCATGTGCTCGTCGTGCGACATCGGCAACCCCTCCCCGCACAGCCCGCAGCGTGTCGCGGTATCTCTCACACAGTGTGCCCCATCTCG
>JAFGUS010000219.1 GCA_016938395.1 Coriobacteriia bacterium | reverse complement strand
CGGGCGCCGGACTCGCCATCGCGGGGGCCGTCATGCAAGGCGTGCTGCGCAACCCGCTTGCATCACCGTTCACGCTCGGCATCTCGCAGGGGGCCGCGTTCGGTGCGGCGCTCGCGATCATCGGCTTCGGCGCGGGCGCCACCGGGACGGCCGCGGCCGACGCCGTGCGCATCTCCAACGTGTGGTCGGTGGCGGGCTTCGCGTTCGCGGGGGCCATGGCGGCCACGCTCGCCGTGCTGCTCATATCGCGCACCCGCGGAACGACGCCGGAGACCATCGTTCTCGCGGGTGTGGCGCTCGGCTCGCTCTTCTCCGCCGGCACGGCGCTTATGCAGTACTTCGCCGAGGACACGCAGGTCGCCGCCGTGGTCTTCTGGACGTTCGGTGACCTCGGGCGAGCGGCATGGCGCGACGTTGCGGTGATGGCAGCCGCAGTGGTGCTGTGCGGCGCGTACTTCTTCTGGCATCGCTGGGACTACAACGCGCTCGAGACAGGCGCGGAGTCTGCGCACGGACTTGGAGTGGAGGTCGAGCGCGTGCGGTTGCTCGGGATGTTCATCGCCTCCTTCGTCACCGCCGTGGCCGTAGCGTTCCTCGGCATCATCGGGTTCATCGGACTCGTGGGGCCGCATCTCGTGCGGCGGGTCATGGGAAGCGATCATCGCTTCTTGTTGCCGGCGTCGGCGGCGGCTGGAGCGTTGCTGCTGCTCGCCGCAGACACGCTCGGCCGCACGCTCATCTCGCCGGTGGTGTTGCCGGTCGGCGCGATCACCTCGTTCCTCGGCGCGCCGCTCTTCCTGTACCTGCTGGTCGCGAGGAGGCGGTCGGCATGATGCTCGCCGTCGAGGGCGTGACGTTCGGATACCGCTCGGCTCCGGTGCTCCAGGACGTGAGCTTCACGGTGCAGCCGGGTGAGTTCCTCGCCGTGCTCGGGAACAACGGTGCGGGCAAGTCCACACTGCTGCGCTGCATCACCAGGATCGTCCGGCCGCAGGCTGGTACGGTGCTGCTGGGCGAGGACGATGTGCACCTGATGAGCGGCACCGAGCGCGCACGCCGGATCGGCCATGTCCCTCAGCGCGCCGAGGCGAGCCACATGACCGTGTACGACACGGTCCTGGTGGGACGTACGCCGCATATCACGTGGAGTGCGAGCCACAGGGACCATCACGTGGTGGAGGACGTGCTTGCCGAACTCGGACTGGAGCATCTTGCGATGCGTCCGATCGACGAACTCTCCGGTGGCGAGTTGCAGAAGACCATAATCGCCAGGGCGCTCGCCCAGGAGCCGCGTGTGCTGTTGCTCGACGAGCCGACCTCGAGTCTGGACCTGCGCAACCAGCTCGACGTGCTCGACACCGTCAAACGCGTGACGTCCGCGCAGGGAGTGGCGGTCATCGCGGTGATGCACGACCTCAATCTCGCGCTTCGCTTCGCCGATGCCTTCCTGCTGCTCTCGGACGGCCGGGTACACGCGTGTGGCGGCCCCGAGGTGCTCACCCCGGAGAGTATCGCGGAGGTCTACGGCGTGCCGGTCGCGCTGGCCGAGGTGGACGGTGTGCCGGTCGTCGTACCGCTGTAGGGGCTCGCACGGTTGACCGGAGCGGGCTGAAGCCGTGCAATGGTGCGGACAGCTCAAGGAGGCAGCCTGATGGCCGGACCGCGCCACATCGATGCACTCGTAGCCGAGATTGGATCGACCACCACCGTCGTCTCCGCGTTCGATGGTCTTGTCGAGGGTGGCGCGCCACAGCTGCTCGGCCAAGGGTTCGCGCCCACCAGTGTGGCCGCGGGCGACGTGGGTGTCGGCGTGGAGGCGGCGCGCACATCGCTGGAGGCGACGACGGGGCCGATCGACCCACGAGTGACGCTCGCGACGTCCTCGGCCGCAGGCGGTCTGCGGATGACCGTGCACGGCCTTACGCAGAAGATGACCGCGATGGCCGCACGCGAGGCGGCACTCGGTGCCGGGGGCGTCGTGGAGCTCACCACGGCGGGCCGGTTGAGCGACCACGATTTGACTCGGATCGCCGCCGCTGCGCCCGGGCTCATCCTGCTTGCGGGCGGCGTGGAGGGTGGCGACTCGGAGGTGGTGCTTCACAACGCGGCGCGGCTCGCGGAGATCACCGCCCGGCCGATCGTGGTGTACGGTGGGAATTCGGCGGCCGCAGACGAGGCTCGTGCGACACTCGAGCGCGCCGGGTTCCGGGTGCGCGTGACCGCCAACGTCTATCCGGGCGTCGATGAACTCGACATCGTCCCGGCCCGCCACGCCATCCACGACGCGTTCGAGGAGCACATCACGCACGCGCCGGGTATGGAGCGCATCGGCGAGTTTGTGACCGGCCCGATCCTGCCCACTCCCGGGGCGGTCCTTATCGCTGCCGAGCTGCTCGCGGACACCCTCGGCGACCTCGTGGTGATCGACGTAGGCGGGGCCACCACCGACGTCCACTCGGTCACCGATGGTACGGCCGAGATTGCCGCGATCGCCACCGATCCGCAGCCGCACGCCAAACGCACCGTCGAGGGCGATCTCGGCACGTACGTGAGCGCTGCTCACGTGGCGGCGCTCCTGCCTGAAGCGGGGCGGCCGGACCCGCTTCCGCCTGCGGTGCCGTCAACGGCCGGGGAGACAGCCGCCGCCGCGCTCCTCGCGCGCACAGCCGCGCGCGTGGCGGTGGAGCGGCACGCGGGGCAGCTGACATACCTCTACACGCCCCGGGGTAGGCAGACGGTGGCTCGCGGGCGCGATCTCACCGCCTGTCGGCTGGTGATCGGCACCGGTGGAGCGCTGACGCGTCTGCCGGACGGCACATCGATGCTCGAGGGCGTGCGGGCAAGCGCCGCAGGTGGTGAGCGTCTGCTGCCTCCGGCCGATGCACGGGTGGTGCTCGACCGGGACTATGTGCTCGCCGCCTGCGGCGCGCTCTCCACGCGCTTTCGGGCCGGGTCAGTTCTGGCGCTGATGCGCTCGAGCTTGGGGCTCTGAACGTCGCCACCCCTACCGTCCGCCGGTTGGGTATAGACCGGAAAAGGGGAGAGGCGGCATGTCGTCGCGATCACAACAACAGCAGCAGGCTGGGGGGCTTGTGCACTGCCCCGCATGCGGAAGGCCGACGCCCGGTCCTCGGTTCTGTGACAACTGCGGAGCGTCTCTGCCCGGTACGGTCCCGGTGGCGTCGCAGGTGCACCGGTCGGGTGCCGGTCTGTGGCTCGGGGTGTGGATCCTCGTTCTGCTGGTCGCAGGTGCAGGGGGACTCGCGTTCGGGTTCTTCACGGGTCCGGGCGGCGGACCATCGGTGCCCACGGCAGAGCAGCAGGCGGTGGTCGATGCCCATGGTGTGCCAGCCGCATTCATTCTCGCAGATGGTCCCACGGGCCCCGGTGAGGGTTCCGTGCGACTGGAGCAGTGGCTCTACCCCGACACCGGAGCGGTCGTGTACTTCCTCGACGGACGCCGTGTGAACGAGGACACGCTCACGTTCACCAGCGAGTTCGCCGCGGCGTCGAGCACGCCCTGGGCATTTGGGAGGGCGATGCGGGCGACCGATGTGGAGGATCTTCTCGGCGAGCGCGGTATCCCGTTGCCCGAGGTGGCATCGGCCTTCGACGGCTACGAGGCATATGCGTACGAAGGGAACCGGCTCCTTGTGGGCTATCTCGACGGGTGGGTTTACACGGTCCAGACCTACTGAGAGGGTGCAGCATGGTCGCGTTGGTGGTGCTTGCGGGCAAGGTGATGCTGGTGGCTCTCACGGCCACGGCGCTCGCACTCGGCGCGGTGCAGGCCGGCGGTGGCATGAGCCGTTACGCAAGCGCCGCCCGGACGGTGGAAGACCGATTCCACGACGAATCCACAGATATGGATGAGATACAGAAAGCCCGCACGGAGGGCATGTGCGATGCGGTGGTGGGCACCGCGAAGGCGGCGATGGCCGCGCAGACGATCGCATCTCCCGATGTGCCCGTCAATCCGGTGGGGATCGGCTTCACCGACGCGATGTCCATCGCACAGGTGGCCATCGAGCAGCATGAGGGCGCCAGCGCGGGTGCGGAGGCCGACGTGGGGGCGGGTACGACGGCCGCGGCGGGAGCGGGCGGGCAGTCGTCCGCCGGAGAGGTCGCGGGCGAAGCGGCGGACACGCTGAACGGCCCCGGCGTTGGCATCGCGGTCTCGCCGGACGGCAGCGTGCCTGTGGAGCAGGCGAGCGAGAGTTACCACATCGCGTGGTATTGCAGGGACTTCGGCTGGGAGCCGATCTACATCACCACTGTGGAGCGGTTCAGGGCCAGCGAGATGGCGTACACCTATCCCGGTGGTGGCATCGACCCGGACGTACCGCTCGTGAAGGTTCCGCTCACCGGCGCGTTCTCCTCGGAGGAGGAGGCGCGAAAGTCGGTCTACGGCATGATGAGCAACCCGCGCACCGGCGGCGGCATCTACGCGGGCGTGCCCTTCGCCGACATCGGCGAGAAGACCCACAGCCTGGAGTTCTGTGGCGGGCTGGAGTGGTGGCAGTAGTCTTCGCGTTGGTGGCGCGTGAAGAGCGGTCCCACTTTGCTATGCTCTGAGGTGACCCACGTTCGAGGAGTCTCCCATGGCCGAGCAGTTCTGCACGTCGTGCGGTGCGCCGAGGGTCGGCGATGAGGACTTCTGCACGCGATGCGGTCACCGGTTCACGGTATCCGAGCATCCGACGGCACCTGTCGCCGCATCCCCCGCCCGACCCCCGGCCGCACCCCCTGTTCAGTCCCCCGGTGCGTACCCTTCCCCGGCACCCCTGCAGTACCAGCAGGCTCCGCCGCAGCGTCCGCGTCGCCGCGGACGGGCGTGGGTACTCGGCTGCCTGGGCGTGCTCTTTGCATGCGCGGCCGCCTGTGGCGTGCTCTCACTGCTTGGTGGCGACGAGCCACGGACGGTCTCGCTCTCTCCCGATCAGCGTCGTGTCGCCGAGGAGTTCGGGCTGCCCGAGACCTTCTCGGTGGTGCATGGCGAGGACGTGGAAGGCGTCGGCGCCGGTGACGCTCCGGCCACGTACCGGGTCGAGGCGTGGGACTACCACACCATGGGCGTCCGCATCCTCTTCCGCGACGGAGCGGTGGTGGGCACACGCGATATCCCGGTCCTCGACCGTGCCGTCTTCGCATATCCGGCGGTGGCGCCATCGTCGTTCGCCAAGGGCATGAGCGCGAGCGACGTGACCGCGATGTTGGGCCACCAGCCGGGGGGCGAGGCCACGCTGGACGCGGGTCTGGATGATGACGTGCGCACCGTGGTGTGGAGCGGAGTGGTCTCGTGCACGTTCGCCGACGGCGGGCTCGTCGCCGCCGAGACGGCGCCCCTGCAGGTACGGGAGGTGGCCGAGTGAGGACCGTTTTCGCACGTGACGATGGCTTCGCCATCACGACTATCCTGCTCATCGCCAGCGTGGCGACGGCCGTGATCGTGGGTGGTTCGAGTACGACGGCTGCGGTGATGAACCGCAACGACATCCAGGAGGCGACCGGGCACATGCAGGGCGTGGCCGCCGACATCCGCCAGCGTACGGCGGGGGACGACTCCGCGCAGGCCCGTGAGATGCGTGCGCATGCCGACAAGATGGACGCGGTGGCCGGATCCTTGTCCGGTGCCGCCGACAAAGATCTGCTGGTGGCGGTCACCAACAACGTGGGCGATGCGGTGCTCACGCCGATACAGGGCGGTGCGGTGATCACGGCCGCGAAATTCGCCTGGGACGTGAAGAGTGGGTGGGAACTCGGTGACACGGCGATGGACTCGTGGGGGATCACGGACCCCGGGGCCGATCCGCTCCTGGCGCAGCTTCGCGGCCTGGAGGTCCCTCGTGACCTCTCGACCCCGGTGGAGCAGGCGATCATCGAGGCCAAACTCAAAGGCGCCCGCGCCGCGGTGTCCGGAGTCGATCCGGGGCTGGCGCCTGATGAGGTCGAGGCGGCCGCCACGCAGCTGGTGCTCGATGTGGAGGTTGCGGACGACAGCGCCACGGTGGGCACCGATCCGTACCGCAACGGCTATGTGGTCGATGGGATCGCGCGACACCTGGGCTGGACCCCGGTGGACGATGCGGCCTCAGGCGATGGCTTGCAGGGAGGGGACCCGGCGAACGACGGGGTAGAGCACGGTGGCGCTCTGGCCGGAGGAGATGACCGAGCCCCTACCGCGAGTGATGCGGGCGACTGGATCACCTTCCTCTTCTCGAAGTCCGGAACTTACTGGCCTGGCTCGCCCGATCCGTACGCCACCGAGGGGGCGATTCGCGCGAGTGCCGAGGCGTTCCTCGGCGCGGATCCCGATGCGCGCATCGAGGTCCTGGGAATCGGACCGACGGATGCCGAGAGCGCGGCGTGGCCCGTGCGATTCCGTATGGCAGCGGCCGATGCCGGAGGCAACGGCATGGTCTTTCTGACGCTCGTATACACCGCCGAGGACGGGTACTTCGCTTCACCGGTCTTCTTGCCCGACCCGATCGGCGGTGCCAGGGCGGCGCTGTCCGACTGACGTGCGGCCAGAGAAGAAGGGTGCCCTCATCGCTGGGGGCACCCCGAGTCCTCGCACGCCACACACGCTCACACGACGCCGGTGAGACCCAGCTCCTTGACCGTCTGCTCGGTCGGCAATCCCTTCTCGAGATCCCAGCCCATCGACTCGTAGAAGCTGTCTAGGGCGGCCACCACGTTGGCGACCTGTCCCGCGCCACGTCCGTCGGGCGCCGGCTCGCCGGTGATGCGCTTGGGCAGCGTATCGTCGGCGCGATCGAATCCGAATCGCGCGTTCATGAGCCGCTCCAGGTTGATCACACGCTCTGCGGCCTTGAGCAGGTCCTCCTTGGACCAGGTCTCACCGGTGGCCGCCGAGAGGACCGCAGCCCACGTGGAGGGCCGCACGGCGAGCGTGATCACCGAGAACAGGCACACGCCGAGCAGGTTGGTGGCCATCGAGAACTCCATGAGTGGCTTGACCCATTCCTGCGGCGAGTCGGCCAGGTAGTCTACGTCACGCGTGATGCCGAGCTCCTCGCTGCGGTAGCCGAACGCATCGATCGTCAATGCATACGGCCGCAGGTGATCTGCGCCGCGCGGCGAGACCGCGTGGCTCACGCCCTCGCCCTTGCTCGCCCGGACTCCGCAGCTGGCGAGCTCGACGCCCTTCACTTCGAAGGTGTAGTCGGTCGCGTCCCCGCCGAGTGCGAGCGCCGCGCGTCTCGTCCCGTCGGCGAGCAGGTTCCCCACGCCGTCGGCGCGGTGCGCGATCTTGTCGAGGAGCGCAGGGAAGACCGCCCCGTTGCCCCACGTGAGGTCGAGCCCACCGGTCGACTCTGGTGTGAGCAGGCCCTTCTCGTACCACTCCATCGCCACCGCGATCGTCTGTCCGGTCGCGATGGTGTCCAGACCGAGGTCGTTGCAGAGATGCCCTGCATGGGCCACCGCCTCGAGGTCGTTCACGAGGCACTTGGAGCCGAACGCGCCGAGCGTCTCGTACTCGGGGCCGCCGCCGGTCTCACCCGCGTATGGTCCGGTCTTGATCGTGGTTGTACGCCCACACGCCACGGGGCAACCCGCGCACGCGTAGGCCTTCACGTCCATGTTCTCGTGATAGGCCTTCATGCCGAGCGTGCCGATCGACTCGTCGAAGGTTGTGCGCCTCCAGTTCTGCGTGGGCAGGACGCCGAGGGCATTGATGGAGTCGTAGAAGCTCGGCGTTCCATACGGCTTGAGCTCGTCTTTCACGAACGCCTCGTTCAGGAACTCCTCCCGCGCCTGCTTCGCCGCCGCCTTGAGCGCATCCGGGTCGGCGATCGGGAGGGGCTTGGTGCCGCGCACGGCGAACGCCTTGAGTCCCTTGGCGCCCATGGCCGCACCGCCGCCGCCGCGCCCGGCCGCACGCTCACCGTCGGTCATGATCGCGGAGTACAGCACACCGTTCTCGCCCGCGGGGCCGATGACTGCGAGTTGCCAGCCCTTGCCCTCCAGGGTCTCACGGATGGCCGCCTCGGTATCGTGCACCCCTTTGCCCCAGAGGTCGGTCGCATCGTGGATCTCCACAGTGTCGTCATCGACCACCACATAGACGGGGTTGTCGGCCTCACCGGTGAAGACGATCAGGTCATAGCCAGCCTTCTTGATGGCCGGTGACAGGTGCCCGCCCACATTCGACGCGCCGATCGCCCCGGAAGCGGGGGAGCGGAACACGAAGCATGTCCGACCTGAGGAAGGCGCTGACGTGCCGGTGAGCGGGCCCACGGCCGCGATCAGCGGTTGCGTAGGTTCGAGTGGCAGCCCGTCGAAGTCGACGAGTTCAGCGAACAGGCGCATCGCCACGCCCTCACCGCCGATGTAGTCGGCGAACCACTCTTCGGGTATCTGCCGGCGGGTCACCTCACCCGTGCCCAGATCCACCATCAGGGCCACACCCCAGTTGCCGTTCACAGCCGCTCCTTCCCTCATCGCCTGTACCTCGTTCCCGCAGCCCGCGCATGCTGGTGCGGGGGTGCGGCAGCGTTCCGAGAGCAGCGGCG
>JAFGUS010000218.1 GCA_016938395.1 Coriobacteriia bacterium | reverse complement strand
CTCCTCGGTCAGGCGCTCCCGCTCGCCCTCGAGCGACTCCCTGATCGTCGCCAGCTTCTGTGCGTTCATGCCACGTGCTCCCTCGTACGGGGTCATGTATGTCGAAGCGCCCCCGCCGAGGGGGCGCCCGTTCTCGTACCTCACCGCAAGTATACACCCACGGGCGTCACGAGGAGGCCGTGCGCGCCCGCGCGTCGTGCCTGCGCGCGGCGATCCGTCACGATACGTCGATACCGGCCGGGCCGCCCCGCGTCCGGTCATAGGCCGGTTGCTACCGCTCCGCCAGCACCGCCGCACAGCGGGCGCACACGCCCTCGGCGCCCAGCTCGCGCCAGTTCCAGCAGCGCGGGCACTTCTCCCCGTCGGCGGGCTCTACGAACACGGAGTCGGCATCGTCAGCCGCGAGCTCGAGTGTCACCGCCGATACGATGAACATCTCGGCGAGCGCCGTCCCGCCGCGGGCCTCGAGCACCGCGAGGTCCCCGGCAGGCACGCGCAGGCGCAGCTTGGCCGCCTGGCTCTTGCCGATGGCGCCGGCGTTGCGCGCCTCTTCGATCGCACGCGTCACCTCGTCGCGCCAGCGCAGCGCCACCGCGTAGGCGGCGCGGAGGTCACTGGCGTCCTCGTACTCCTCGGCCACCGGCCATCCGCCCAGGTGCACGCTCACGGCGCTCCCGCGGATCGCCTCGGGAGCGATCTGCCATACCTCCTCAGCGGTGAAGCTGAGGATGGGGGCCACGAGCCGAACGAGGTCATGGAGGATCGCCGCGAGTACCGTCTGCGCGCTGCGCCGTGAGTGCGAGGTGGCCGCATCCGCGTACAGCCGGTCTTTGAGCACGTCCAGGTAGAACTGCGAGAGCTCGGTCACGCAGTAGTCGTACACCGCGCGGTAGACGGCGTGGTAGCGCCAGTCGTCGTACGCCGCGGTCACGCGGGTGACGAGATCGCCGAGTGACACGAGCGCCCAGCGGTCGAGCTCCGGCATCTCGGCATAGGGAACCGCACGGGCCGGGTCGTAGTCGGCCAGGTTGCCGAGCAGGAACCGGAACGTGTTGCGGATGCGGCGGTACGCCTCGCTCGTGCGCTCGAGGATCTCGTCGGAGACGCTCACGTCCTGCGAGTAGTCGGCGGAAGCCACCCACAGACGAACGATGTCGGCGCCCGAGCGGGCAACCACGTCGAGGGGCGAGATGACGTTGCCGAGCGACTTGGACATCTTGCGGCCGTCACCGTCCACGATGAACCCGTGCGTGAGCACCGTACGGAACGGCGCGGCGTCGTACGCGCCCACGCTCGTGAGGAGCGCCGACTGGAACCAGCCGCGATGCTGGTCGGAGCCTTCGAGGTAGAGATCCGCGGGGCGCTCGAGCTCGTCGCGCGCGTCGAGCACGCTCGTGTGCGAGACGCCCGACTCGAACCACACGTCCACGATGTCGGACTCGGGCCGGAGCTCGGTGCCGCCACAGCGGGAGCAGGCGACGCCGGCCGGCAGGTACTCGGAGGGTGCCTTCGTGAACCACGCGTCAGCACCTTCGGTGGCGAAGAGGTGCTCCACGGCCGCGAAGGTCTCGTCGGTCGCCACGGTCTCACCGCACGCGGCGCACTCGAACACCGGGATCGGTACACCCCACGCGCGCTGGCGGCTGATACACCAGTCGGGTCGGTCGGCCACCATCGAGCCGATACGGTTCACGGACCACCCGGGCACCCAGTCGACGCCCTGGAGCGCACGGAGCGCGGCGTCGCGCAGTCCGGTGCCGTCCATCGACACGAACCACTGCTCGGTGGCCCGGAAGATGACCGGCTTCTTGCACCGCCAGCAGTGCGGGTAGCTGTGCGAGGTCTTGCCCGCCGCCAGCAGCGAGCCCTGCTCGCGCAGCCACTCGATGATGACGGGGTTGGCAGCATCCACATGCATGCCGGCGAACGGACCGCCGCCCGCATCGAAGATGCCGTCGTCATCCACCGGCATCGGCGAGGGCAGGCCGAAGCGCTGGCCAACGAGGTAGTCCTCTTCTCCGTGGCCGGGAGCGGTGTGCACCGCACCCGTGCCGGTGGAGAGCTCGACGTGCTCGCCGGTGATGATCACACCAGTGCCCTCGGTGTGGACCGGCAGCCGGTAGCGAAGCCCTGAAAGCTCGGCGCCCTTCACGCGTGGTGCGAGGACCTCGGGTGACTCCCAGCCCGCCACCTCCGCCACGCT
>JAFGUS010000217.1 GCA_016938395.1 Coriobacteriia bacterium | reverse complement strand
CGAACGGCAGCAGTAGCTCCTCGAACGTGGCGGGCAGGTGCTGGCGCAGGAACGCCTGCACCTTCTCACCCGAGAACACGGCGCCCTTGGCGAGCGCCATCTCGCCTACGCCGGTGACGGTCCTGATGTCGAAATCGAGCGCAATCTGCTCGATCTCGGCCACGGGGATGCCAGCCGCGTAGAACGCGCCCACCATCGCGCCCATGCTCGTACCCGCGACCGCATATGGCAGCAGGCCTTCGGCCTCGAGCGCCTTGAGCACGCCGATGTGGGCGATGCCGCGAGCAGCGCCGCTCCCGAGCGCGAGGCCGATCCGCTTGGGCCGCAACAACGCCATCGTGCTATTCGCCCGCCTTGATCAGCTGGGACGCATACTGCATCGATGTGACGAGGAACACCCCGGAAAGCGCCACCGCAAGCACGATCCCGATGATATCGAATGGCAGCAGACTGCCGGCGATGGGCGTGAGGAACCAGCCTTCGGCGGCCATGATCGCGATGTTCACGAGCACGATGATCACGCGCATCTCGGTGGGCCCGACCGTGCCGAAGCTGATCTTGAACACACCGTCCACAGCCGTGCGGATGTAGACGTGCGTGGACATGAGCAGGTAGCCGATCATCGCGAAGGCCGCGATGTCGAGGCGCAGGTACGGCGACATGCCGATGCCGATGATCGTGAGGAACTCGGTGATCGCATCGACGGTGTGGTCGATGTAGAAGCCGAACTTGGGCCGCTCGATCTTGCGGTAGCGCGCGAGCGTGCCGTCGAGGCTGTCTCCCACCCAGTTCACGAAGAATCCCACGCACGCGAGCAGTAGCCACAGCACGTGCTGGTTCGAGAGCCAGTAGCCGGCGAAACACATGAGCGAACCCACCACGCCGAGCCCGGTGAGGACGTCGGGCGTGACCCAGGCGGGCGAATGAGCGGCCATCCACTGCAACGCGGGCCGCTCGAGCGGTCCGAGCAGCATCCGGTTCACGCGTGTGTGCTTCTTGATGTCGCTCATCTCGGCCATGCGGGTCTCCTCGTCAGGCGGGTACGTCGATGTCGGGCCACACCAGGTGTGGCATCGCCCACTGCCGCGGATACTCGGCGATCCAACACTCGGCAGGCGCGAGACAGCGCTCGGCGTTGGCGAGCAGCAGCTCCGGCGTGGCGCGACCGCCCTCCATGGGGATCGGATCGGACGCGAGCAGGCGGTACCGCCCGTCGGGCATCCGTGGGGCGGTGAACGGGAT
>JAFGUS010000216.1 GCA_016938395.1 Coriobacteriia bacterium | reverse complement strand
GGGCGTTCCGTGCCTCATCGCGGTGGCCAAGGACGCGAGCGGCGTAGCCAAAAAGATCGCGCTCGCGTGGGCAGCGGGCATCGGGGGCGCACGCGCAGCCGTGATTGAGACCACCTTTGCCGAGGAGACAGAAACCGACCTCTTCGGCGAGCAGGCGGTGCTCTGCGGTGGTCTGACGCACCTCGTGCAGGCGGGCTTCGAGACGCTCGTGGAGGCTGGCTACCAGCCGGAGATCGCGTACTTCGAGTGCATGCACGAGGTGAAGCTCATCGTCGACCTCATGTACGAGGGCGGCATGGCCAAGATGCGCGACTCGATCAGCAACACCGCCGAGTACGGCGACTACGTGACCGGTCCGCGCATCGTCACCGACGAGACGCGCGATGAGATGGCCCGCGTGCTCTGGGACATCCAGAGCGGCAAGTTCGCGCGCGACTGGATCTTGGAGAACCGCGCCGGGCAGCCGCACTTCAAGGCGATGCGGCGCATCCAGGCCGAGCACCTTATCGAGGACGTCGGTGCGGAGATGCGCGGGATGTTCGCATGGCTCAAGAAGGACGAGGGGGAGTAGCTGAGATGCAGAAGAAGTACCTGATGACGCCGGGGCCCACCCCGGTGCCCGCCGAGGTCCTGCTCACGCAGGCCGCACCGATCATCCACCACCGCACGCCGGACTTCTCGGCAGCATTTGCCGAGGCTATCGAGGGGCTGAAGTACGTCTTCCAGACCGAAGGCGACGTGCTGCTCTTCGCCTCCTCGGGCACGGGTGTGATGGAGTCGTCGATCGCCAACTGCTTCTGCGCGGGTGACACCGTCGTGGTGTGCCGCAACGGCAAGTTCGGCGACCGGATGAAGCAGATCGCCGAGGTCTACGGCCTGAACGTCATCGACCTCGCCTACGCCTGGACCGAGGTGGTCGACCCGGCCGATGTGGCCACCGCGCTCGAGGAGAATCCCGGCGTGCGCGGCGTGATCGTCACGCAGTCGGAGACGTCGAGCGGTGTGTTGAACGACGTGAAGACGATCGGCGCGATCGTGTCCGAGCACCCCGACACGGTGCTCATCGTGGACAGCATCACCGGCATCGGCGCCGTGGAGTGCAGGACCGACGAGTGGGGCCTCGACGTAGTGATGACCGGCTCGCAGAAGGGGCTCATGCTGCCGCCGGGTCTCGCTGCGTGCACCGTCTCGGAGAAGGCGTGGCGTGCCTACGAGCGCTCCACGCTCCCCAAGTACTACTTCGACTGGATGAAGTACCAGAAGAACATCGAGAAGCAGACCACGCCGTTCACTCCGGCCGTCTCGCTCGTGCTCGGCCTCAATGTGGCGCTCAAGATGATCAAGGACGAGGGCCTGGAGAACACGATCGCCCGCCACAGCATGCTCGCCGAGGCCACGCGCCGCGGCTGCGAGGCGCTCGGTCTGAAGCTCTTCGCGCCGCCGGAGGGCCGCGGGAGCGCGGTCACACCGGTGTGGGTGCCCGAGGGTGTGGACGGCAAGAAGATCGTGAGCATCCTCAAGAACAAGTACGGCATCACGATAGCCGGCGGCCAGGACGACTACGCGGGACGTATCTTCCGTGTGGGGCACCTCGGCTACTTCGGCGAGTTCGACATCATCACAACGCTGGCGGGTCTGGAGATGACGCTCGCCGAGTTGGGATACGAGTTCATGCGCGGGAGCGGCATCGCCGCGGCGCAGGCCGTCTTCATGGGGGAGTAGCGGCCGGCAGGGCGCCGTTCGCAACAGCGCGGCCGACCGGCCGCGGAAGGGGAGCACAGCTATGAAGGTACTGGTAGCGGAGAAGATCGCCGAGGGCGGCATCGAGCTGCTCAAGCGCGAGTTCGACGTCGACGTCATCACCGGCATGAGCCCCGAGGAGCTCGTGGCGGCCATACCCGCCTACGACGGGCTCATTGTGCGCTCGGCCACCAAGGCCACGCGCGAGGTCATCGAGGCGGGCGTGAACCTCAAGATCGTGGGCCGCGCGGGCGTGGGTGTGGACAACGTGGACGTGGCGGCGGCCACCGAGCGCGGCATCATCGTGTGCAACGCGCCCACGAGCAACATCGTGTCGGCCGCCGAGCACACCATCGCGCTCCTGATGGCCCAGGTGCGCAACATCCCGCAGGCGAACGCGTCCATGCACGCGTGCAAGTGGGAGCGCTCCAAGTTCACCGGCACCGAGGTTCTCGACAAGACGCTCGGGCTCGTGGGTCTCGGCCGCATCGGCACGCTCGTGGCCGAGCGTGCCAAGGGGCTCGGCATGAAGGTCGTTGCCTACGACCCGTACATCACTGAGGAGCGCGCTGCGCAGCTCGGTATCGGGTACGCGGGCTCGCTCGACGAGCTGTTGCCGCAGGCCGACTTCATCACGGTGCACCTGCCAAAGACCAAAGAGACCATCGGCATGTTCGGCGACGAGCAGTTCGCGAAGATGAAGGACGGCGTGCGGCTCGTCAACACCGCGCGCGGGGGCATCTACCAGGAGGCCGCGCTCATCAAGGCGCTCGAGAGCGGCAAGGTGGCGAGCGCCGGCATCGATGTCTACGAGGTGGAGCCGTGCACCGACTCGCCGCTCTTCGGCTTCGAGCAGGTCATCGTCACGCCGCATCTCGGCGCGTCCACCGAGGAGGCGCAGGACCGTGCGGGCGAGCAGATCGCCGAGTACGTGGCGGCGGGTCTCAGGGGCGATATGGTCCCCACAGCGGTCAACATCGCGCCCGTGCCGCCGGAGGTCATGGAGGCCGTGGGACCGTTCATCCCGGTGGCCGAAGCGCTCGGAAGCGCCGTGGCGCAGGTTGCCCGCGGGCCGGTCTCCGAGATTGAGATCCACTTCATCGGGCATCTCGCCGAGCAGGACACGCGCATTCTCAAGACGGCGGCGCTCAAGGGCCTGCTCACGGTGGTGACGCAGGACGCGATCAACTTCGTGAACGCGAATCACTACGCCGAACAGCGCGGCATCGCGATCAGCGAGCACAAGCGTGCCGACAGCCTGGACTACGTGAGTCTCATGGTGGTGGTGGCCAAGACCGAGGAGCGCGAGTTCAAGATCGGTGCCACCCTCATCGGCAAGAAGAACGAGCCACGCCTGGTGACGTTCAACCAGTTCGACATCGACATGGCGCCCTCGGAGCACATGCTGTTCCTGCAGTACAGCGACGTACCCGGCGTGGTGGGCAAGGTGGGCACAGCGCTCGGCGAGAACAACATCAACATCGCGTCGATGCAGGTGGGCCGCACCGAGGAGGGCGGCACCGCGCTTATGGGCATCAACGTGGACACGCCCATCTCGGATGCGCTCATGGACCGCATCAACGCCAAGGCGGAGGTAGCCGAAGCGTGGCGTATCGAGCTCTAAGGCGGATCGTGGCCGATGGGGTCCCACACGGGGCCCCATCGTGCGCACCGGGCTCAATCGTGCGCTATACTCCCCGCATGAATACGCGCGCTCACATGCTTCCCGCGGGTCTGCTCGGGCGACTTATGCAGCCGGCCGCCGTCTAGACGACGGCCCGTGCCGGCGCAGTTCGCCCGTGACCGCATCGTGAGCAAGGAGCGTCCCGAGATGAGCACCGAACCCCGCACCCTCGACCGCGTCTTCATCTTCGACACCACGCTGCGTGACGGCGAGCAGTCGCCGGGCGCGAGCATGAACACCGCCGAGAAGCTCGAGATCGCGCGCCAGCTCGTCCGGCTCGGCGTGGACGTCATCGAGGCCGGCTTCCCGATCTCGAGCCCCGGAGACTTCGAGAGCGTGCGCCGCATCGCCGCCGAGGTGGGGGATGCGGCCGTGGTGTGCGCTCTTTCCCGTGCGGTCCCCGCCGACATCGAGCGCGCGGCCGAGGCCCTCGAGGGTGCCGCGCGTCCGCGCATCCACACCGGTATCGGCGTCTCCGAGAGCCATCTGCGCGACAAACTCCGCATCACCCGGGAGGTCGCGCTTGAGCGCGCCGTGGCCGCGGTGAAGCTCGCGCGCTCCTTCGTCGGCGACGTGGAGTTCTACGCCGAGGACGCGGGCCGGGCCGAGCCGGAGTTCCTCTACCGCATGGTGGAGGCCGCCATCGGCGCCGGCGCCACCGTGGTGAACATCCCCGACACCACCGGCTACGCGTATCCGGAGGTCTTCGGCGAGCTCATCGGCGGCCTCATGGAGCACGTGCGCGGCATCGAGGACGTGACCGTGTCGGTCCACTGCCACAACGACCTCGGTATGGCGACGGCGAATGCGCTCGCGGGCGTGCGGGCGGGTGCCCGGCAGGTGGAGTGCACCATCAACGGCCTCGGCGAGCGCGCCGGCAACACGGCGATGGAAGAGGTCGTCATGGCGCTCAAGCAGCGCCCGGACGTCTTCGGCTGCGAGACCGGCATCAACACGCGCGAGATCGTGCGCACCTCGCGGCTCGTCTCGTCGATCACCGGCATCCTCGTGCAGCCCAACAAGGCCATCGTGGGGGCCAACGCCTTTGCGCACTCGAGCGGCATCCACCAAGACGGCGTGCTCAAGGAGCGCTCCACCTACGAGATCATCGATCCGGCCGAGGTGGGTGCGGGCGGCTCGTCGATCGTGCTCACCGCGCGCAGCGGCCGCGCGGCGCTCCGGCATCGTTTGGCCGAGCTCGGCTACGGCATGCCCGACGAGGAGTTCGAGCGCGTCCACGAGGCGTTCCTTGAGCTCGCCGACAAGAAGAAGGAAGTCTACGACGAGGACCTCGAGGCGCTCGTGGGCGAAAGCGAGCGCATGGTAGGCGAGGTCTACCACCTCGAGCAGGTGCACGTGAGCTGCGGCGAGCCGGGGATTCCCACGGCCACCGTCGAACTCGTGGAGGTGGCCACAGACGAGCGCCTCGTGGATTCGAGCCACGGCACCGGACCGGTGGACGCCGTCTACAAGGCGATCAATCGCATCGTGGACGTGGAGAACGACCTCACCGAGTTCAGCGTCCAGTCGGTCACGCGCGGCATCGACGCGCTCGGCGAAGTGACCATCCGCATCCGGAGCGGTGACGGTCGCACTTTCACCGGTCGCGGCGCGCACCACGACATCATCGTCTCGAGCGCCAAAGCGTACGTGAACGCGCTCAACCGGCTGCTCGTGGCCGCGGTAGCGCCGAGCGTGCCGGACGAGGTCTAGCGGGCCGAGCGCCCGGGAGGAGAACACGCATGCCCCGACCGATGACCATCACCGAGAAGATCCTGGCCGCGCACGCGGGTCTCGAGGAGGTCGTGCCCGGCCAGCTCATCGAGTGCGACCTCGACCTCGTGCTCGCCAACGACGTGACCGCGCCGATCGCCATCCGTGAGTTCGGGAAGGTGGGCGTGGACGGCGTGTGGGACGCCACGAAAGTCGCGCTCGTGCCCGACCACTACACGCCCAACAAGGACATCAAGAGCGCCGAGCAGGCCAAGATCGTGCGGGAGTTCGCCCGGGCGCAGGGCATCACGCACTACTACGAGATCGGCTGCATGGGCGTGGAGCACGCGCTCCTGCCCGAGCAGGGCGTGGTGGGCGCCGGCGACGTGATCATCGGCGCCGACAGCCACACGTGCACCTACGGTGCGCTCGGTGCATTCGCAACGGGCGTGGGCTCCACTGACGCGGCTGTGGGCATGGCCACCGGTCGGGCGTGGTTCAAGGTGCCCGAGAGCCTCAAGTTCGTGATCGAGGGCGAACTGAAGCCGGGTGTGGGCGCCAAGGACGTCATCCTGCACATCATCGGCATGATCGGTGTGGACGGCGCGCTGTACCAGTCGATGGAGTTCACCGGTTCCACCATCGCCGGCCTCGGCATGGCCGGACGCATGACGATCTGCAACATGGCGATCGAGGCCGGCGGCAAGAGCGGCATCATCGCTGTTGACGACGTGACCCGGGAATACATGCGTGGCCGCACCGAGCGACCGTGGACCGAGTACTACTCGGACCCCGAAGCCGTATACGCGCATGTCTACGAGATCGATGCGGCCGACATCGTGCCGACGGTCGCGTTTCCGCACCTACCGAGCAACACGCGGCCGGTGGCCGAGGCGCGCGACGTGAAGATCGACCAGGTGGTCATCGGCTCGTGCACGAACGGGCGGTACGAGGACATGGCCGAGGCAGCCGCGGTCATCAAGGGCCACAAGGTTCACCGCGACGTGCGACTTATCGTCATCCCTGCCACGCAGCAGGTGTACCGCGAGATGATGCACGCCGGGCTCACCGACATCTTTCTGGATGCGGGCGCTGCGGTCTCGACTCCCACGTGCGGGCCGTGCCTCGGCGGGCACATGGGTATCCTGGCGGCGGGGGAGCGTGCGGTGGCCACCACCAACCGCAACTTCGTCGGTCGCATGGGTGACCCGACGAGCGAGGTCTATCTCACCGGTCCGGCGGTGGCCGCAGCAAGCGCGGTGCTGGGGCGGATCGGGTTGCCGGAGGATATCGGGTAGCGTGCCTCCGAGCCCTCATATGGAGTCGAGCGGTCGGACCCCGACCACAGCTAGCTTCAACCGTCCTCTAAGTCCGCGGTCCCGCTGGCTCATGTCGGGACTCTTCGCGGCAACTGCAGTGGCCATTGTGTTGTCCCCGCGGAACGCAGCGCCTCTCGTTGCGCTGCTGGCGGCGTGTGTCTGGGTCGTGATGATCGCCGTGTTCCGGGCGCGGAGCGCACGGGCGCAATCCCGGCAGACCGCGCTTGTCCTAGCTCTGTGCGGACTACCTGTCGCCTTGCTCGGCGCGTCCTCGGCGCTCGCGGTCAATCCCCGCGTAGCGCTGCTTGGTGCGGTCGGGCAGCACGTGGGGGTCGCCACATGGCTGACCGCGCTTCTCCTTCTGGTCGTGACTGCGCTCGTCGCGCGCCCCACGGACCTTGGTGATGTCGCACGGGCCGGCGCCGGTTTCGGCATGTTCGTGTCCATCGCGGCGGTCTTGGGGCCCTCGCCGGACGATGACACGACCTACCCGTCTGCGACTCATGTGCCCGAGGGAGACGAGGCCGTTTCCGATCGTACCGAGCTCACTGGCGGTTCGTCAGAAGCCGCAGAGAGTTCACCCGAAAGCGCGCGGCGCGGCCCCTCACGAGTCGGTGCGATGCTTGGAGGTCTTGCGGTGCCGGTTCTGATCGCGCTCGCCGTGATCGCCGGGTACGTAGTCACGGGCACGCAGGTGTACTGCGCCGAGTCGTGCCACGCCGATCAGGTCTCCGTTGTGGCTGCCGTCGACGCCGAACATGCGACGTGCGTGGGGTGTCATGAGGCCACCGGAGTGCTCGGGGCGCCGGCCAACATCGTCTCGCGCGGTCGCATGGCTGTTTCGTGGATACGCGGCGAGGATGCACCTGATACTGCTGTCGTCGACTCGGAGTCGTGTCTCGGCTGCCACGAGGAGGTTCTGCAGCGCACGATTACGATATCCCGCATCCGGATGTCTCACCGGGAGCCCGTGGAAAGTGGTCTCACCTGTGTGCAGTGTCATCCCGACACGGGGCACACGGTGGACACGCGATACGCGATGTCGAGCTGCCTGCCCTGTCATGACGGCGAGAAGGCAACGACCGAGTGCGAGACGTGCCACATCGTTGACCCATACAGCACCTTCAGTGACCCGAACGCTGAGAGCGCGGTACCGCTCGACAGGGCCGTGTACCCGCTCGTCCGCTTCGATGACGTCGGCTGCGGGGGGGTGTCACGAGGAGGCGCTCGAGTGCGATACGTGTCACGGCCTACGCATGCCGCACAGCGACGAGTTCATCGATGGAGCGCACGCCAGGGACGCGGCGTTCGAGCGAAAGGAGCTCTGCTTCCGGTGTCATCAGGAGGACTGGTGCAGCACCGGGTGTCACATCGGGTTCCCGGGTCATGCCGACAACTGGAAGCTTGATCATCAGAGCGCACCATGGGATGCAGGCTGTGGATGTCACCAGGCCCGTTCGGGTCGCGAAGGCCCGATGTGCGTTCTCTGCCATTAGGTCCGCGTGCACGTGCGGCGGCTCTGCTAGAATCGGCGTTTGCAGCTGATAGTCTTCCCAGGGAGCAGACATGAAGTTCTCCGGCACCGCCCACCGTTACGGGCGTGATATCGACACCGACGTCATCATCCCGGCGCGCTATCTCAACACGTCCGACCCGGATGAGCTCGCGCTGCACTGCATGGAGGACCTGGACGCGGGGTTCACGGCCAAGGTCACCGCGGGTGACATCCTCGTAGCCGATGAGAACTTCGGCTGCGGGTCGAGCCGCGAGCACGCACCGATTGCGATCAAGCACTCGGGCATCTCGGTGGTGATCGCCAAGAGCTTTGCGCGCATCTTCTATCGCAACGCTATCAACACCGGTCTGCCGATCATGGAGGCGCCCGAAGCGGTCGACGGCATCAGCGACGGCGATGAGGTTTCCGTCGATGCCGAGAGCGGCACGATCACCAACCTAACCACGGGGCAGAACTGGCAGGCGCAGCCGTTCCCGCCGTTCATCCGCGACATCATCGAAAGCGGCGGTCTCGTGGAGGCGGCCAAAGCGAAGCTCGCCGGCTCGGCCGAGTAGCGGGCGACCATGCGATATCTCGTCACCGGAGGCTCCGGCTTCCTCGGCATCAACCTCGTGCGCTACCTGCTCGCGCGGGGACACGAGGTCCGCACGCTCGATCTCGTGCCGTTCGACTACGCGGACTGCGTGGACCGCGTGGAGGCCCTCGTCGGCGACATCCGCGATCCGCTCATGGCCGACGAAGCGTGCCGGGACATCGACATCGTCATCCACACCGCTGCGGCGCTCCCGCTCTACTCGCCCGAGGACATCCACACCACCGACGTGGACGGCACCCGCCGTACGCTCGAGGCGTCGCTCGAACACGAGGTGCAGCGGTTCGTCATGATCTCGTCCACGGCTGTGTACGGGATACCCGACCACCACCCGCTCTACGAGACCGACCCTCTCGTAGGCGTGGGGCCCTACGGTCGAGCCAAGATCGCAGCCGAGGAGGTCTGTCTCGAGTACCGCGCGCGCGGTATGTGCGTTCCCATCATCCGCCCCAAGAGCTTCATCGGCCCGGAGCGGCTCGGCGTCTTCGCGCTGCTCTACGACTGGGCGCACACGGGGCACGGCTTCCCGATGATCGGCTCCGGTGCCAATCGCTATCAACTACTCGATGTCGAGGACCTCTGCGACGCCGTCTACCTTACGTGCACGCTGGATCGCGACACGGTGAACGACACCTTCAACATCGGCGCTGCGGAGTTCACCACGATGCGCGAGGACTACCAGGCGGTGCTCGATGCCGCCGGCTACGGCAAGAAGATCGTCGGCTTCCCGGCGGCTCCGATGGTCTGGACGCTCCGGGTGCTTGAGGCGCTCCATCTCTCGCCGCTCTACAAGTGGGTCTACGAGACCGCGTCGAAGGACTCGTTCGTGTCGATCGAGAAGGCGCAGCGTATCCTCGGCTATGCGCCGAAGTACTCGAACAAGGACGCGCTGCTGCGCAACTACGCGTGGTACGTGGAGCACCTCGACGAGTTTGCCGGCACAGGGGGCGTGTCCCATCGCGTGCCGTGGAAACAGGGCGTCCTGAGCCTCGCAAAGCGGTTCTTCTAGCGCGCATCACGCCGCGATGCCGCGCGGAAGGTTCGCCGGCCGGCACGCGCTACCGTACGAGCAACGGCGCCCCGTACAGGATCCCCACCGAGGCGGCCGCCCAGAGCGCGACCGCTATCAGAATGGGCCTGTCGCCGAGCAGCACCTCTTCGGGCCTGCCGCTGTCTCCGCCTGAGAGCACGAGCGACTGGTAGCGCAGCACCCCGTAGATCACGAACGGGATGGTGAGCATCATCAGGTACCACGGCGCGCGCTCCTCGAAGAACGTGTAGAGCGCGTACGAGGTGATCGTGGCCGCCGAGAGCGTCACCATGAAGCTGTCGAGCAACTCGGCGGAGTACTCGCGAAGAACCGGTCGGTGCTCGTGTGAGATCTCCCGCAGGAGCAGCAGCTCGTGGCGGCGCTTGGCCGAGGCGAGGAAGAGGGCGAGCAGCCCGGTGCAGAGCACGAGCCAGGGCGATACCGGCACGGAGATCACGAGCGCACCTGCCACTGCGCGAAGCACGAAGCCGAGCGCGATGACGAGCATGTCGATGATCGCCACATGCTTGAGCGCGGCACCGTAGAGGAGCTGCAAGACCAGGTAGCCCGCCACCGCCACCGAGAACTGCCAACCGAGGGCAAGCGCGAGTCCGAGGCCCGCCAGAAGCATGACGCCGCCGATCGCGTAGGCCTGTCCTCGGCCGATGGCGCCACTCGCGACGGGGCGCTCGCGCTTCAGCGGGTGGTGGCGGTCGCGCTCGGCATCGATGGCGTCGTTCACCGCGTATAGGCCGCCCGAGATGAGGTCGAGGGCCACAAAGGCAAGCACCACGGTGAGGAGCAGCGGCAGCTCGAGCAGACGACCCGAGAAGATCAGCGCGGCGAACACCGCCAGGTTCTTCGTCCACTGCCGGGGTCTCGCAAGCCTGATGACGTTGCGGGCGTTCATGCGTGCGATAATCTCCCTCGTGAACAGGCCCGCGATCGTTGCGCGCGGGCGCTCGGCCATTCTATCACCGGCAGCCGGGAGCATCGTCCGTGGACCTGCATCGCGTCATGAAGGGGCTCGTGATCGCGGCACTCGTGAGCGTGCTCCTCTACGCCGTGCTCGCCGCTCTTGCCGATGCGCCGGCCACCGTCGCGGCCATCGGCCTGTTCCCGCCGGCGCTTTTCGGGCTCATGCTCGCATTCGCACTCATCGGGTTCTTCCTCCGGGCGCTCCGCTGGGGATGGCTCATGCGACGCTCGGGTCATGACGTGCGCACCTCGGACGCGCTCTACGTTCACCTCTCCGGACAGGCGATGGGCGTGACCCCCGGGCGGGTCGGGGAGGTCGTCAAGCCGTGGCTGTGTCGCGAGGTCGTCGGCATGCCCATGTCGACGGGGCTCGCGCTGCTCTTCACGGAGCGGGTCGCGGACCTCATCGGCGTGATCGTGCTGTCTCTCGCGGGTCTGGCCGTGCTCGGGGCCGGCGGGCTCTGGCTCGTGGCAGGGCTTGGCATCGTAGTGGCGGCGACCGCGCTCGTCGCCTCGCCACGTTTCCACAGGGTGTTTCTCGGCTTTCTCGCCCGTTACCGGCTGACCGAGCGGCTTGCCGCACCCTTCGGCTCGGCGTTCTCGGTGATGGCTGACTCGCTCTCGTGGCGCACGCTCGTGGCTGCCGCACCGGTCTCGGTGCTCGCCTGGGGCGTCGAGGGTGTCGGCTTCGTGCTTGCGGTGCGGGCGCTCGGCTTCACCGATCTGGGGCCTGCCGCGCTCATTTCCGTCTACGCCGCTTCAACGATCATTGGCGCGTTCACGTTCCTACCCGGTGGTATCGGGCTCACCGAGGCCTCGCTTGCGGGCATCCTGGTCGC
>JAFGUS010000215.1 GCA_016938395.1 Coriobacteriia bacterium | reverse complement strand
TCGCGCCGGCGGGCGTGAGGTACAGGCGCGTGACGCGCTGGTCGGCCTCGTCCGTACGTCGCTCCACGGTGCCGGCGGCCTCCATCTTCTGCAGCATCGTCGTGACCGTGGGTCGCGAGACGTGGAGCATCGCGGCGAGGTCGCTCTGGCTGATGCCGTCAGCCCGCGAGAGGGCCATCAGGCAACCGGCCTGCGCCGGGTGCGTCTCCTCGTCGGCGAGCATCGCCATCATGAGATGGCGGTTCAGGCCCATCGAGCGTTTGAATGCGCGGAACACGTCGACCGAGAGGGGGTCGACACCCTCGAGCATCGGTTCGAAGAGGTCGTGTGGGGGGTGCGGAGGGTGCGTATGGTGTGGATGGCGCGGCATGGGGGCTCCCTGCTCGGTACAAATACTTAGGTGTCTAACAGTTAGGTCGCTAATCTACTGCCACGAAAGTGGATGCGCAAGGGGGGTATACACTCCTGGCGACGACGAGGTTCCCAGCCGTGGCGCGCGGGAAGGGAGACGGGTATGGACCGGGCAGGCTTGGAAGCCGAGATCACCGCCGCGATGCGCGCGCACGACAAGCCGCGCCTCTCGATTCTGCGACTCGTGAAGAATGAGATCGACGTCAGGGAGAAGGAGTCGCACGATGCGGTCACCGGTGCGGACGTGGTGGCGGCGATCAAGAAGACGCTGAAGCAGACCGCCGAGACGCTCGAGGGTTCGGTCAAGGTCGGCACGAATCCTGAGCGCACCGCGCTGCTCGAACAGCAAGTGGCGATCCTCGAGGAGTACCTGCCTGCGCAGGTGAGCGGGGATGCGCTCGGCGCGATCGTGTCGCGTGTGCTCGCCGACGGCGGCTTCACCGAGAGACGCGACATGGGCCGCGCGATCGGCGCGGTGGTGGCCGAGTGTGGCGGCAACTGCGACAAGGCCGAGGTGGCGCGCCTGGTGGGTGCGGCGCTTTCGTGAGCGGGCTCATCGCCGGCGTCGAAGCCGATCTGGCGGTACTCACAGCGCACCCGGACCGGCACGTGGGAGGCCCGGGCAACCGCGCCGCTACAGCGCACTTCGCCGAGCGGGCGGCCGCGCTCGGCTGGCAGGTGGAGCGAGCGCCGTTCGATTGCCTGGAATGGGAGTACGGCGAGGCATCGCTTCAGGTGGGCGGCGACCACTTCGATCTTCACGTGGGTCCGTACTCACTCCCCTGCAGCGCGCGGGTGCGGCTGGTGGAGGCGATGGAACCCGCAGACCTCGAGACGCCCGCTATCGCTGAAGCGGTCGTGCTCCTACACGGGCCGATCGCCGCACACCAGGTCATGCCCAAGGAGTTCC
>JAFGUS010000214.1 GCA_016938395.1 Coriobacteriia bacterium | reverse complement strand
TAGCACCAGTGGATGGGCTTGGAGCCCTTGTAGACCATGCCGCGACGGTACATCTCGGCGAACACCTTCACGTTGCCGGCCTCGTACTCCGGCTTGAGCGTGAGGTACGGATCCCCGAAGTCGCCACGCACGCCGAGCCGCTGGAACTCGGAGGCCTGCACGTCCACGAAGCGCAGCGCGTACTCGCGACAGAGCGCGCGCAGCTCGGCCTGGGAGATCTCCTTCATGCGCGCCGGACCGAGGTCCTTCTCCACCTGATGCTCGATAGGCTGTCCGTGGCAGTCCCAGCCCGGCACGTACGGCGCGCAGAACCCGCGCATCGACTTGTACTTGACGATGAGGTCCTTGAGCACCTTGTTGAACGCGGTGCCCATGTGGATGTGACCGTTGGCGTACGGCGGGCCATCGTGGAGCACGAACAGCGGTCCGTCGGCGCACGACTCGAGCGAGAGACGGTAGATGTCGATCTCGTCCCAGAAGCGCAGCCACTCCGGCTCCCGCGCGGGGAGGTTCGCCCGCATCGGAAAGTCCGTCTGGGGCAGGTTCATCGTGTCCTTGTAGTCCACCTTCTCGGCCATCCGGCCCATCCCTTCGCCCGGTCGGCGTCAGCGCACCGACCCGTCCGCAACAACAAAAAGGCACGCCCGTCCGCATCTGGGACGAAGCGCGCCTCACGCAAGGCCACTCCGCGGTACCACCCAGCTTGCGCCCCGGGCCGCTCTCGCGCCCGTGCACGCCACTCGGTCGCCCGGTAACGGGGGCATCCGTCGGCGCCTACTCAGCATCACTGCCTTTGGGGCCGAGGCTCGGAGGTGATCTTCGGCGTCGTCCGTGGCACGCGGGCTCTCACTCTCCCCGCTCGCTTGGGTGCCGGTCTCGCGCCTACTCGTCCTCGTCACAGCCACCTGCTCAGCGGCCTACGCCGCGTCCGTGCGATGGTAGCGCGGCTGTTCGAACCGGTCAACGCGAGCCCCCGAGGGATCGAGAGTGACGCGTCTTAGAACAGCCCGGCCTCCGGCTCACCGAACGCCATGCGCAGCTCAACCTCCCCCACGCCGTCGACCTCCAGCTGCTTGTGACGGCTCGTCTGGCCGCGCACGACGCGCACCGCGCTCTTGGGAACCCCCAGTGCGCTGGCCACGAGCGCGCACGCCGCCGCGTTGGCCTTCCCGCCCTCAGGTGCGGCGGTCACCCGGAGAGACAGCTCACCCCCTCGCCAGCCCGCGACTTCGTCGCGTCCCGACTTGGGGGTGAGATGAACGGCGATGCGTGTCACGTCCGCGCCTGGCAGCCCGCGCATGCGCCCGTTAGTCGATCTCCTCGATGTCCACGTCCTCCTCGCGCTCGCCGTAGCCGAATTCGGCCACGTCGAAGGAGACGGTCGCGTCCGGATCGGGCGCAGAGTCGCCGAGATCACCCAGGTGGAGGCTCGCAACGAAGCCGGACTCCGGGGGCTCGGTCGGTTCGGGGGCGGACGGCTTCGGCTCGGCAACCGGTTCGTGCGAGGGTGGCTCGGCTGCCACCGTCGCCGTCGGCCTCGCGGTGATCTCGGGGCTGACGGTCGCCGCGGGGCGCCCGGGTGCGAACACCTCCGCTTCGGCCAGCATCTCCTCACCGGCGGTACCGGTGAGCAGCGTCACGTCCTCAGACACCGGGATCTCGGCAAGCGAGCGCAGGTGACCTTCGAGCACGCGCTTGAACTCGGCGCGGAACGCCTCCTCGGCCTGCTTGATGCGCGCCAGATCGCTCGTCGCCTTCTGCTTGCTCGTGAGCGCGCTGTGGATGACCTCTTTAGCCTTGAGCTCGGCTTCCCGGAGCACCGCTTCAGCCTCGTTGCGTGTCTGCTGCATGAGCTCATCGGCCGACTTCTGTGCGCTCACCAGCGTGTTGTGGAGCGTGCGCTCCATGTCCTGGTAGCCGCGCACCTTATCCTCGAGCGCCTCGATGCGCTCGGAGAGGTCGATGTTCTCCTTGAAGAGCCGTTCGAGTTCGTCGGCTACCTGGTCGAGGAACGCGTCGACCTCGGCCTCGTTGTAGCCGCGCAGCGCGTGGCCGAACTCCTTGTGATGGATGTCGAGCGGAGTGAGCTTCATCGGTCCGATCCTTCCCGACCGTGCGCGAGATGTCCCTGTGCGGGATTCTAACCCAACCGGAGTGCGAACGTCTGAAGACCGCGCTGGATGAGCGACAGCACGATGATCGCGACGATCGGCGAGACGTCGATCATGCCGAGCGGCGGGATGAACCGCCTGAACAGCCCGAGCCACGGCTCCACGATGGAGCCGAGCGTGCGATAGACGTCGGCGAAGAAGCCGCTCGGACGGAACCACGACATGATGACGTACGCGATGATGAGCAGCTGGTAGAAGTCGATCAACTGGATGAGGATGCCAACCGCACTCATCGGCCCAGCTCCTTCGCGCGCGTCACTGCGGCGTCCACGGCGTCCACAAACGCTGCACGCACGCCACCGGCCTCGAGGGCGCCGATAGCCGCGATCGTCGTCCCACCGGGGCTCGAGACCGCATCGACAAGCTCCTCGGGGTGCATGCCGGTAGTGGCGAGCAGCTCCGCGGTCCCCTTCACCGTCTGCACCGCGAGCGCCTGCGCAACGTCCCGCGTGAGCCCCTGCTGCACCCCGGCGCGCGCGAGCGCGTCGATCACGAGCGCGATATAGGCGGGACCGGAGCCCGAGATGGCCGTGGCCGCATCCTGGTAGCGCTCGTCAATGACCACTGCCTCGCCGATAGCCTCGAACAACGCGCGCACGCGCTCGACCTGGTCATCGGTCGCCGCGCTGCCGCCGCTCACGACCGCCATGCCCGCGCCCACCATCGCCGGCGTGTTAGGCATCACCCGGACGACGGACATGCCGTCGGGCAGGAGCGACTCGAGCCGTGCCGTGGTGATGCCAGCCGCGATCGAGACGACCATCGCTCCCGGCGCCAGATCATCCGCCAGGTGTGCGAGCACTGCGTCGATCACCTGCGGCTTCACCGCGAGGAGCACGATCTCCGCACCACCGACCACGTCGTGACCGTCGGCCATCGCCTCGATGCCGTGGCGGGCGAACACCTCGCGGCGCTCGGCCGAGGGCTCGGCTACTGCGATCTCGTCGGCAACGAGCGCTCCGGAGGTCACGAGACCCGCAGCGATGGCCTCGCCCATGCGCCCGCCGCCGATGATCGCGAGCGTGCGACCCGCACTCATCGGGCGGTCACCCGTCGATGCCGAACAGGCCGGTGTCGCGCATCGCGGCACGGTGCGCAGCGCTGACGTCGACGTTGGCGGGGGTGAGCATGAACACCTTGTCCGAGACCTTCTGAAGACCTCCGTTGAGCCCGTACGTCAGGCCGGAGGCGAAGTCGAGCAACTTCGCGGCGATCTTCGGATCGGTCATGGTGAGGTTCATGATGACCGGCACACCGGCCTTGAACTTGTCGGCGATCGCCTGTGCCTCGGCGTACGTGCGCGGCTCCACGATCTGCATCTTCACCTGTGGCACGGCCTGCATGCCCGGGCCCTCGCTCACACGACCGGAGCGGCCGCTGTCGTAGCGTCCTGCGTCACGGGCCCTGTCCAGATCGGGCTCCCGGTTCACCCGGCGGATGGTCGTCGGCTCGTCGTCGTACGGGCTGCGGTACGCGGGCACGCCGGGGCCGTCCGACTCATCGTCCGCCTCGTAGTCCTCGTACTCGTCGTAGTCGTCGTCGCCGAAGCCGAGTCTTGCTTTGATGTCGCGCCACATGCCCACGCTGGTCTCCTCGCGTCAGACGAGCTTACCGGCCGAAGATCGCACGGCCGATGCGCACGATGGTAGCACCCTCCTCCACGGCGACCTCGAAATCGTTGGTCATACCCATGGAGAGCTCGGTCATCTCCACCCCATTGAACCGCAACGACGCGAGCGATTCAAACAGGCGCCGCAGGTCGCGGAAGACCCAGCGCACGGACTCGGGACGGGCGTACGGCGCCATCGTCATAAGGCCCCTGACCTCGACCGCGGGCAGATCGAGCGACGCCCTGAGTGCCTCCGCCGCCTCATCGACACCGAACCCGTGCTTGGAGTCCTCGTGCGCGACGTTGACCTGCAGCAACACCGGTTGCACCACGCCGATCGTGTCTGCGATGCGATCGATGCGCTCGAGCAGGTGGATCGAGTCCACCGAGTGGATGAGATGCGCGCGACCCACCACGTGCTGGGCTTTGTTGGACTGCAGGGTGCCGATGAAGTGCCAGCGCGCCTGCGGGAACAGCCCGTGCTTGGCCACGAACTCCTGGACGCGGTTCTCGCCGAAGTCGGTCACACCGGCGGCGATGGCGTCGCGCACCTCGGGTGGCCCCACGGTCTTGGCGACCGCCACGATCGTTATGTCATCGGCGTCGCGCCCCGCCGCGTCCGCGGCATCGCACACGCGGCGACGGATCGACTCGTATCGCTCGGCTACTGCGCTCACGCGCCTGGCGACTCCTGCCCCTCGGATGGCATCTCAGCGGGCTCCGCGGGCGCGGATTCGAACGCCTCGAACTCGCCGGTCACCATGTACACGAGGCGCTCACCGATATCCACCGCATGGTCGGCGATGCGCTCCAGATACCGTGACGCGAGCACCATCTGGCTCGCCCACTCGATGTCCTCTTCCTCCTGCAGCCGCGCGAGTTCGCGGAAGAACTGCTTGAAGAGGTGGTCGATGGGCTCGTCCATCTCCTTGAGCTTATACGCGAGCTCGAGGTCGCTTTTCTCGAACGCCTCGAGCATGGCCTCGAGCACACGGTGCACGAGGTTTCCCTGCGCCTTGATGAGGTCGTAGAGCGTCTGCGGCCCACGGCGCGAGGCGGTGCGGCGGGTCGCCTTGGCGATGTTCACCGCGAGGTCGCCCATGCGCTCCATGTGAATGCTGACGTGCGCGAGCGAATGCAGGAGACGCAGGTCGCGCGCCACCGGGAACTGCGTCGCGATCGTCTCGAGCGTGCGCTCCTCGAGCGCCAGGCAGCGGCTGTCGATCTCGTCATCGCGGGCAATGACCTTCTCGGCGAGATCGACGTCGCCCTCAACGAGCGAGACCGCGGCATCACGCGAGACGGCGATGATGAGACGTCCGATGTCGACGACCTCAGCCTTGGTATCCTTCAGTTCCTTGCGATAGCTCTCGCGCATCGAGATCGCCCTTTCTCGTGGCCGCTCGCCCCTGACCGTCCCGCCATTATAGCCGCGGCAGAGGCCGCCATGTGTGACACGGCCGTTACACTGTGACTACCCGAAACGACCCGTGATGTAGTCCTCGGTACGGCGGTCGTGCGGGCTGGTGAAGATCTCCGCCGTCCGCCCGAACTCGATGAGCTCGGCCGGCTCACCCTGCCGCTCCTGCAGGAAGAACGCCGTCTCGTCGGACACACGCGCGGCCTGTTGCATGTTGTGCGTGACGATGATGATGGTGACGGTGCTCTTGAGCTCGGCCATGAGGTCTTCGACCTTCTGAACGCTCGTGGGGTCGATGGCCGAGCACGGTTCGTCCATGAGTAGCACGTCGGGTTGCACCGCGAGTACGCGTGCGATGCACAGGCGCTGCTGCTGACCGCCGGAGAGCGTGAGGCCGCCGCGCCCCATGATGTCCTTGACCTCTTTCCAGAGGTTGGCGCGCACGAGCGCCTTTTCGACGATCTCGTCCAGCTCGGCCTTCTTGGTCACGCTATGCAGAAGCGGGCCGAAAGCCACGTTGTCGTAGATCGACATCGGGCACGGGTTCGGCTGCTGGAAGATCATGCCCACGCGACGGCGGAGATCGACGGGGTCCACGCCCGAGCCGTAGATGTCGGCGCCATCGAGTGTGATCGTTCCCTCGATGCGGGTGCCCGGGATGAGGTCGTTCATGCGGTTCAGGCAGCGCAGGAACGTTGACTTCCCGCACCCCGACGGGCCGATGAACGCCGTGACCGAGTTCTCACGCACGTCGATCGTTATGCCGGTGAGCGCCTGGAAGTCACCGTAGTAGAAGTCGAGATTCCGGACGCTGAACTTCGGCTTCCCGGTGAGTTCGGCAAGAGGCGCATTGAGTGCTGCGGGAACGGGCGTCATCCTTGAAGCCTCCTGTTACGTGCCGCGAGCCAGCGCGCGGTCAGGTTGAAGAAGAGCACCATAATCATGAGCAGGAGAGCGGTGCCGTACGCCGCCTCCATGTTGATGCCCTCCATAGCAAGCGTGTACAGGTGCACGGTCATCGAACGGCCGGGGTCGGTGGGTAGGATGGGCATGTAGATCGCCTGGCCCATGGTGAAGATCACCACAGCGGTCTCGCCCACCGCGCGCCCCATCGCGAGGATGATGCCCGTGAGGATGCGCGGCAGCGCCGCAGGCAGCACGATCCGGCTGACCGTCTGCCACTTGCTCGCCCCGAGCCCGTAACTGCCCCAGCGGATGTACTTGGGCACCGCGCGGATTGCCTCTTCGGTCGCACGCATGACGATGGGCAGCATCAGGAACGAGAGCGCGAGCGCACCCGAGAGCACCGAGAAGCCGAGCCCCATAGCCTCGACGAAAAACGCGAAGCCGAAGAGTCCCATGACGATCGACGGCACGCTCGCGAGCGTGTCGGCGGCGAATCGGATGGCGTTCACGAGCCGCCCCTGCACCGCGTACTCGGCAAGGTAGACCGCCGCAAGCACCGCCACGGGGGTGACGATGAGCATGGAGAGCCCGGTCACGTAGATCGTGGCGACGATCGTCGGGCCGATGCCGCCCTCGGCGTTCACGCCGTGCGGTTTGGTGAAGATGAACTCGGGCGTGATCTGACCGATGCCGCGGACGAGGACGTAGAGGATGACCGCGCCCAGTGCGACCACCGTCATCAGACCGCACGCCCAGAGGATTCCCACCGCGATCCTGTTGGTCCACCGCTTTCCCATGGCTGCTACGACCTTCTCGCGTTCAGGCGGGACAGCGCGCGCACGAGTGCCACGAGACCCATCGAGATGAGGAACAGGATGATCGCCAGACCAAACAGCGCCGTTCGGTGCGTGCCCGACGCGTAACTCATGTCGATGACGATCTGACTCGTGATCGTGGCGATCGGCGCGCCGAGCCCCTTGAAGAACTGCGGCGCGTTGCCGGCAACCATGACGACCGCCATCGTCTCGCCGATGGCGCGGCCCATGCCGAGGATGATGGCGTCGATGATGCCGATCTTGGCGGCTGGCAGGAGCACCTTGTAGATGGTCTGCCACGTGGTGGCCCCCATCGCGTAGCTCGCCTCACGGATGCCGGGCACCACCGAGCGGAGTGCGTCTTCGGTGAGCGTGGCGATCGTCGGCACGATCATCACTGCGAGGATGAGCGAGGCGGAGAGCGTGCCGAACCCCATCCCTCCGGTGATCTCCGCCACGAACGGGCGCACGATCACCAGGCCGAAGAATCCGAACACGACCGACGGCACACCCGCGAGCATCTCAACTGCAGGACGCACGATCGCGCGCATCCGGGGCGAGGCTATCTCCGAGAGGAACACGGCGGTCCCTACCGCGAGCGGGGCGCCGAGCAGCAGCGCTCCGATGGTCACCGCAAGCGTACCCGTCACGAGCGGCAGGATGCCGAACCGACCGAGCGTGGCCGACCACTCGGTCCCGCCGAGGAACGCTGCCAGCCCGGGGTCCTCCACAACCGTCCAGCCCCGCGCCGCGGTGAACACGAAGATGAGCGCAACACCGGCAACCGCGGCGATCGCACAGGCGAGGAACAGGTTCTTGAGCGCTGCTTCCCTGATGTAGGTGGCTCGCGACATCATCTTGAGCGCGCCGCCGATACGCCCGGGCACGCTGGCCCCCGGCGTGCCCGCCTCGGGCGCGCCCACGGACGGCGTCTCTGCTTCGGAGGCGTGCGGTGCCACGCCTCCGCGCTCGAGGGGCTCAGTCACCGAGCGCCTCCTTGGCGGTGATGGGAATGAAGCCGGCGTCGCGCACGACCGTCTCCTGCACCGTCGGCGAGAGCACGAACCGGATGTACTCGGCGGTCCACTCGGCCACCTCACCCTTGGTGAAGAAGTGCAGGACGCGCTGCACGGGGTACGTCCCCGCCACAACCGCCTCCTCCGAGGGCTCGACGCCGTCGATCGCCACTGCGCGCACCTCGTCGGTAACGAAGCCGAGTGAGATGTAGCCGATAGCGCCCGGCACCTCGGAGACGACCGCGCGGACCTGGCCGGTTCCGGGGAGCACAACGGCGCCGCGGTCGAACTGTGCGTCACCCATCACGATCTTCGAGAACGCCTCTCGCGTACCCGATGCCTCATCGCGGTTGACCAGGCCGATGGCGAGGTCCGGTCCACCCACCTGGCTCCAGTTGGTGATGACGCCCGAGAAGATGGCGCGCACGTCGATCGTCGACAGCTCGCGCACCGGATTGTCGGGGTGCACGATGACCGCGATGGCGTCGTAGGCGACCGGGCTGTCCGCAAGCCCGATGGCTTCCTCGGCCTCCTTGAGTTCACGAGAGGAGGTGCCGATGTCCGACGAACCGTTCGAGACGCTCTCGATGCCCGCCGACGAACCCATGCCCGACACGAGTACTGAGACGCCCTGGTGCTCCTCAGCAAACATCTCTCCGGAGACCTCCGCGATGGGAAGCAGTGTCGTGGAACCCGACACGATCACCTCTTCGCGCCCGTCGGTGCCGGAGCAGCCCGTCAGCGCCAGGAGCAGGACGAGGATGGTGGTCAGCGTGCCTGTCAGAGAATGACGGCGAGCGCACCGTGCCGGCCTGTGCGGCCCTCGGCGCGGTACGAATAGAAGCGATCGGTGCTGTGCGCGGTACAGATGCCGAGGTGCCACTGGCGCTCTTTCGGTACTCCTGATCGCTCGAGATCGTGCCCGACGACCGCGCCCAGGTCGATCCGGGACGAGGCCGCGGTAATCGTAACAAAGGCGTTATCGAAATGCGACACGCACTCCTCGCCGACTTCGTAGCAGCAGGGGCCGATGTGCGGCCCGACGTACGCTGTGAGGTCATCGGCGCCCGCGAGTTCGCCCAGGATGCGCGCCGTCGCGCCGACGATGCCTGCCGCAGCACCTCGCCACCCCGCGTGCACGACTGCGATCGCGGGGACCGACGGCCGCACGAGCACCACCGGCACGCAGTCGGCGAACAGCAGCATCAGGGGGACGCCACGCTCGCGTGTCCACAGAGCGTCGGCAGCGGGCACCGGCGGTCGGCCGCGTCCGATGTCTGCCCACGCCCCCGCTCCCGCTTCGGCGCGTGTGATCTCGATCACGCGCGTGCCATGTACCTGCTCGGCTGTCGTGAGACGATCGCGCACAGCTTCCAGGCCGAGTGCGACACAGAGGCGATCGCGGTTCTCGTCGACGTGCCGGGAGTCATCGCCCACGTGGGTCGCAAGGTCGAGCGATGCATACGGAGGTTGGCTCACGCCGCCCAAACGTTCCGAGAACGCGACGACGACGCCCGGCGCCCGCAATGACGGGACGGTATGGACGGCAGTGCCACCGACGGTCACACGCTCGAACACGTCCACTCCTGACCTCCGCTTCGTCAGAGTCATCTAAGCGACCCTGAATGCTGGTCAACAAGATGCCGATACGTCACACTAGGGCAGACGGGACCTCCGCGTCCCGCTCCTCTGGTTGTTACCACAGGACTGCTGGTCGGGAGGGGGTGACACAGCAATGAAGCGGTCTTTCTCCCTTGCCACCTCGTTCACCGTGGGCGCAGCCACACTCCTGGCGTACGCGCCCGCCTTCGCGCAGGACTACTACACGGGCGATGACGGTGCTGCCGCGGCCATCGGATGCGGCGTGTGGGCCTGCATCATGATCCCCTCACTCCTGCTCGGTATTCTGACGATCTGGATGCTCATTGACGCGATCATGCGCCAGGAGCACGAGTTCCCCAACTCGAGCGGCAACTCGAAACTCATCTGGATCCTCCTGCTCGTGTTCGTGGGGTTCATCGCGGCAATCGCTTACTACTTCATGGTCTTCAAGAAGATCAAGCGCGGTTCCGTAGCACCTCCGAGCGCCGGTGGACCTGCCGCGGGCTACCAGCCCCCGGCTCCGCCGATGGCTCCTCCCGCACCGCCCGCACCACCCCAGGCGCCTCAGATGGCACCGCCGCAGGCCCCGCCTGTAGCTCCCCCTGCGCCGCCCGCACCACCCGCGCCGCCGGCTCCTCCCGCACCCCCTGTGGGCTGACGCCACGTCGCTGCTTCAACAGAAGACCCGCCGCACCCGTGTGGCGGGTCTTCTGCGTGCGCCAGCGCCTTCGGAGCAAACACCTCCCACGCGAGCAACGGTCCGAACGCCGGGACTCGCCTCCAGTCGCATCTCCCGTGCGAGCACCGCGCTCCGGAAATGCGATCGCCGTGTGGTGAGCCCCGCGCTCGCCACACGGCGGTACCACTCTGGCGGCCGACCGATGCGCTCGGTCGCCGACGTCTGCTACAGGTTGCGGCGCTTCAGAAAGGCCGGGATGTCCAAATCCTCGTCACCCTCACTCACCGGCAGCTCGAATGTGGGGATGCGCGGACCTTCGTCAGCGTTCAGCGCGTTTTCGAACTCCATCGTCTCCTGGCGGCGCTTGGCGCCGAAACCGGTAGCGATCACGGTCACACGGATCTGATCCATCATCGAATCGTCGATCACGGCACCGAAGATGATGTTCGCGTCGGGATGGGCCGCGGCCTGCACGACTTCGGCCGCTTCGTTGACCTCGAACAGCCCGAGATCGCTGCCGCCCGCTATCGACAACAGCACACCGCTCGCGCCCTCGATACTCGATTCGAGGAGCGGGCTGGCGATCGCGGCCTTCGCCGCCTCGTGCGCGCGGGTGTCACCGGTGGCCACGCCGATACCCATGAGTGCCGTGCCTGCATCCTTCATCACGGTGCGCACGTCCGCAAAGTCGAGATTGATCAGACCCGGGACCGTGATGAGGTCCGTGATCCCCTGGCAGCCCTGGCGCAGCACGTCATCGGCGATACGGAACGCGTCGAGAATGGACGTCTTCTTCTCGGCCACCTGCAGCAGCCTGTCGTTGGGGATGATGATGAGCGTATCCACGTGGTCGCGGAGCTTCTGGATGCCCTCCTCGGCCTGGATGGCCCGCTTGCGGCCCTCGAAGGCGAACGGGCGCGTGACCACAGCCACGGTGAGGGCGCCGATCTCCTCCTTGGCGATCTGGGCGATTATCGGCGCCGCGCCCGTACCGGTGCCGCCCCCCTCGCCCGCGGTGATGAAGACCATGTCGGCACCCTGCAGCGCCTCCTTGATCTCTGCACGGTTCTCCTCGGCGGCCTGCAAGCCTACACCGGGATCGGCGCCTGCGCCGAGCCCCTTCGTCAGACCAGTGCCGATATGCACCTTGTAGTCGGCATCCGACATCAGCAGCGCCTGGTTGTCGGTGTTCACCGCGATGAATTCGACGCCCTTGACGCCGGCCTCGACCATCCGGTTCACGGCGTTCGTCCCACCGCCACCGATACCCACGACCTTGATCACTGCAAGGTAGTTGGCCCCCGTATCAAGCATGATCTGCCTCCTGGAACTGCCGACGCCCCGTATACTCTCAACCTCAACTTGACATCTAATGAATGTGCCGAACGGTAAATCTTCACACGAACCTTATACTAAACGCAAGGGGTTTGCAACGATTTCTTCTCGTTGGAGTTGGCACTCTGATGAACTGCTGCGCGCCGGAGCATCCGCTCCCCTACGCCGTGGGTCCTACAGACCCCGCGAGATCGGTCTCTCGACCGACCTGACGTCGATGAACACGACCGTCTCTGCCTGCTCGGCCATGATGCTGAGCGCGAGTGCGGACTTCTCCTCCAGCCTGGTCGCCTCGCCCACCATGATCTCGATGCTGGACTCGGTGATGAGTGCCGTCTCGTCCACCGAGGCACACGACACGGTGCGTACGATCGACACAAGCTCGGCAGAGATACCACGCAGCACGGCGAGCGCGTTCTCCACTGCAGTCGAGTCCAGTGGCTGGCCGGCCGCAGGATCGAGTCCGGGCGCATCGCGGATCACCGGCAGTACCGATCCTGTGGTCTCGAGGGCCGACAGACCGAGCACGACGCCGTCCGCATCAACGAACCAGAACTCCGTCCCGGTATCAACGAGCGCCGCAGGCACCCGCTCCTCCACCGTGATCACGAGAGTCGAGGGGAGCCGCCGCGAGACGACTGCGGAAGCGACCCACGGGCTGTCTTCGACCCGAGCGGCGATGTCGTCGAGCGGCGCACGCAACAGGGTGCTGCTCTCAGGCACACCGGCAAGCGCGAGGATCGCGTCGGTCGTCAGCGTCTCGAGTCCCCGGACCTCGACGGACCTGATCATGAACAGATCCGATCGGTATATCCCGACCGACAGCGTCACGATTCCCACGATCACGGCTACCGCGACCACCAGTCGCAGACGGCGCGCACGCTGCGCCTCCGCCCTGCGCCGCTCTCGGGCCTCCCGCTTGGCACGCGCTGCCTCGGGCTCGAGGCGGCGGGATTCCTGCGCCGGCTTCTGCGACTCGCGTCTGCCGCCGGGATGCGCTCGGACATCGCGCTGCCCGTCCGCCTTCCGGACAGCACCCTTACCTTCAACTTGAGCTTCTGGGTACGCCGAAGCTGTTCGACTGTGCGTGCCGGTGCCCAAGTGCACCCGCTTACGCGTTGTCGAACGACCCGATGAGTCTGACTTCCGGTGTGAGTTCGATCCCATACCTGTCCTTGACCGTCATCTTCATGTCGAGCATGAGCCTGAGCACGTCAGCGGCGCTCGCCCCGCCGGTGTTGACGATGAAGTTCGCATGCACGTCTGATACCATCGCTCCCCCGCGTCGAGCGCCTTTCAGTCCAGCGGCTTCGATGAGCCGGCCGGCCGAGTCGCCCTCGGGGTTCTTGAACACGCTACCCGCACTCGGCATCCCGAGCGGTTGCGTGCGCTTCCGGCGCGAAAGGCTTTCCTCCATGCGCGCCCGTATGAACTCCTGGTCCGCGCGTTCGAGCCGCAGGACCGCCTCGACGATCACGCCCTTGTCGGGTAGCCCGCTTGAGCGGTAGCCCCAGGCGATGTCCGAGCCCGGCATGCGTTCGAGCCCGGTCCCGGGCACGTACAGCGTCACCGACTCGGTGACGTCTCCGATCCACGCATCCCGGCTTCCGGCGTTCATCGCCAGTGCGCCGCCGAGGGTTCCCGGCACACCCACTGCGAACTCCATGCCCGCAAGCCCGCGCGAGAACGCGTCACCCACCACGTACGCGAGAATGCAGCCAGCTCCCGCCTTGACGCGTGTGCCGTCCACGCGGTGCATCTTGAACTCACGCCCCAGCTCGACGACGGCCCCACGATACCCCTGATCGTCTACGAGGAGGTTCGAGCCCTTTCCGACCGTCATCCACTCGACACCCTCTTCGTCGAGGACCCGCAGCGCCTCCGAGAGATCGGCGAACGTGTCACATGACACGAAGAGGTCGGCGGGCCCACCGATTCGGAACGTCGTATGCCGTGCCATCGGCTCCGCACCGCGCACGTGCCCCACGCCGGATGCCCGAAGTCGCCGCTCTGCCGCCGAGACACTCATCGCAGTGCGTCCTCGCGAGCCGTCTCGAGCGCCCGGACCAGCTCCCCCCCGATGGTGGTGACATCACCGGCGCCCATGGTCATCACCAGGTCTCCCGGGCGCAGACGGTCCACAAGGTATCGCTCGATGTCAGCGCGGTGGGGGAAGTACGCGACGGGCGCATGGGGGTGTCGCAGCAGGAGCTCATCGAGGATGGTCTTGCCCGACACGCCCGGTACGGGGGCCTCCCCTGCACCGTAGACGTCCATCAGGACGATCCTGTCGGCCTCTTCAAACGAGGCGCCGAAGTCGCCGCCGAGGGCTCGCGTCCTGCTGTACCGGTGGGGCTGGAACACCGCCCAGATGCGCGGGAAACCCGCGTCCCGGGCGGCTCGGAGCGTCGCCCGCACCTCGGTGGGATGATGCGCGTAGTCATCGACCACGATGACACCGTCGACCTCGCCCACCCGCTCGAAACGCCGCCGCACGCCCGTGAACCGTCCGAGGGCCGAGGCCGCCGATGTGGTATCGAGGCCGAGCGCCCACAGCGCGGCTATCACACCCGTGGCGTTGACTACGTTGTGTACACCGGGCACCGACACCGTGGCCTGTACGCGTGCACCGTCAGGGAACACGACCGTGAAGCGATGGCAGATGCCCTCGGCCCGCACGTCCGCGCAGCGGACCTCGGCCGCCACGTCGCTGCCATACGTGACCACCCGGGCACGGGATCGCTCGCGTGCGAGCGCTACGAGCGCCGCATCGTCGGCACACACCACCACCAGGCCCTCGGGGTCGGTCTTGCCGATGAACTCGCCGAATGTCGCACGGATCTCCTCGAGGGAGCCGTAGTGATCGAGATGGTCGGCCTCGATGTTCGTCACGAGCGCGACGTGCGGCTCTAAGAACAGGAAGGACCCGTCGCTTTCGTCGGCCTCCACCACGCAGTAGCCCTGCCGCCCGCATCGGGCGTTGGCGCCCATGTCGTTGAGCTCACCGCCGATGAGGAACGATGGCTCGTGGCCCATGCCATCGAGCGCGCTCGCAAGCATCGAGCTTGTCGTCGTCTTTCCGTGCGTGCCGGCCACGGCCAGCGTTAGGTCCTGGCGCGCGATGTGCGCGAGCATCTTGGCCCGGGGCCAGACCGCGATCCCGCGTTCGCGCGCGGCGGCGAGCTCCGGATTGGAGTCCGGGATCGCCGAGCTGATCACCACCACCTCGGGGTCGCCCAGGTGCGCGGCGTCGTGACCGGTGTAGACGGTCACTCCCGCTTCTTCGAGTGCGCGGGCATAGCGGGACGACTTGAGGTCCGAACCGGTGACCACAAGGCCACGGTCGTGCAGGACCTTCGCAAGTCCGCTCATGCCTGCCCCGCCCACCCCGATGAAGTGGGCGTACGCGGTGTGGGTCACCGCATCTCCTTCCCGGTTCGAGTCGCCTCGCCGACGAGCCGTACGAGACGTTCGGTCGCGTCACGCGAGGCGAGCGCCGCCGAGGCCCGCGCCATCCGCGCCCCACGCTCCGGCTCAGCTATCAGTCTCAGGACCACCTCGCCGAGGACCGGTCCGTCGAGGTCGGCGTCGGCAACCACGTCGGCCGCTCCCGCCTCGGCGAGCGTACGCGCGTTCAGCGTCTGGTGGTCATCGGTCGCATATGGGTACGGCACGAGCACCGCAGCCCGGCCCACCGCCGTGATCTCGGCGATCGACGTGGCACCCGCCCTCGCCACCACCACATCGGCAGCGGCGAGCGCATCGCCCATCGCGTCGATGTAGTCGACGACGTGGTACCGTTCCTCCTGGCCTCCGGTCACCCCGGCGATCCGGGCCCTCACGTCGGCGGCTTCAATCCTACCCGCCACGTGTACCACCCGCAACGACGGCACCGCCACGAGCTGTGGCGCGAGTGACACCATGGCATCGTTGATGTGGCGGGCGCCCCGGCTGCCGCCGAAGACGAGGAGTAACGTCTCGGTCGGGCTCACTCCGAGCCCGGCTCGCCCGCGGTCCCGATCCGCCTCCAGGACGCTGGCGCGCACGGGGTTGCCGGTGAGCACCGCCCGACCGGGCTCGGCAAGGTGCGCCGCAGAGCCCTCGTACGTCGTGCCAACCGCGTACGCCCACCGCGACAGAATGCGATTTGCGAGCCCGGGCACCGAGTTCTGCTCGTGCAACACGAGCGGCACACGGCGGAGTGCCGCGGCGAGTCCAAGCGGCAGCGACACATACCCGCCGAAGCCGACAACCACATCGGGACGCACGCGACCGAGCAGTCGCGCCGCCGCCACCAGCGACCAGGCGGTCACAGAGGCCGCAACAACGAGTGTGAGCGGGTTCGCTCGGTCGAACCCCCGCGATGGGACGGTATGGAAGGCGATGCCCGCCTCAGGGACGAGACGGGCCTCAAGACCGCCGGGCGTGCCGACGAACGAGACGTCATGCCCTTCGACGACCAGCCGCTCCGCCACCGCCAGCGCGGGGTAGATGTGACCCGCTGTCCCTCCGCCACTCAAGAGTACGCGCACTGTGTGACTCCTTGTTCTCGGTCCCGCCAACAGCCCTGATGCGATCCGCTGCGCCTGCGCGCGCCACCGCGATGATGAGCCCCACACTCGTGAGCATGAGGACGAGCGACGAGCCGCCCGCGCTCACGAACGGCAGCGGGATGCCCGTGATCGGCATGAGACGTGTCACCGCGGCCATGTTCATGAGCGCCTGTATGAGTATCATCGCCGTCAGCCCGCCCGCCATCAGACGACCGAACGGGTCCTTGCAGGCGACCGCGATACGCGTGCCCGCGTATCCGATAAGACCGAACATGAGCACGACGGCCAGGGTGCCGACAAGCCCCGTCTCCTCGCCGATGATCGCGAAGATGAAGTCGTTGTGCGCCGCCGGCAGATAGAAGAACTTCTGTCGCGACACGCCGAGCCCGACGCCGAACAGACCGCCAGAGCCGAACGCGTACAACGACTGGATGATCTGATAGCCGCTATCGGTGGGGTCGGCCCACGGATCGAGAAAGGCCGTGACCCGCTCCATGCGATACAACGCGATGCGCACGAGCAGAGCGGCCAGCGGCACGCCGAGCGCGCCCGCGAGCGCGAACCAGCGAAGCCGGATGCCGGCAAGCCACAGCATCGCGAACACCATCATCGTGATCGCAAGCGTCGTTCCGAGATCCGGCTGCAGCATCACGAGCACAAGCACGAGCCCCACCGCCGCGCCGGCCCTCCCGGCAAAGGCACGTGGAGTCAGCCTCCCCTGCCGGTAGGCGGCGGCAAGCACCGCTACGACCAGAAGGCACCCGAGCTTCGCAAACTCGGACGGTTGGATGAAGCCGATGCCGAGATCGATCGATCGCGTCGCGCCGTACTTGCCCACGCCCGCCACCTGGACGGCGAAGAGTCCGACGGCGGCAACGGTCCAGACCGTCCACGCGACGCGCGATGGCGTGAGCACGAGCCGTCGTCCGCGGCGCTGCCGGAAGTCCCACATCGACGCGACGCCGAGCCCGACGATACCCGCCAGGGCGTAGATCGCCTGCCTGCGCACGTGATACGCGCTGTCGCCCAGTTGCACGTAGTCGGCGACCGACGATGCCGAGTAGACCATGATGAGGCCGAACACCAGCAGCGCGCCCACGGCGCCGAGCAGCACATACGCGGGAGTCGGGAGCCTCCGACGACGGGTCGCCATCTAGCCCGTCACCCCGCTTAGGGAGGCCACGAGCTCTTTGAACCGTCGGCCCCGCTCCTGGTAGTTGCCGAACTCATCGAAGGAGGTGCATCCCGGCGAGAGCAGCACCACATCGCCCGTACCGGCGATACGTGCGGCCTCGGCCACAGCGTCAGCAAGCGCAGCGGTCACAGTCGCAGGCGCGCCGATCGCGGTGAACGCCGCAGCGAACTCGGGTGCCGCCTCGCCGAAGAGGATCGCCGAGACGCAGCGCTCCGCAGCAGCGGCCGCCAGTGGTCCGAGATCCACGCCCTTGTTGCGACCGCCGAGGAGCAGAACGATCTCGCGTCCGTCGAACGCCGTGAGCGCCTTGACAACCGCGTCGGGATTGGTGGCCTTCGAGTCGTTGAAGTACTCCACGCCTCCCGCAAGGCCCGCGGGCTCCAGGCGGTGCTCGATCGGCGCGAACGTCCGCAGGCCACGCGCCACCGCGGTGGGCGATGCGCCCATCGCGAGCGCCGCTGCGACCGCCGCCAGCGCGTTGCTGACGTTGTGCTCACCGCGCAGCGAGAGCTCACATACCGGCAGCACCTCGACCGTTCCATGTCCGATATCGGCCACGATCGACCCGTTCGATACGAAGGCGCCTCGGGGCTGCGGTGCCGTTCGGCTCACGCGCAGCACGTCAACACCGCGCTCGCCGACCACGGGCGTGAGTGCTGCCGAGCCCGGATCGTCCACGTCGATCACCGCGGTGTCGCCGGGAGCCTGGTTCGCGAAGATCCGCGCCTTGTCGGCAGCGTACGCCTCCATGGTCCCGTGATAGTCGAGATGGTCGGGTGTGATGTTGAGCAGCACGGCAACGCGCGGGTGGAAGCGCTCGATGCGCGCCAGCTGGAAGCTCGAGACTTCGGCGACGATGATCCCGGCGCGACCTGTCTCGGTAGCCACGTTGACCGCCGGCGGACCGAAGTTCCCGGCGGGCTCCGCGACGAAGCCCGCCTCGTGCAGCAGGTGCACGATGAGACCTGTCGTCGTGGTCTTGCCGTTGGTCCCCGTCACGGCGATCCACGGTGCAACCGAGATACGGTACGCCAGCTCGATCTCCGAGATGACCGGCACGCCGAGTGAGCTGGCGGCGGCCATCAGCGGGCTTGCGGGCGGGACACCGGGCGACGCGATGACAAGGTCCGCCTCGGGCACCTCGTTGGTGCCCAGCCTGACCTCGGCACCACGGGCGCGCAGCGCTTCCGCGCGCCGATCGAGGACATCCCCGCAGCCGGAGTCGACCACAGTCACGCGCACGGGGGCGCCCGCATCGGCCTGTGCGAGGGCCCACGAGGCCGCCGCTTCTCCGGAGGTCCCGAGCCCGAGCACCAGGATGTGTCCGCTCCAGCGTTCCACGGCTACCGCCCCACCGAGGCGACGAAGTAGAGCGCAAAGCCCGCGCCGGCCAGGATGCCGGTGACGATCCAGAAGCGGACCATCACCTTGGTCTCGCTCCACCCCTTCATCTCGAAGTGGTGGTGCAAGGGCGCCATGCGGAAGATGCGCTTGCCGGTGAGCTTGAAGGACGCCACCTGCAGGATGACCGAAAGGCCCTCGGCCACGTAGATGCCGCCCAGGAGAGGCGCGATGAGCTCGGTCTTGGTCACCACTGCCATGGTGGCGATGGCCGCCCCCAGCCCGAGCGAGCCCGTGTCTCCCATGAAGATGTCGGCCGGAAACGCGTTGTACCACAGGAAGCCGAGGCAGGCCCCCGCGACCGCCGCGGCGAACAGCGCGAGCTCGAGGTTGTCCTGCCGAAACGCGATACCCGCGAACACGAGCATGACGATCATCACTGTGCCGGCCGCGAGGCCGTCCAGACCGTCGGTGAGATTCACCGTGTTGGAGAACGAGATGACCATGAAGAAGACGAGAGCGATGTAGAGCCATGGCAGGGTGATGGTGAACCTGCCCGCCTCGATCGTCGTTGCGAGCACGCCGAGATCGAGCGCACCGCCCCAGGGCAGCAGCACCTCGGGACTCACGTGTGCCCAGTTCACAGCCATGACGCCGATGGCGAACGCCACCGTGGCCTGCCCCACGATCTTCGCGCGCGGCCGCAGACCCAGCGAACGCTCGTGCACCACCTTCGCGTAGTCGTCCACGAAGCCGAGCAGTCCGCACCCGAGCAGCGCCACAAGCGCTACGATGCCCGGCCGACCCACTTCGCCGAGCGACAGGTAGACGAGCGCGACGACGATGACGATAAGCACGCCGCCCATCGTGGGCGTCCCCTGCTTAACGAGGTGCCCCTGGGGTCCGTCGGCACGTACCTGCTGTCCGATGTTGCGGAAGCGCAGCAGGCGGATCCAGAGCGGGAAGAGCGTGCCCGCCAGCACGAGTGCCAGCACCGCGGCCACGAACACCTGGTAGGTGGGGTAGCGCGCTATCTCAGGCAGAAGGCTGAACACGGGGTTCCATGATCCCTTCCACGACGGTTTCAAGTCCCATCACCCGGGACGCTTTCACGAGCACGGTGTCACCGGGGGCGAGCAGGTCGTCCAGCACTTCCGAGGCCTCTTCGGCCGTGGCACACGGCCGCACGGCAGCAGGATCGATGCCCGCCGCCCGCGCGCCCTCGGCGATGCGACGCGCGCGCTCGCCTACCGTCACGAGCACGTCCACCGCTGACGCCGCGACCTCTCCCCCGAGCTGGAAGTGCGCGAGTTCAGTGAGCGAGCCGAGTTCGGCCATGTCGCCGAGTACTGCGATGCGCCTACCGACGCTCGGCACGTCGCCGAGTGCCGAGATCGCGGCACTCATCGACGTCGGATTGGCATTGTACGCGTCGTTGATGACGACGACACCGCTGGCGCTCTGGAACGTCTCCATCCGCCACCGCGAGAACGTCGCGCGCTCGAGCCCGGCGACGATGTCGTCGAGCGATAGGTCGACATAGAGCGCCACCGCGGCTGCCGCGAGCGCATTGTATACGTTGTGGCGACCCGGCGTGGGCAGGTGCACCTCGGCGGTACCCGCCGCGCATACCAACGTGAACGCCGGGCGCCCGTCGTCGGATACCGTGACGTCCAGCGCACTGACGTCGGCGGCGGGTCCCAACCCGTAGCGCGTGACCACGGCGTCGGTGCCCGCCGCGAGCATGTCGCTCCACGCGTCGTCACCGTTGAGGAAGACCCGTCCATCGGCCGGTACAGCGCGCACGAGCTCGCCCTTTGCGGCCGCGATGGCCTCTTCCGAGCCCAGCACCTCGATGTGACTCACGCCGACGTTGGTCACCAGCCCCGCCGTCGGGCGTGCGATCGAGCAGAGGTGGTCGATTTGACCTGCGCCGCGCATCGCCATCTCGACGATGAGCACCTCGGTCTCGCTGCTCGCATCCATGATCGTGAGCGGCACGCCCAGCTCGTTGTTGCGGTTGCCCTCGGTGGCGACCACGCGTAGGCGCGTCGCGAGGATGCTGCGCAGGAAGTCCTTCGTGGTCGTCTTGCCCGTCGAGCCCGTTATGCCGATCACCGGACACATGAGACGTCCCCGGTGCCACGACGCGAGCGCTTCCAACGCGCCGAGGGCATCGTCCACGAGGATCAGTGCCACCTCGGGGCGTCCCGCCGTCTCAAGCGCGTTTCGCAGAGCGACGTCGTCCCGCGTCACGATCAGCGCCCGCGCGCCGCGCTCGAGGGCGTCACCGACGAACGCGTGGCCGTCGGCATGCTCGCCGACGAAGGCTACGAACGCTCCGCCGGGCTGGATCTGCCGCGAGTCGATGGCGCATCCGTTGACCATAGTCACCGATGGCCCAGCGAGCAGCTCACCGCCGGTGATCTCGAGCAACGTCCCCACAGAGAGGGTCAGCATCGCGCCCTCAACTCCTCGCGCGCCGCTTCGCGATCGTCGAAATGGATGGTGCGGTCGGCGAAGATCTGGTAGTCCTCGTGGCCCTTGCCCGCAATCAGCACCGCATCCCCATCGGCGGCCAGTGCAAGCGCGCGGGCGATGGCCGAGCGGCGGTCCACCTCGACATCGTACCGCGCACCCGTGGGCCTCAGCCCGTCCTCGATCTGCAGGATGATGCCCACGGGGTCTTCGCTCCGCGGGTTGTCGCTCGTCACCACGACGATGTCGGACCCCTCGCCTGCCGCACGCCCCATGAGCGGTCGCTTCTCCGGGTCGCGGTCGCCGCCACAGCCGAACACGGTGATGACCCGGCCCGGCGTGACCGCGCGCACCGCGGCGATGGCCTTGGAGAGGCTGTCGGGGGTGTGTGCATAGTCCACCAGGACGCTGAACGGTTGCCCCTCATCGACGCGCTCGAGCCGTCCGGGCACCTGCGGAGCCGACTCGAGGCCTTCCACAACGTGCTCGAGCGTGATGCCGAGCGCGAGGGCGCACCCCGCGGCCACAAGCGCGTTGCTCACGTTGTATGCGCCCGCGAGCGGGAGCGTGATGCGTGCCGAGCCGTCCGGGGCCAGCAGCGTGAACCCGGTGGATGTGGGTCCGGCCACCTCGTCGGCTGCACGGACCGCGGCCTCCGGGTCCCTGCCGACCGTGAAGCGCGCACCCGTGGCCCGTGCGAGTTCCTGTCCTCGGGAGTCGTCGATGTTGACCACTCGCTCGGCAACGTCCAGCTCCGTGAACAGGCGCCGCTTGACCGACCAGTACTCCTCCAGCGTGTGATGGTAGTCCAGGTGGTCCTGCGTCAGATTGGTGAACGCCGCCACCGCGAAGTGGATGGCGTCCGCACGGTGGAGGTCGATCGCGTGCGAGGAGACCTCCATCGAGACGGCCGACACACCCTCGGCGAGCATCCGCGCGAAGAGTTCCTGCAGGTCGGCCGATTCCGGGGTGGTCCGGACCGAAGGCAGCCGCGTGGCGCCGATGCGCGTCTCCACGGTGCCGATGAGGCCGGTCGTGCGGCCGGCGGTGCGCAGGATGCTGTCGATGAGGTACGTCGTTGTGGTCTTGCCGTTGGTGCCGGTCACGCCGACCACGCTCATCTGCGCGGTCGGGTCGCCGTACGCTATCGCCGCCGCAGCGGCGAGAGCGCTACGCGTGTCGGCGACGAGCACCTGCGGGACCGGCAACTCCAGGGCACGCTCACACACGAGCGCGACGGCCCCACGCCTCACGGCCTCGGCAGCGAAGTCGTGGCCGTCGTGCCGGAAGCCCGGGATGCAGAAGAACGCGTCACCGGGGCGAACCCGGTCCGAACGGTACGCCACCCCCGACACGGGCACGTCGGCACCGTTGAGGACCGCGGTGCCGTCGCCTGTGACCAGCTGTTGTAGTGTCGTCGTCCTCACGTATCCCTACCGCTCGCGAGCCGGACAATCCTACCATCCGTCGTCGATCATCTCGACCTACCGGTCGCCCTGTTGTGCTTCCGTTACCGGCTGTCCCGGAGGGATGCGCAGGTGCTCCACCGCGAACTGCGCAACGCGACTGAACGTCGGCGCGGCCACAGTCCCTCCGTAGATGGCGCGCGACGGCTCGTCGATGCTCACGACCACGAGCACGCGCGGGTCCTCGGTCGGCAGGAAACCGGAGAACGACGCGACGTACTTGCCCGCCGCGTAGCCTGCGATTCCGTCGGTGCGCGCCTTCTGGGCCGTTCCGGTCTTGCCGGCCACGGTGTAGCCGGGAACGGCAGCCTCGGAGCCCGTGCCGTCACTGACGACATCGGCGAGTACCGAGCGCATCTCCTCCGCGGTGGCCTCGGACAGTACCTGCTGCTTGGGCCAGGCGAGCTCGATCTCGGGCGCGTCCGGGACCTCACGAAGGAAGTGCGGCACCACGAGTTCGCCGCCGTTGGCGATCGCGGCCAGCGCGCGAGCCAGCTGGAGCTGGGTAACCGACACGCCCTGTCCGAAGGATATGGTGGCAAGCGATGACCCCGACCACTGCTCGACCGGCGGCAGCTGGCCTTTGGCCTCGCCCGGGAAGTCGATGCCCGTGCGCTCGCCGAAGCCCAGACGCGCGAAGTACTCGTGGAGCCCGTCGGGGCCGAGTGCCTCACCGAGCTTCACCGCACCCACATTCGAGGAGTTCGTCACGATCCCGGTGAGTGACCAGGTCACCGTCTCCCGGGGATGTGACTCCTTGATCGTGCGCCCCCCAACCGTCACCGTCGGCGGCAGCACGAACGTGCTCGAGCCGTCGAAGAGACCCTCCTCGATGACCGCGGCGGCAGTGAACGACTTGATGGTGGAGCCCGGCTCGTAGGAGTCGACGATCGAGCGGTTGCGGTGCGCGGCGGCGTCGGCCTCACCGAAGCGGTTGGGATTGAACTGCGGGACCGACGCCATGGCGAGGATCTCGCCGGTCACGGGATCCATGACGAGGATCGACCCGGCCGCAGCGTCCCACTCCTCGACCGCTTCGGCCAGCGCGACCTGCGCCTGGTACTGAATGTCCTTGTCGATGGTCAGCACGATGTCCCGACCATCGGCGGCCTCTTCCTCGTGGGTCACGCCCCCGGGAATCGGCCTGCCCTGACGGTCACGCTCGCCGATGAGCCGCCCGGGTTCGCCGGCGAGCAGGTCGTTGTAGAAGAGCTCCAGACCCGAGAGGCCCTCATCGTCCACGCCGACGAAGCCCAGAACCTGAGCCGCGAGTTCGTTGCTCGGGTACACGCGTCGGGAGTCCTCGCTGAACCCCAGACCGGCGATGCCGAGCGCCTCCAGGTTGGCGGCGCGCGCCGGATCGGCTTTGCGCGCGATGTAGACGTAGTCGGCGTCCTTGGTGAGCTTGGGAAGGTAGTCCGCCGGTTCGCCGCCAAGTGTGTCGGCAATCGCCTGTGCCGTCCCCTCGGCATCGGTGATGGCCCCGGGGACGGCGTAGACGGTGCGCGCGGGAACGGTCTCCGCGAGAACTTCGCCCTCGCGATCGAGGATGAAACCCCGCTCCGGGCTGAGCACGATGTCGCGCGTGCGCTGGGCCGCCGCGCGCGCCGCGTACGCGGGGCCGTCGATCACCTGGATGCGCACGAGCTGAGCCGCCACCACGAGAAGACCGAGGCTGAGTGCCAGCATGAGCCACAAGAAGCGCCCGGACCACGCCGGGCGCTTCTTCTGGTGCCCGGCTACGGGGCGGGAGCGGCTGCGTGCGGCCCCGCTCATCTCGCCTGACCGAGACCCATGTCGCCGACCAGCAGCACCTGCGCCTCACCCGCGGCGAGGTCCATCAGCGACGCTAACAGACCTGATACCGCCGGACGTTCGGTCGGTCCGGCCGCTGGGTCTGGCGCAACCGGCGACGGTGGGCTGTCGGACGCCCCATCCGTGGCACCGGGCAGCTCCAGATAGCACACCTCTATCGGCCGCGCCATGTTGAGTGTCTCGCATGCGAGGACCTCGATCCGCGAAGGCGCGGCCAGCGTGCTGCGATCCGCCTCGAGTGTGCGGGTGGCCTTCTCCTCAGCCTTGAGTTCCTTGCGAAGCTCGTACGCGTCGATGGACGCCTCGGTAGCCTGCACGGCAAGCGCCACGCGCGTGATGCCGGCGACGCCGAGAACCAGCAAGCAGACGACTGCCACACGGAAGATCTCAGCAGCGGCAGCGTTGGAGCGCGCGCGGGAACGCCGCCCTCCCCGCACCAGCCGCAAGGCCGGTCGGGCAGGTGCGGCGCGGTGCGCGAGCTTGCGTGCCGCTGCGCCCACGTCTGTGGGCCTCCTTCCGCGTCCTCCCCTCCGTTGCCGGAGGGGCCCCTTGGTCGCTATCGCTTCTCCGCGACTCGCAGCTTCGCGCTCCGGGCCCGCGGGTTTCGCTCGATCTCCTCGCCGGAGGGCACGAGGGGTTTCTTGGTGATGATGCGGAGTACCGGCTCCCGCCCGCACCGGCAGACCGGCAGGTCGGGAGGACACACACACCCCTGGGCGAACTCTGCGAACACGTCGCGCACGATGCGGTCCTCGAGCGAGTGGTAACTGATGACCGCGATGCGTCCCTGCGGCGCAAGCCACCGCACCGCACTCCGCAGACCGCGCTCCAGAACCTCGAGCTCGCCGTTCACCTCGATACGCAGCGCCTGGAAGGTCCGCCGCGCCGGATGGCCGCCTGTCCTTCGTGCAGCGGCCGGAATAGCCGCCTTGACGATCTCGACGACCTCTCCGGTGGTCGTGATCCGGTGGCGGCCCCGCGCGGCTACGATGAAGGCTGCGATGCGCGAGGCCCACCGTTCCTCGCCGTACTCGCGGATAACGCGTGCGAGCTCCGACTCGGAATATGTGTTGACGATGTCAGCCGCGGTAGGCTGCGACGATGAGGGATCCATCCGCATATCGAGCGGAACGTCCTCCTGGTAGGTGAAACCGCGGCCGACATGGTCAAGCTGGGGGGAGGAGACACCAAGATCGAACAGGAACGCGTCCACGTACGGGACACGCGCCTCGAGGAGCAGGGAATCGAGACCGCCGAAGTTGCCCTTCAGCAATACGATGTCCGGGACGTTCTGCTGGCCGAGGCGTAGTGTGTCTGCTGCTGCGGTGAGTGCGGCGTCATCTTGATCGATTCCCACCACGATCCCGGTGGGAGCTACAAGCTCTGCGATCCGCTTCGCGTGTCCTGCCCCGCCTAAGGTACAGTCAACGAAGATGGAGCCGTCGTGTAAGGTCAGCTGCTGCGTGACCTCGGCCAGCAAAACTGG
>JAFGUS010000028.1 GCA_016938395.1 Coriobacteriia bacterium | reverse complement strand
GCGCGCGAGCACCTCGTCCAGGTCGATCGTGCCGGCGAGCTCGCCGAGGATCCGCGCGCGCTGGTCGTCGTCGTGCGTGCGGTCGAGCGCGGCGTGGAGCTCCTTGGCCAGGCCGTCCATCCGGCTCGTCAGCTCGCGCATGCCGGTGGCGAAGCGTTCATCCGCCGCCCGGCGCTCGCGGAGCACGAGGACCAGGAAGAGGAGGACGAAGACGGCCCCGGCTCCGAAGATCACCCACGCAAGCGTGTCGCTCACCTGAGCGCCCACTGTAATCGCCTAGTGGGGATCTGGCTATGCGCGACAACGCGCGAATTGCCCTTTCGATGCGGGTTCCGCACCCTCTCGGGGCCGTTCACAGACGCGAGCGCTTTGCTACCATGCCGCGGCCGGTTGGCAGGGGCTACGCCCCCGCCAGCTTTTGTCCTGTCAGGAACCTCTCGAAGGAAGTAGATGCCCACGGTCAACCAACTTGTGCGCAAGGGTCGGGTCAAGCCAAAGACCAAGACCAAGACCCCTGCCCTCCGCGGCGCGCCGCAGAAGCGGGGCGTGTGCACGCGCGTGTACACGAACACCCCGAAGAAGCCGAACTCGGCTCTGCGCAAGGTCGCCCGCGTCCGGCTGACGAACGGGATGGAGGTCACGACCTACATTCCCGGCGAGGGTCACAACCTGCAGGAGCACTCCGTCGTACTCATCCGCGGCGGACGCGTCAAGGACCTCCCGGGCATTCGTTACAAGGTGATCCGCGCTGCGCTCGACACGTCGGGCGTCTCCGATCGCAAGCAAGGGCGCTCGAAGTACGGCGCCAAGCGAGGCTCGTAATGCCCCGCCGAGCGGAAATTCAGCCACGCGAGCTGGCTCCCGACCCCGTGCACAACTCGAAGCTCGTCAGCCAGGTGATCAACCGCGTGATGACGAAGGGGAAGAAGAGCACGGCCGAGAAGATCGTCTACGACGCGCTGGCGATTGCCGCCGAGCGCTCCGGGAAGCCTCCTGTCGAGGTGCTCGAGCAGGCGATCAAGTCGGTTACCCCGGTGATGGAGACCCGCTCCCGCCGCGTCGGCGGCGCGAACTACCAGGTGCCCGTCGAGGTGCCTGCGCGCCGCGCGCGCACGCTCGCGATCCGCTGGATCGTGACGTTCTCGCGCGAGCGACGCGAGAAGGGGATGGCCGCGAAGCTCGCCGGCGAGCTCCTCGACGCGCTCGAGCAGCAGGGTGGCGCCTTCAAGCGCAAGGACGACCTCTACCGGATGGCGCAGGCCAACAAGGCCTTCGCCCACTACAGGTGGTAGCCGTGGCGACGCCTGCAACCAGAGCTCCCGCGACGCTGGAGCGCGTCCGGAACATCGGGATCATGGCCCACATCGACGCGGGCAAGACGACCACGACCGAGCGGATCCTCTACTACACCGGCCGCACCCACAAGATGGGCGAGGTCCACGAGGGCGCCGCGACGATGGACTGGATGGCG
>JAFGUS010000027.1 GCA_016938395.1 Coriobacteriia bacterium | reverse complement strand
GTCACCGGTCACGAGCTGCTGTGTGGTCTCGATGAAGCCGTCGAGCGCTTCTTTGAGCGGCGAGAACCACATGCCGTTGTAGACGAGTTCGGCCCACTTCTGTTCCACGCCGAGCTTGTAGTGCAGCACCTCGCGCTCCAGGCACAGGTCCTCGAGCGCCTTGTGCGCCGTGATGAGCGTGAGCGCGCCGGGCACCTCGTAGATCTCTCGGCTCTTCACGCCGATGAGTCGGTTCTCGATCATGTCGATGCGGCCGAAGCCGTGCTTGCCCGCCAGTTCGTTCATGCGGTTGATGATCTCGTGGAAACTCATGAGCTCGCCGTCGAGGGCCACCGGCACACCCTGGTCGAAGCTGATCTCGGCGTACTCCGGCTCGTCACACGTGTTGCCGCGTGAGTCGGCGGTGAGCGTGTAGATGTCGGCCGGAGGCTCCACCCACGGGTCCTCGAGCACGCCGCACTCGATGGCGCGGCCCCACAGGTTGTCGTCGATCGAGTACGGGTTGTCCTTGGTGGTGGGGACCGGGATGCCTCGCTCGGCAGCCCAGTCCATCTCCTGCTCGCGCGTCTTCAGGTCCCACTCACGCACCGGCGCGACGATCTGCAGGTCGGGGTCGAGCGCGGCGATGCCCACCTCGAAGCGGACCTGGTCGTTGCCCTTGCCGGTGCAGCCGTGACCGATGTAGCGCGCGCCGTGGCGGTGCGCCTCCTCGACGAGGTGCTTCACGATGATGGGCCGGCTCATGGCCGAGAGCAGCGGGTACTTGTTCTCGTAGAGCGCGTTGGCCTTGAGCGCCTTGGAGAGGAACTCCTCGACGTACTCCTCGCGGACGTCTTTGACGATGGACTCCACCGCGCCGATGCCGAGGGCCTTGGTGCGCACGAACTCGAGGTCCTGGCGCTCCTGGCCGACGTCGACCGCAAGCGCGATGACGTCCATGTCGTAGTTCTCCATGATCCACTTGATGGCCACCGAGGTGTCGAGTCCCCCGGAATACGCCAGCACGCACTTCTCTCGGGCCACGTGGCCGCCTCCCTAATCCGCTGCGCCCGCTTACGAGCGGCCGCTGAACCGCTCGATGCTGCTCTGGATCGACTCAGCCTCGGCGTCACCCGCCGTGACGATGAGGATGGTGTCGTCGCCGGCGATGCTGCCCACGATCTCGTCCAGACCCGCTGCGTCAAGTGCGGCCGCAACGCCCTGGCCGCCGCCCGCGGTGGTCTTGATGAGCACGAGCTGCTGAGAGCGGACGACGCTCGTGACGAGCTCGGCCACCATGCGCTGCAGGTGGATGTCCTCGGCGAGCACGTAGGCGCCCTCGGGGAGCTTCTTGAGGCCCATGTCGGCGATGTCGCGCGAGACGGTCGCCTGCGTGCAGGCGAAACCCGCGGCCGTCAGGTGGTCGACCAGATCCCGCTGGGTGCGCACCCGCTCGCGTCGGACGATCGTCCGGATGGCATCCTGCCGCTGCGCTCGCTTCCTCATCGCCAGACCCTCACTTTCGTTTTCAGAGCACGAGTGACATCCACGCCCGCTGAGCGTGCAGGCGGTTCTCGGCCTCGTCAAATACGACCGAGTGCGCCGAATCGATGACGCTGTCGGTGACTTCTTCGCCCCGGTGGGCGGGCAGGCAGTGCATGAAGATGGCGCCGCTGTCCGCATGTGCCATCAGTCCATCGTCCACGGTGTAGCTGGCGAAGTCGAGCACGCGGCGTGCGTGCTCCTCCTCCTGGCCCATCGAGGCCCACGTGTCGGTGACCACCACGTCGGCTCCGGCGACCGCCTCGATCGCGTCGGTCACCACCGTGAAGGTCGAGCCCGTGCCGTAGCGTGCGGCGATCTCGCGCGCCTGGGCCACGGCCGCCTCCTGCGGTTCGTAGCCTGTGGGTGTGGCGATCGCCACATCGAGACCGGCGATCGCACCGGCGAGCAGGTACGTATGCGCCATGTTGTTGCCGTCGCCCACGTACGCGAGCTTGAGCCCCTGCAGCGTTCCCTTGTGCTGCCGGATGGTGAGCAGGTCGGCGAGGCCCTGGCAGGGGTGGTAGTCGTCGGTGAGCGCGTTGATGACCGGCACCGACGCGTACTCGGCCACCTCCTCGATGTGGCTGTGCGCGAAGGTGCGGAGCACGATGAGGTCCACGTAGCGCTCGAGCACCTTGATGGTGTCGTGGACGGTCTCGTGGCGCGAGAACGCGTCGTACGGGCCCATGACGACGGGGTGCACGCCGAGCTGGACGCAGCCCACCTCGAAGCTCACACGCGTGCGGAGCGACGGCTTCATGAAGATGAGCCCCGCCGAGGCGCCGTCGAAACGCGGCCACTTGTCGGCGGGCCACTCGGCGACGTCGAGGATGTGCGTCACGTCCTCGGGCGTGAGTTCGGCGAGCGTGATGAGATCGCGACCCTTGAAGGTGTTCATGAGGCGGCTCCTAAGACGGCATCGAGGGTGTCGGTCAGGCGTGACACCTCGGCCTCGCCGGTCGGAAGCGGCGGCAGGAAGCGCAAGATCCGCTCCCCCACCGCGCCGGCAACGATGCCGTGCTCGAGAAGCGCCGCCGCGATCTGCTGCGCACGCGGTTCCGCGAGCTCGGCACCGACCATGAGGCCTCTGCCACGCACCTCGACGATTCTACCTGTCCTGGCGCCGAATGCACGGAGCGATACCTGGAGCACCTCGCCGATGCGTGCCGCGTTTTCGCCCAGCCCCTCGGCCTCGAGTGCACCGAGGGTGGCGAGCGCCGCTGCCGCGACCACGGGACCGCCGCCGAAGGTGGAGCCGTGATCACCCGGCGCGAACGCCTCGGCCGCGCTGCCGCTCGCGAGCAGCGCCCCTGCCGGGAGGCCGTTCGCGAGCGCTTTGGCGAGCGTCATGACATCCGGGCGCACGCCGTAGCCCTGCCACGCGAACGCGGTGCCCGTGCGGAAGAGTCCGCACTGCACCTCGTCGAAGACGAGCAGCACGTCGCGCTCATCGCAGATGCGGCGCGCCGCGGCGAGGTACTCGGGGGTGCACGGGTAGACGCCGCCCTCGCCCTGCACGGGCTCGAGCAGGACCGCGCACGTGTCGGCCGTGACCGCGGCCTCGAGTGCGTCGATGTCGTTCGGCCCCACGTGGGTGAAACCCGGGAGCAGTGGCGCGAACGCGTCTTGCTTGGAGGTCTGGCCGGTGGCCGAGAGCGCCCCGAACGTGCGCCCGTGGAAGCTCCGCTCGGCGGCCACGATGCCGAAGCACGACGGACCGCGCCGCGCCTTGCCCCACTTCCGGGCCAGCTTGATGGCGCCTTCGACCGCCTCGGTGCCCGAGTTGCAGAAGAACGCCTTCCAGCCGCCGCCCGCAAGCGCCGAGAGCCTCTCGGCGAGCTCAGCGCGGTGTTCGACGTAGTAGAGGTTGGAGACGTGCACGAGGCGGTGCATCTGCGCAGCCACCGCGTCTGCTACCGCCGGGTGCGCGTGGCCGAGGTTCACCACGCCGATCCCTGCGAGGAAGTCGAGGTACTCGCGGCCGCCATCGTCGTAGAGGCGCATGCCCTCGCCGCGCACAAAGAGCGCCGGCTTGCGTGCGTACGTGGGCAGGTGGTAGGCCGCGTCGAGCGCGGAAAGCGTGTTGAAGCGCGCACCCACGGCTAGAGGGTCACCTCGCCCTCGTAGGCCATGTAGAGCGGGTCGTCGGC
>JAFGUS010000213.1 GCA_016938395.1 Coriobacteriia bacterium | reverse complement strand
GAGCTCTGCGGCGATGGTCGTCACGTTGCGGAGCACCTCGGGCGAGTGCACGGTGAGTTCGTGCAGGTCCACGCCCTCGAGCTGCCCTCGCTTCACGTAGTGAGTGTACGTCTTCCACAGCGCCCCGGTCGCGCGCTGGCGCGTAGTGGGCACGCGAAGTGCGTCGAGCATGCGCGCGCGCAGAGCCTCGAGCGTCTCGTGTGGTGCGTGCCTGGGGAGCGCGGCAAGCTCGCGGCCGATGCGGTCCGCTTCGGCGCGCTGCGTCTCCTGCAGGATGAACTTCACCACGTGCCACGCGCTCGTGAGGTCGCCGTCGTTCGCAATCACGCGGTCGCCGAGCCACAGCCATGCGTGCAGACGGCGGCGCCAGTCCCACCAGGTGAGTGCCGAGTCGAACGCCGTCTCCGGGATGAGGAACCACGGCGATTCGGCGAGCATCGCTGCGAACACACCGCCGCCGAGCGCGCTCTCGCGCCTACGGCTGCCGATACGCGTCTTGGCGATACCGCAGCTCGGGCTCTTCTCCTTGAGGATCACGGCCCGCACACCGGCGCGCTCGAGCGCATCCATGCAGGTGGCAGAGCCGTCGATGAGGCACTGCGTGACATCGTGCCCGTGGCGATCGAGCACCTTCGCGTGTCCGGCGAGCACGTCCGCGCCACTGCCGGTGAGGTGGATCGGCTCGCGCGGCACGCCGAAGCCGGCCATGCACTCGGGGCAGACCGGCGTGAACACGAAGTCAGCGCGCTCCCGACCGAGCGCGGCGAGCGCGTCGAAACGCTTGCCGTTGTAGCGCACGGGGCAGTCGAACATGCAGGCGCTGATGCCGATGCGGGGCCGGTCGCTGATAACTTCGGTCACTGCTACCTCCTCGTGCGCCTGCGACATGGACGCGGGCGGGACGCCTTGCGCATAGTACGGCGCAGCGGGTCACACACACGCGAACGGGAGGCGCCATGGCGCGGCATCGGGTGGCGATCGTATGGCTCAGGCGCGCGCTGCGCCTGGCCGACAACCCCGCGCTGGCCTACGCGCTGGATTCCGCCGGGTCGGTCGT
>JAFGUS010000212.1 GCA_016938395.1 Coriobacteriia bacterium | reverse complement strand
GCGACCGAGACACCCGAGAGCGTGAAACTCCCCCGCGCGGCGATCGCGGCCTCCTCGCGTGGCACAGCCTCGGTCGCCTCCCTGGCGCCGATCCTCAGGGCATCGTAGGCGAGCGTCCCATCTCTCTCCAGCAGCAGTGTTGTCACCACTTCACCTTCCTCCTCTGAGCCGAGCGCCAGAGCGCCGCCATGACGCTCACGACGCTGACGCCGGCGACGAGCACGAGTGCGGTCCCCCAGATGAGCGTGGGGCTCCAGCCCGGCACCGACGTGACCTGCGCGTATATGTGGTACGGCAATGACATGAACTGCGACGACAGCCCGTCAGGCAAGCGTCGCATCTGGAACACCGCACCCGTGAAGAGAATGGGCGCCGTCTCGCCGGCCGCACGGGCAAGACCAAGGATCGAGCCCGTGATGATGCCCGGAGCGGCAGCCGGCAGCACCACCTTATAGATGGTGCGAAGGCGCGTCGCGCCAAGAGCGAGGGACGCCTGGCGAAGATCCTGCGGGATCTGCCGGAGCGCCTCTTCGGTGGCCGTGATCACCACAGGGAGCGTCATGCATGTGAGCGTGAGCGCGGAGGCGAGGACCGAGCGGCCGATCCCGGCGGTGAGCACGAACGCCGCCAGACCGAAGAGGCCGTAGACGATCGATGGAACGCCCGCCATGTTGGTGATCGCCAGACGGATCGCGCGGGTCGTGAGGGTGCGCGGCGCGTATTCGGAGAGGTAGATGCCCGCAAGCACGCCGATCGGCAGTGTGAGTCCGGCGGTGGCCGTCGTGACCCAGATCGTACCGACGATGACCGGCAGGATGCCGCCCTCGCGTCCGCGATCGCGGGGCACATCGGTGAGGAACGTGAGATCGATGGCGCCGATGCCGTTGTAGACGATGTAGCCGAGCACGAACAAAGCGACGCCGACGACGGCCAGCGCGGCGGCACCGGTCACGATCTTGGCGGCTGATTCCGCAGTGCGCACCCGGCGGGTGCGTGACATGGCGCTCATCGGCGCCACCGCTTCCGCTGGCGCTCGAGAACCAGATCGGCCGCAAGGTTGATGGTGAACGTGATCGTGAAGAGCACGAGCCCCACCGCGAACAGGACCGAGTAGTGGAGGCCTCCCTGCACGACCTCACCCATCTCAGCGGCGATGGTGCCGGTCATCGTGCGGACCGACTCAAGAACGCCCGTCGGCATGACCGCGGC
>JAFGUS010000211.1 GCA_016938395.1 Coriobacteriia bacterium | reverse complement strand
GGCGAGCAGGCGCTTGCGCAGCGCACGGTCCTCGGCGAGGTCGCGTGCGTCGCGCTCATCGGCGAATACGCGGAACTCGTCACCGGCCGATGGAACGCTCGAGAGACCGAGCACCTCGACGGGGTCGGCAGGCCCGGCCGAGTGCACCGTTACGCCCTTGGGGTCGACGAGAGCGCGGACACGGCCGTGGCTGGTGCCCGCAACCACGGCGTCACCAACGTGCAGCGTTCCGCGCTGCACGAGGACCGTGGCGACCGGTCCCCGGCCCTTGTCGAGATTCGCTTCGATGACGATGCCACTCGCGTGGGTGTCGGGGTTGGCCTTGAGCTCGAGCATCTCGGCCTGGAGCAGGATCATCTCGAGGAGATCCTCGACGCCGATGCGCTTCTTGGCCGAGACATCCACGAATATGTTGGAGCCGCCCCACGCCTCGGGCACGATCTCGTGCTCCGTGAGCATCTGACGCACCTGGTCCGGGTTGGCGCCGTCCTTGTCGATCTTGTTAACGGCGACGATGATCGGCACGCCGGCCGCCTTAGCGTGGTGGATGGCCTCCACCGTTTGCGGCATGACGCCGTCGTCAGCGGCCACCACGAGCACGGCCACGTCGGTCACTTTGGCACCGCGGGCACGCATGGCGGTGAATGCCTCGTGTCCCGGGGTATCGATGAACGTGATCTGCTTGCCGTTCTTCTGCACCACCGACGCACCGATATGCTGCGTGATGCCTCCAGCCTCGGTCTCGGCGACGCCGGTCTCACGGATGGCGTCCAGAAGCGAGGTCTTGCCGTGGTCCACGTGGCCCATGACGGTGACGACCGGCGGGCGGCTCTTGAGGTCTGTGGGCTCGTCGTGGAAGACGAAGCCCTGCTCCTCCTCGGCGGACACGACTTCGACGTTGATCTCGAGGTCGTCGGCGAGGATATCGATGGCTTCGCGGCTCATCGGCTGGTTCACGGTGTGCATCTCACCGAGCATCATGAGCCGCTTGATGACCTCACCCGGCGTGATGCTGATGGCCTCGGCGAACTGGGCGACGGTCACGCCTTCGGTGAGGGTGACGGTGCCGCTCGTCTGAACGTGCGGCTCGTCGACTGCGGGCACGGAATGTGTGGCGGCCTCGCGGCGGCCGGTGGGCTTCTTCGACTTCTTCTTGCGCTTGTCCGCGGCGCTCTGCGCCATCTTGGCAGCCTCGGCGATGAGATTGACCTCTACCGCCGGCTGGTTCGCCTCGGCCTCGCGGGCCATCTGCCGGTAGCGCTCGGCCTCTTCCTTCTCGAGCCGCGCGGCTTCATCGGCGAGGCGTGCGCGCTCCTCTTCCGCCTTTGCCTCCGCCTCGCGACGGGCCTGCTCTTCTGCCTCTCGGCGCTTGCGCTCAGCCTCTTCTGCCTCGTGCTGCGCCTCAGCGGCAGCAAGCGCGGCCGCTTCTTCAGCGGCACGCGCGGCGGCCTCCTGGGCGGCACGTGCCGCGGCCTCGGCCTCGCGGCGCTTGCGCTCCTCAGCCTCACGCGCCTGCTCTTCAGCCTCGATGCGCGCGCGTTCGGCTTCAAGCTCTTCCTGGCGCTCGGCGATGACCGATGCGAGGTCCTTGCGGATCTTGTCGACGTAGGCCTCGACGAGCGTCGAAGCGTGATTCTTCGCCGGTATCTTCAGCCGGTTGAGGTGGTCGAGCAGCTCCTTCGAGCTCATCCCGAACTCCTTGGCCAGTTCATGTACGCGCATAGCAGGCATCCGTGTCACCGTCCAGATCGCGAGGCGTCGCGGTCCTGCTCGACCGCAGCCTCGAACTCGTTCCTGAGTCGTTCGATGTCGTCTTCATTCACGCTCGCACGCAGTGCCGAGGCGAACCGGCGTCGATGCGCCGCTGCCTCGAAGCACGCGGCCGAGGGGCACACGTACGCCCCACGCCCGGCAGCCTTGCCGCTCGGGTCCACATGCACATCACCGTCTGCGTCACGGACGACGCGCACGAGCGTGCGCTTGTCGTCCTCACGCCCGCAGGCGATGCAGGTCCGAAGCGGCGTCTTGCGTGCCTTCATCGGTTAGTCGGTGCCCTCCTTCTCGTGCACACCACAGTAACGGCTGCCCGGGCGCGCCTGGTTGCGGCACCGGACTCCCGTGCTCGTGACCGCTATACACCTGCCATCGGCGTCCTCGGCCTCGGTCTCACCACCGGGTGTGGCAGCGCTCAGTCCCTGCGCGACCGCCTGGGCCTGGCTCTTGATGTCGATGCGCCACCCGGTCAGCTTCGCCGCAAGGCGGGCGTTCTGGCCCTCCTTGCCGATGGCAAGGGAGAGCTGATCGTCGGGGACGATCACCGTTGCGGTGTGCTCCTCGTCACTCACGACCACGCGCGCGACCTTGGCGGGTGAGAGCGCGTTGCCCACGAACGTCGCGGGGTCGTCATTCCACGGCACAACGTCGATGCGCTCACCACGGAGCTCGGCCACCACCATGCGCACGCGGCTGCCCTTGGGGCCGACGCACGCGCCGACGGGGTCGAGTCCCGGCTCGCGCGAGGAGACGGCGATCTTGGAACGCAGCCCCGGCTCGCGTGCCACGCTCTTGATCTCGACGATGCCGTCGTAGATCTCGGGCACCTCGAGCTCGAAGAGCCGCTTGAGTAGGTTCGGGTGCGTGCGCGAGACCACGATCGACGGCTCGTTGGAGGTCTTGCGTACGTCGATGATGAGCGCTTTCAGGCGCTGGTTGTGTTCGTAGCGCTCGTTTCCGGGCTGCTCGGCCGAGGGAAGCAGCGCCTCGACACCCTCGCGGATCTTCACGAGGGTGTAGCGCGAGTCGGACTGCTGCACGGTGCCGGTGATGCTGTCACCGATGCGGTCCGCGTACTCCTCGAAGATCTGCTCGCGCTCGGCTTCGCGGATGGACTGCGTGATGACCTGCTTCGCGGCCTGCGCAGCGAAACGTGAGATATCCGAAGGCGTGACGTCCTTGGCCTCGAGTACCGGCTCCTCCTCGGTCCCTCCTACCGGCACGAGCTCGTAGACGTGGATGCGCCCCGACTCACGGTCGATGGTCACCGTGCAGTCGTTCTCGGTGTCGAGCATGCGCTGGTAGGTCAGGCCAAGCTGCTGCTCCAGCCGCTCCAGCATGTCGTACTCGTCGATGTTCTTCTCGCGCGCAAGCTCGCGCAGCGCGTCCATGAGGTCGGAGCTCATGACTGCTTCCCGCTCCCTTCGCCGCCTGCGTCCAGATCGGCCTTGAGGCGTGCCCGCTCGACGATGTCGATCGGGACGCGATGTTCATTCCCCTCGCCTGCTACCACGATCTCGTCTCCGCTCATGCCGACGAGAACGCCGGTGATCTTCGCGTGTCCGTCCAGAGGGCGCGAAAGCCGCATGGTGACCCGCTGGCCGGCGAAGCGCTCGAAGTCGCGCGGGGTTCGCAGCACCCGCTCGATGCCCGGTGAGGACACCTCGAGCGTATACGGTCCCGAGAGCGACGGTACCGCGTCGAGCGCCTCGGAGACCCAGGGGTTCGCCGCAGCGATCGTGTCGATATCGATCCCGCCCTCGCGGTCGAGAAAGACGCGCACGACGGTCCCGCCATGGCCGCCCGCCACCTCGACGGTGACGAGCTCGAGCCCGTGGTCGTTCGCCAGAGGCTCGAGTAGCGCGATCAACTCCCGTGCGTGAACAGCGCCCACACGAACCTCCTTCCAGAACAAAAGAAGCGGGGGTAAGCCCACTTCTCACAGGGACGTTTGTCGTTCCGGCAGATTGTAGCCTACCGGCACCGCACGGTCAAAGCGTGCGGGCACTACGCGTAGCGGCGGCGCTCGGCCTCCACACGTGCGCTGACGAGGGCGACCGCCTGCTCCAGGGGCACCGATGTCCGCTCGCCGGTGGCGCGCTCTTTGAGCTCGATGGCGCCCTCGGCCAGGCCCCGGGATCCCACCACGAGCTGGTACGGCCAGCCGATGAGATCGGCGTCGGCGAACTTCACGCCGGCCCGCTCGTTCCGGTCGTCGATGACCACCTCGATGCCCGCATCGGCGAGTTCGCGCCAGAGGCGCTCCGCTACGGGGAAGACCGTTTCGTCGTCCACCGCGAGCGGGAGGACCGCGACCTCGAGTGGCGCCACGCTCATCGGCCAGGCGATGCCGGCTTGGTCGTTGTGCTGCTCGATGACCGCGGCGAGTGAGCGTGTGATGCCGATCCCGTAGCAGCCCATGATGAAGGGTTGCTCGGCGCCCGATTCGTCGGTGAACGACGCCTTCATCGCCACCGAGTACTTCGTGCCGAGTTGGAAGACCTGTGATACCTCGATACCTCGTGCGGCCTCAAGGGTGCCGTCGCACTCAGGGCACCGGTCGCCCGGCGCGGCTACGACGAGGTCGACCCACTCGTCGACCGCGAAGTCGCGAAGGGGGGACGCGCCCGTGAAGTGGTAGCCGTCAACGTTCGCGCCGACGATCCAGGCGCTCATGTCTTGAAGCGAGCGGTCCGCGAGAATGAGCACGCCCTCGGGCGCTCCGACCGGTCCGAGCGAGCCCTTCGGCAGTTGGCGCGCCTCGAACTCGGCCTCCTCGAGCAGCCCAACGCCGCCGGTCGCCCGGTCGGCCTTGAGTGGGTTGAGCTCGCGGTGCCCTGGCACGCAGAGCAGCACGAGTCGGCCGTCGCCGGTCACGGCCGCCATGGTCTTGACCGTGTCGGCGGCGTCCACGCCGAAGAAGGCCGCCACCTCGGCGATGGTGCGCGCCTCGGGCGTCGCGACCCGCTCAAGCGGTTCGGCGTCGCGGGGCATCCGGGGCGG
>JAFGUS010000210.1 GCA_016938395.1 Coriobacteriia bacterium | reverse complement strand
GTTGCACGCGATGAGCGAACCGTCGGCATCGAACAGGATGGCAGGCAGTGGTTGTGCGTCGGCCAGCGCAACGAGCGCGGGGCGCGTCCGCTGCAAGGCGAGACGACCACCCGATCCGTTCGCACCCGCATCCCTGTCTGCGCCGCCGGCTCCCACACACCCTCCTCGACTCGGTGGGTCCCACGAGAACGATAGCACGCAGTACCGCGGTGCTAGACCTGTCCGCGCCGGAACCGCCGGGCATCTGTACGCCCGCGCGTGTTGACGAGCACGACGCCGCTGATAGCGGCCGCGCCACCTGCGAGTGAGACGAGCGACGGCACTTCGGCGATCCACACGAAGGCGATGGCGATCGCGAGCACGGGTGAGAGATACAGGAACGCGGAGAGCAGCGACGCCTGCATGCGCGAGAGCGCGTACGACCACGCGAGGTACGCGATGGCCGCCGGGAACACGCCAAGGTAGACCACTGCCGCGGTTTGGCCGAAGGTCGCCAGGGGCAGCTGGGTGGCGAGTGACGGCGCCCAGACCAGAAGCGGAACCGTGCCGGCCCAGATGGCATACGACGTGAACTCGAGCGGGCGGTACCGGACAAGCAGCGGCTTGGACACGATGAAGTACGCGGCCGTGGAGACCGCCGACACCATGATGAGCCCCGCACCGGGCTCGAAGTGCAGGCCTCCCGCACCCTCGCCCAAGGTGATGAGCCCCACACCGGCGAACGAGATCCCGATACCCGTCCAGCCCCAGAGCGTCAGACGCTCTCGCAGGAACACGACGGCCATCAGCGCGGTGAACACCGGACCGGCCGCGATGATGAGACTCGCCGCTCCGGCGCTCACGGTCATCTCGCCGTAGTTGAGCGCCACGTGGTAGACGGTGATGCCGAGGAGTCCGGCGACCAGGAGACGCGGCAGGTCGCGCAGCGCCGGCAGGCGCATCCCGGTGGCGACAGCGTACGCGCCGAGGACCGCCGAGGCGACACCGAACCGCAGGAGTGCGAGCTCGCCGGGTCCGTAGCCCTCAAGCCCCGCCTTGATACCCGCGAACGCAGAGGCCCACAGCACGAGCGTGAGGGCGATCGCGGCACCGGTCCTCAGGTCGGGATCCGGCCTCACTCGAACCGCAGCATCTTGACGCC
>JAFGUS010000209.1 GCA_016938395.1 Coriobacteriia bacterium | reverse complement strand
GCAGGTGGGCACGGCGAACCCCAGGAGGGACCGTGATCGAAACACAGGGACTCACCCACATTCACCTCTTCGTCGCCGATCTCGACCGATCCCTCCGCTTCTACCGGGAGGTGTCCCAGAACGTACGCCCGCCGGAACGGTTCGGGCGTCACCTATGTGATGCGATGAAGGAGCGGGGCCTCCGCTCCCCGTGAAAGGTCCGGTCTCGTGATCGAGACTCGGGGCTTCCACAAACCCTGTCCCTCTGACGAAGAGGAGGAGGCCCCTATGGAGCGAGAGTACGTCGGCATCGATCTGCACCGCCGCCGGTCGGTGATCTATCGGATGGATCAGGCGGGCGAGAGGCTCGACTGCGTTCGGGTGGCGAACGAGCCGGGCACGTTCGCGGAGGCGGTGAGCGCGGCGCCGGTGGGCAGCGATGTGATCATCGAAGCCACCTACGGCTGGTACTGGGCAGCGGATCTGCTTGCCGAGCTCGGCTATCGCGTGCATTTGGCCAATCCGCACGGCAACGACTGGGGTCACCGGCGGGTGAAGAACGACGAGCGCGACGCCCGCGACCTGGCCGACCTGTTGCGTCTGGGTCGGCTGGCGGAGGCGTGGATCGCGCCGCCCGAGACGCGTGAGCTGCGCGAGTTGGTGCGGTTCCGCTACAAGCTGTCGAACCTGCGGACCGGGATCAAAGCGCAAGCGCACGCGGTGATGGCCAAGAACGGCGTGCTCCCCGCGGTGGGCGACATGTGGGGTGTTGGGGGTGCCGCACAGTTCGATTCGCTCGAGCTCGCCGACGCCTACAGCCACCGGCTGGAGGTGCTGCGCGATCTCGTGGCGAGCTACGACCGCGACATCGCGGTGTTGGACCGCGACATCCACACCGGGCTGCGCGACCACGAGGGCTACAACGCCGTTCAGGCGATCTATGGAGTGGGCCGGGTGTTCGCCGCGGTGTTCGTCGCCGAGATCGGCGACATCGCGCGGTTCCCGTCACCGGCGGCGCTGTGCTCGTGGGCCGGGCTCACCCCGACCCATCGCGAGTCCGATACCAAGGTGCACCGCGGGCGCATCACCAAGCAGGGATCGCGGCTGGTGCGCTGGGCGGCGATCGAAGCGGTCGCCCGCTACCACGGCGGCGACCCCTTCAAGGCCAAGTTCCACAACATCGCCGAACGACGAGGGCGCACCAAGGCCAACGTCGCGGTCGCCCGCAAGGTTCTCACGCTCGTCTACTACGGCCTGCGCGACGGCGAGATCCGCTGTCTGCGAGACCGTCAGGCGGCGTGACGCTCGGACACGACCAGAACGCGCGCTCGACAAACGGCAAGGCTCCCAACCCTTCCCCCAGGGGTGGCGAAGCCGGCTAAGTGACTGAGCCCGAACTGGTCGTGGCCGGAACGCACCATGCCCACACCGCTGGGCGAAGACATGCCTCGGCAGCCGAGCTGCCGCACCTCACCACCTCGAAGCGAGGAACCCTGGTGCGACACCAGCGATCACCGCTGACCGCAACGACAACCTGAACCAGCCTGCGCCGCTCGGCGGCAGCGTCAAGGTCGTTCGTCCTCGCTCCGCTGCGGGCGCTCCACCTTGACCCCCACCGCCGTCGCGACGCGCGCCCGCACACAGGTCGTCGACCCCAAACACCCCCGCCGCTCCGAGAACAACAACGAACGAGCACGTTGACACGGCCCCGCTCCTTCAGACATGCCGATCGGGGACGCAGGACCGCGCCATATATCTGCTGCTCCGCGCTACTGCGCTCGGTGCTGAAAGCGCCCGGAGCCCTACCCAACTCTGACGACCGGGGAAGCGGGGATTCTCGGGCGTCACTCGGCCGCGTGCCGCAGCCGGACGTGCCGCCGGGAGCGGTCATCTAGGCGTTTCGCCTCGGGTCCCGTGCGGGGACGCGGGACATTGGCGCCCAATAGCTCCCCTCGTAGCGCGTCTCTCGCTGTCGGGGCCCTGTTACGCGGGCCGGACGTGCTAGGCGGCCACAATCCCAGTCGCCAAGTTTGGCCTCAAGGGAAGGGCGTGTTTCGTAGTCCAGATACACCG
>JAFGUS010000026.1 GCA_016938395.1 Coriobacteriia bacterium | reverse complement strand
TGTACCCGATCTGCGCGTCGATCTCGCGGTCCGAGGAACGCTGCGACGGCACGCTCACCGCGAGGTCTTCGAGACCGGTCAGCGTAAGCTCGGGACGCAGGTACACCTCGGCAGTGAACGTGTACTCGGCTCCCGGCTCCACCATGTCCAGCTCGCCCACGTCGGGCTGCCCGTAGGTACGCAGGTCGTTCTCGGAGATGGCGCGGCCATAGGCCTCGGAGACAATCTCTTCCTGGGCCTCGGCAAGCACGGTCTCGCGCCCCACGTGGGTGTCGATGACCGGATGGGGTGCCTTGCCCGGACGGAAGCCCGGGATGCGGAGCTTCGCGCCTATGCGCGCGTAGGCCGCAGCGACCTCGCGGTCGACGTCTGCGGCCGGAACGGTCACGGTGAGCCGGACCCGGCCCTCGTCAAGGTGTTCGACGGTTGTCTGCAACGGTCCTCCTGTCGATGGTCCTCGCATGCTGAGCGGCGCCGAGGCGCCGCGAACACGACGTGTTGGTGCGGGCGAGAGGACTCGAACCTCCACGAGTTGCCTCACCGGGACCTAAACCCGGCGCGTCTGCCAGTTCCGCCACGCCCGCGCGTGAATCGCCCGACAACTATAGCAAAGGCCGGAGGAGCAGGCCTCCGACCTCTGTGAGTGCGTATGGTGGGCCGTATAGGGATCGAACCTATGACCTTGGGATTAAGAGTCCCCTGCTCTACCAGCTGAGCTAACGGCCCGAACGCTCGCATATTGTACCCGCTGCGTCGGGGATTGCAAATCCGTCCGTGGAGGCGCGCCTGCCCGCCGACTGCGGCGCAAATCGTCCCTGCTAGGACCTGAAGATCGTTACGACAGCCCCACCACGTGCCCGTTCTCGTCGATGTCGATGTGCTGTCCGGCGGGTTTGGCCGGCAGGCCCGGCATGGTGGTGATGTCACCGCAGAGCGCGTACACGAACCCGGCTCCGGCCGACACGTGCACTTCGCGCACGGGCAAACGCCAGCCGGTGGGTGCGCCCTTGAGGCGCGGGTCGTGGCTGAGCGAAAGGTGTGTCTTGGCCATGCAGACGGGGACGTTGCACAAGCCCGAATCGCTGATCGCTTGGATCGCGCGGGACGCCTCGAAAGAGAAGTCGACGCTCGTGGCGCCGTAGATCTGCGTGGCGATCGCGGCGATCTTCTCGCGGATCGGAGCATCGGACGGATAGGTGAACGACAGGCTGGACGGCTCGTCGCACGCGGCCACCACCGCGCGGACGAGGTCGAGGCCACCCTCTCCGCCCTCGGCATGCAGTCGGTGACTCACCACGTCGAACGCACCGGCGGCGCGGGCGCTCTCGGCGATGAGCGCGTGCTCGGCAGGCGTGTCGCTCGGGAACGTGTTGATGGCCACCACCACAGGGATACCGAACGAGCGGACGTTGGCGACCTGCTTGATAAGGTTGGGCATGCCGTCGGCAAGCGCATCGAGATCCTCGGTGAGCAAACCTGGGTCGAGTGGCTTGCCGGGCCGAACCTCGAAGCGACCCGAGTGCGCCTTGAGCGCCCGCACCGTGCAGACGAGCACGGCGGCGTCGGGTTCGAGCCCCGAGGCACGGCACTTCATGTTGACGAACTTCTCGGCGCCCATGTCCGCGCCGAAACCGGCCTCGGTGACCACGTAGTCCGCGAGCTTGAGCGCGATGCGGTCCGCGATGATCGAGCTGTTGCCCTGCGCGATGTTGGCGAACGGACCCGCGTGGACGAACACCGGACCACCCGCGAGGTCCTGCATGAGGTTCGGCTTGATCGTCTCGCGCATGAGCACGGTCATCGCGCCGGCAACCTGAAGGTCCTCGGTAGTCACCGGCTCGCCGCCGTGCGTGCGGGCAACGATGATGCGACCGATGCGCGCGCGCAGGTCGTGGATGTCCTCGGCGAGGGCGAGGATCGCCATGAGTTCGCTTGCCACGGTGATCTCGAAGTTCGTCTGCCGCGGGACGCCGTCGGTACGGCCGCCGAGGCCGATGACCACGTGACGCAGCGCGCGGTCAGAGATGTCCATGACCCGCGGCCACGAGATCGAGTACGGATCGATGTCGAGCTCGTTGCCATGGTGGAGGTGGTTGTCGATGAAGGCCGCGCACAGGTTGTGCGCCGCGGTGATCGCATGCACGTCGCCCGTCAGGTGCAGGTTGATGTCCTCCATCGGCACGACCTGCGAGTAGCCGCCACCCGCCGCGCCACCCTTGATGCCGAAGACGGGGCCGAGCGAGGGTTGCCGGATGCAGGAGAACGCCGTATGCCCTGCCCCGCGAAATGCCTGTCCGAGCCCGACGGTGGTGAGCGTCTTGCCCTCGCCGAGCGGGGTGGGAGTGATGGCGGTGACGAGTACATAGCGCCCGTTGGGACGGTCCTTCAGGCGATCGAGCACCCGAAGCGACACCTTCGCCTTGTGCCGGCCGTTGGGCTCGATCTCGTCGGGCAGAAGACCGATCTCCTCCCCGATGTCGCGCGCAGGGCGCACCGTGGCCTGATGGGCGATCTCGATGTCCGACAACATGGGCGGCTCCTTCGTCACGATCCGCGACCGACCGGCCAAGCGGCGGCCCCTAAGTTCATGCCCCTCACAGCGCCCGGAACATCACCCCCGCATGACACGATGGCCCGCACGCGGCGGGCCATCGCAGGTGTCTCTGGGGTGGGTAACGGGACTTGAACCCGCGGCCTCCGGAGCCACAGTCCGGCGCTCTAACCAACTGAGCTACACCCACCATGTGATGTCTGGCACGCCCGGAGGGATTCGAACCCCCGACCTAGAGATTAGAAGTCTCCCGCTCTATCCAACTGAGCTACGGGCGCATGCTCGAGCGCCTCCGAGTGCCGAGTGAGAACGGTACCCTCGGGCGCCCTACGTTGTCAATCGGCACGCACGGGGCGCGCCGAGGTCGACTCTGGAGCGGCGGACGGGACTCGAACCCGCAACAATCAGCTTGGAAGGCTGATGCTCTACCAATTGAACTACCGCCGCATATGGTCGGGCCGGCGGGATTCGAACCCACGACCCTCTGCTCCCAAAGCAGATGCGCTACCAAGCTGCGCTACGGCCCGACCTCGAACCCGAGTGAGACCCTCTCGGGACCTCTGCTCGAGAGCACCGACCAGTATAGGCGGGGTGCGAGACACGAGCAAATGGCCAGGGCCGCATGCGAACGGTCGCCGGCTGAGCCGGGCGCAACCCGTGAACGCACCGCTACCCGCCGAGCAGGTCCCGCAGTGCGCGGAGCGCCGCTCCTCGATGGCTGATGGCGTTCTTCTCGGCCAGTGCGAGCTCTGCCATGGCGCGACCCGGCGTCGCGCCTGGAAGGAACAGCGGGTCGTAGCCGAAGCCACCGCACCCCCGCGGCTCGAAGCCGATCTCGCCCTCGCACGCGCCTGCTGCGACCGTCTCGGAGCCGTCTTCATCCACGAGCACGATCACGCTCCGGAAGCGTGCGGTGCGAGCGGCCGGCGGCACGTCGGCGAGCGCTTCGAGCAGCTTCACGTTGTTGTCTGTGTCGGTGGCGGCGGGCCCCGCGTACCGCGACGAATACACCCCCGGCACCCCGCCGAGCGCGTCGACCTCCAGGCCGCTGTCGTCGGCAAGCGCCGCTAGTCCGAATGCGTCGCGGTAGGCGTGCGCCTTGAGCCGCGCATTGGCCTCGAAGGTGTCACCGGTCTCCTCCACTTCGAGCGGCTCGCGCTCGAGATCGGCGGCGGTGACGAACTCCCAGCCCTCGAAGTCGAGCGCCGAGCGGATCTCGGTGAGCTTGCCGAGGTTGGCCGTGGCGACGATCACACGACGGGGCTCAGGCACGCTCACTGAAGACCTCGATGTCCTCGGCCAGTATGCGGCGCTGGATGTCCACCAGACGCGTGGCGCCTGCGGCCGCAAGGTCCAGCATCGCGTCGAGCCGCTCGCGATCGAACGGCGTGCGCTCACCGGTGCCCTGCACCTCGATGAAGCGGCCGCGCCCGTCGCAGACGACGTTCATGTCCACCTCAGCCGCCGAGTCCTCCGCGTAGTCGAGATCGAGGCACATCACGCCGTCCACGAGGCCGACTGAGGTTGCCGCAACGTGATCGATGACGGGGCTCTCGGCGATACGGCCCGCCGTGCGCCACATCGCAAACGCGTCGCTCATCGCGATGAACGCGCCGGTGATGGCCGCGGTGCGCGTGCCACCGTCGGCCTGGATGACGTCGCAGTCGATGTTGAGCGTGAACTCCCCGCCCATGCCGCCCATATCCACCACCGAGCGCAGCGACCTCCCGATAAGGCGCTGGATCTCGTGGGTGCGGCCGCTCGGCGAACCAGCAGTCACTTCGCGACGCGTACGCGTGTGCGTGGAGGCAGGCAGCAGAGAGTACTCGGCGGTGACCCAGCCGAGCCCGCTCCCCCGCCGCCAGCCGGCGATGGTGTCAGAGAACATGGCGGCGCAGAGCACCTTGGTGTCGCCGAGCTCGAACAGGCACGAGCCATGCGCGTGCTTGAGATAGCGGCGCGTGATGGTGACCGGCCGCATCTCGCCGGTCCCGCGGCCTCCCGAACGGTCCATCGCGGGCCTCCTGTCAGTCGACGGTGATACTCGTGAGCTCATCGGCCACGATAACACGGCCGCTGAACCGCTCGCGCGCGATGCGGCCGGCCTCGGCACGGTCCACCGTCGGCCAGAGGTGTGTGAGCACGAGGGTCGATGCACCAGCTTCGGTGGCGAGGTCGGCGGCTTGGCCGGGCGTCATGTGCGGTGCCCGGTTCTCGAACGCGGGCGGCAGCGTCGCCTCGGCAAGCAGCACGGATGCTCCGCGAGCCGCGGCCAGAACCGCCGATCCCGTGCGAGTATCCGAGGTGTAGCAGAGCCTCGCGGAGCCGCTCTCGGCCACGAGCGCGTAGGTGGGGTCCACATGGTCGACCGGCACGGGCGTGATCCGCACATCGCCGACGGTGAACCCAACACCCGCCGCGAGCGGCCTCACGTCGAACGCCTCGGCGAGCTCGCGTGCCCCATGCTCGGTGAGCACCGCGCCGATGCGCTCGAACAGCCCGTCAGGCAGGTGGAGCGGGAGCGGCGCGGTAGGCCCGTCGGGGGCGTACCTCAGCGCGGCCTGAAGCGCGTAGAGATCGGCGAAGTGGTCCACGTGCGCGTGCGTGATCACCACGGCGTTGAGGTGCGTGGGATCCATCACCCTGCCGAGGTTGGAGAGCACGCCGTTGCCGCAGTCCATGAGCACCCGCGTGGAGCCGGCCTCGAGCAGATACCCGGCGCATGCCCGTCCCGCGTCCGGATACGACGCGGACGAGCCGAGCACCGCGAGGCGCATCACGAGTTCGCCCCGGCGGCATCAACCTCGGACCCATCGCTCGCGGTGACCGCCCCACCGAGCGCTTCGAGCTCGGCCAGCGACACGTGGAGCACCTCGGCCAGTGGGCGGCCGAGGACGCGGGCGCCAAGTGAGCCGAACTCGGCGGCATCGCCGGTGGTCGCGTACGTCTCGGTGCGCCGCCGGCCGGCCGGCGCCAGATGCGCGCGGGCGGCGAGGGTGTCGGCCACCTCACGCGCGGTCTCCTCAGCCGAGGAGATGAGCCGCACGCGCGGCCCCACCACCTGCTGGATGGCGGGCGCGAGCAGTGGGAAGTGGGTGCAGCCCAGCACGAGGGTGTCGATACCGTTGCGCTTGAGCGGATCAAGATAGTCGCGCGCCATCTCGTAGAACGAGGGCCGGATGAACACCTGCGTCATGTGCGACAGCCACTCCTCGAGCGTGCCACCGCCCATGCGCAGCCCCTGCTCGACGAGATCGACGAAGCGCGGCGCCGGCGTCGAGTACACGGTCACTCCTGCATCGATGGCGCGTACCGCGGTGCTGTAAGCACCCGAGTTGATCGTGCCCACCGTGCCGATGACACCGACCCGCCGGTTGACGGTGGCCTTGACCGCAGCTCGCGCTCCGGGCTCAACGACCCCGATCACCGGAACATCGAAGGTACGCTGCGCGAGTGCGAGCCCGGCCGCGCTCGCCGTGTTGCACGCGATCACGATGAGCTTGACCTGCCGCTCGGTGAGCCAAGCGCCGATCTGGAGCACGAAACGCCGGACCTCGTCGGGCGTCCGCGGACCGTACGGACAACGGGCGGTGTCACCGAGGTACAGGATGCTCTCATCCGGCAGTGCGGAGGCGATCTCGCCGACCACCGTGAGGCCGCCGAGTCCGGAATCGAAGATGCCGATGGGAAGTTCGCGCATGGAAGTGAGTATAGCGGCTCGGGAGCCCCGCTACACCGCAGCCACCAGTCTCTCGAGCTCCTCGGCGATATCGTGTACCGCCAGCACCTTGCCCGCGGCACCGATGTCGATGGCGGCCTTGGGCATGCCCCAGACCGTCGACGTCTCTTCGTCCTGCGCGATGGTGGGGGCCCCTCGGTCGTAGAGCGTCTTCAGCCCCTTTGCACCGTCGGCGCCCATGCCGGTGAGCAAGACCCCGGCGGCGTTGCGAGCGTAGCCACGCGCCACCGACTCGAACAGCGTGTCGGCCGAGGGGACATACAGCTGGCCGCTCTTCGGCTGCGTGAACCGTACCGTGCGACCGTCGACCTCCATGTTGCTGCCCGTGGCGGCCAGATACGCGACACCGGGCTCCACCTCAGCGCCGTCCTCGGCGGCCACGACCTTCATCTTGCAGCCCGCATCGAGCCATCCGGCGAGTCCCGGCACGAAGCCGTCGGCGATGTGCTGGGCGATCACCACGGGCGTCGGGAAGTCGGCCTTGAGCCGACCGAGCACGTTGAGCAGCGCAGACGGCCCGCCGGTCGACGAGCCGATAGCCACGAGCGACACGCGGCCCGCCGGTCCACCTCTGCGCTCGACGACGTCGCGCCCGTGGGCAGGACTGTGGCGGCCTCTTATGTGCGTGATGACCCTGACCCGCGACAGGATCTTCACCTTGCGGATGACATCGCGCCCGATGCTCTCGAGCGCGGCCCACTCCTTGGGCTCGGGCTTCTTGATCACCTCGAGCGCGCCGATCGCGAGGGCGTCGAACGCCCTGCCCATGCCCTCGCCGTAGACCGATGACGACACGACGAGGATCGGCGTGGGCGTGTACGCCATGATCTTCTCGGTGGCCTCGAGCCCGTCCATCACGGGCATGTGGATGTCCATGGTGACCAGATCGGGCCGTAGGCGCGCGACAGCCTCGACAGCCTCTTTGCCGTCCTTGGCCATGCCGACGACCTCGATGGACTCGTCGCTTGCGAGGATCTGGGCGAGCATCTCGCGCGCCACGAGCGAGTCATCGGCGATCAGGACACGGATCTTCCCGCTTTCAGTCACGCGACCCCGTTCCCGCACCCTTTAGCTGATGAGACGCTCGACCGTGTCGAGCAGCGTGTCCTGGTTGAACACCGACTTGGTGATGTACGCGTCCGCACCGGCATCGATGCCCTCGGCCTTCTCTTCGTCGCGCTCGAGCGAGGTGACGATGATGACCGGGATGGCCGAGAGCAGATCGTCCGCCTTGATCGCCCGCGTGAGTTCGAAGCCGGTCATGTTGGGCATCTGCACGTCGGTCACGACCGCGTCGGGATTGAGACCCTCACGGAGTTTCGCCAGGCCCTGCGCACCATCGGTGGCCGTTTCCACCACATAGCCGGCCGCTTCGAAAATGGAGCGCTCAAGCTCACGGGTGGTGAACGAGTCCTCGCAGATGAGCACCCGGCGCGGACCGCTGTCCTTCTCTTTGGCCCCGGCACCTCTGCGCTGCCGCATGCCGGTCATCTGCCGACCGTTGGCCATGAGGTCGGGCACGTTCAGGATGGGCACGACCTCCCCCGCGCCGAGGATCGTCACACCCGCGACGTTATCCACGCGCTTAAGGTGCGAGCCGAGCGTCTTGATGACGATCTGCTGCTCCCCCACGAACGCGTCCACGATCAGTCCGAGCCGGTGTCCGGAGAAGCCGAGCGTAGCGATCGGGATCTTCGCCTCGGCGCCGTCGGTGGCCTCAAGGCCGAGGATATCGCGCAGCGGCACGAGCGGGACGGTGCGCTTCTGCCGGCGGATGACCTCGCGGCCCTCCACCTTGATGACCTCGCCAGGCTCGACCCGCAGTGTCTCCTCGATCGAGGAGGTGGGCAGCGCGAACGTCTGACCGCTCACCCGCAGCAGCAGCGCACGAATGATCGCCAGCGTGAGCGGGATCGTCAGCCTGAACGAGCTTCCTTTGCCGAGTTCTGACTCGACATCGAGCGAGCCTTTGAGCCGCTCGACGACGAACTCGCGGACCACGTCCATGCCCACGCCGCGACCCGAGAGTTCGGTGATGATCGCAGCGGTGGAGAAGCCCTTTTCGAAGATGAGGTACCGCGCCTCACGGTCCGAGAGCGACTTCGCCTCGGACTCCGTGATGTAGCCCTTGCGGATCGCGGCCGCCCTCACCTTGTCCGGATCGATGCCCGCACCGTCATCGGTGATGATGATGACGATGTGGTCGCCCTCCTGGCGGGCCTCGAGCTTGATGGTCCCCTTGGCAGGCTTGCCCTTGGCGAGGCGCTCTTCCGCGGGCTCGATACCGTGGTCCACCGCGTTACGCATGATGTGGATGAGCGGGTCGTTGATCTCCTCGAGGACCTTCTTGTCGAGCTCGGTGTCGCCACCCTCGATCACGAGGTCGACATCCTTCTTGTACTGGCGCGCGAGATCACGCATGGCCCTCGGGAAGGTGTTGAACACGGTGCTCACCGGGAGCATGCGCAGCTCCATCGCCTGCTCCTGCAGATCGGCGACCACGGTGGACGTGCGCGACATGTCCTCGGCGTACTCCTTGGAAAGGCCGGCGAGCGTCCGACGCTGCTCGCTCAGCAGGTCGTCGAGCAGCCGCAGATCTTCGGCGAAGGACCCCTGTTCCTCGGGCGGGAGCACGCCGAGCACCGCCCGGAGACGTCCCCAGAGGTTCTGGACGTCGCTGCCGAGCGAGGTGACCGCCCGCAGATCGCGCACGCGTTGCTCGGCCTTGATCTGCGAGATGACGACCTCGCTCACGAGGTTGAGCAGCCGGTCCACCTGCGTCGTGCGGATGCGGACCGTCGCCTGCGTCTTGGAGGTGAGCGTGTCCTCGCGCTGCGCACGCTGCGGTCCGTCGCCGGTGGCGCGGGACGCCGCAGTCTCGCCATCATCGTCGGTGCCGGTGTCCTCCGCGGCATCCTCCGACGCGGGTGCCGCCGCAGCCGGCTTCTTCCTGGTTGCCCGCGTCTTCGTCGCAGGCGCAGGAGCCGCAGGCTCCGATGCGGCCGGCGCGTCGGCCGGAGCCGTCGATCCGCCCTCCGACGCGAGTGCAACGAGGCGCTCCGTCACGCCTTCCAAGTCGATGTCGTCGGCACTCGGCTTACCGGCGTGCTCGGAGAGGAACACGACGGTGTCGAGCGCCTCGAAGAACGTGTCGCTCATGTCGGACGTGTAGGCGATCTCGCCGTCCCGGACCCGCACCATGATGTCTTCCATCCGGTGCGCGATGTCCGAGATTTCCATGAGGCCCACCATGCGCGAGGAGCCCTTGAGCGTGTGCGCATCGCGGAGCCACTGGTCGATGAGAGGGCGGCCAGCCGGGTCGGCCTCAAGGTTGATGATGCCCTCGTTCAGGCGCTGGAGGAGGTCGGTCGCCTCCTCCTGAAACTTCGCGATGAACGCCGAGCGGTCGAACTCGACCATGCCGTCTCTCCTTCAGCCCGCGACGCGGACTCTCAGCTGACGATGCGGAATGCGGCTCCGACCTGGCTCGACTCGCGCGCGATGGCCGAGAGCTGCTCGGCGGCGCTCGCCACCTGCTTGCTGCCGGCGGCCGTCTGCTGGGCGACCGAGGCGACCTCGCGCATCGC
>JAFGUS010000208.1 GCA_016938395.1 Coriobacteriia bacterium | reverse complement strand
TCGGACGGTTCGTGGGTGACCGGCAGCACGCACTACGGCATCGACTTCGCCGCCGCCGTCGGGCGCGGACGGATCTTTGCCGTGCAGTTCCACCCCGAGAAGTCCTCGGCGGCGGGCCTGCGCATCCTGGCGAACTTCGGCGACATCGTGAAAGAGGGCATCTCGCAATGATCATCTTCCCGGCGATCGACATCCTCGACGGCAAGGCTGTCCGGTTGCGGCAGGGCCGGCTCGACGCCGTCACGGTCTACAACCCCGACCCGGTGGACCAGGCGCGCCGCTGGATCGATCAGGGTGCCGAATGGATCCACGTGGTCGACCTCGATGGTGCGGTGCTCGGCGAGCCGAAGAACATCGGTATCGTGCACGACATCGCGGCACTCGGCGTGCCGGTGCAGACCGGCGGTGGGATCCGGAGGATGCAGACGATCGACCGGATGTTCGAGGCGGGCGTGCGGCGCGTGGTGCTCGGCACGGCGCTCGTGCGCGAGCCCGAGCTCGTGGCCGATGCGTGCGAGCGCTACGCGGGCATCGTGGCCGGCATCGACGCCCGCGACGGCAAGGTGGCGATCGAGGGGTGGCGCGAGGGCACCGACCACGGCGTCCTCGAGCTTATCCGCGAGCTCGAGCAGCTCGGCGTGCGCCGCCTCGCGTACACCGACATCAGCAAGGATGGCATGCAGGACGGCATCAACTACGGCGCCTACCGCGCGCTCGTTTCGCAGATCGACATCCCGATCATCGCATCGGGCGGCGTCTCCTCACTCGACGACATCCGCGACCTCACCTCGCTCGGCGAGCAGATCGAGGGCGTGATCGTGGGCCGGGCGTTCTACGAGAACACGCTCTCGCTGCCCGATGCCATCAGTGTGGCTCGCGGCGAGGAGCTCTGAGCCGCCGGTGCTGATGAAGCGTGTCATCCCGTGTCTCGACGTTCACGAGGGTCGCGTGGTCAAGGGCGTCAACTTCGTGAATCTGCGGGATGCCGGCGACCCCGTGGAACTTGCCGCCATCTACGACCGCGAAGGTGCCGACGAGGTGGTCTTCCTCGACATCACGGCCACGCATGAAGAGCGTGCCTCGATGCTCGAGGTGGCCGCACGCACGGCCGAGGAGGTCTTCATCCCGTACACCGTGGGCGGCGGCATGCGGACCTCGGCCGACATCCGCGCGATGCTCGCGGCCGGTGCCGACAAGACATCGGTGAACTCGGCGGCAGTGGCGAACCCGGCGCTCATCACCGAGACGTCCCGCCGGTTCGGCTCGCAGTGCATCGTCATCGCCATCGATGCCCGCCGCGTGCCCGGCTCGAGTCCCGCACGCTGGGAGGTGTTCGTGGCCGGCGGTCGCACGAACACCGGCATCGACGCGGTGGCGTGGGCGGTGGAGGCCGAGCGCCTCGGCGCGGGCGAGGTGCTGCTCACGAGCATGGACCGCGATGGCACCAAGGACGGATTCGATCTCGAACTGACCCGGGCGATCACCCGGTCGGTCAACATCCCCGTTATCGCAAGCGGTGGTGCCGGCGAACTCGAGCACTTTGCCGAGGCGGTCATCGAGGCCGACGCGGACGCCGTGCTCGCCGCGAGCGTATTCCACTTCGGCGAGTTCAGCATCCGCGCGGTCAAGGAAAACATGGTCGCGCACGGTGTTCCGGTCCGGCTGTAAGGAGCCCCACGTGCGGCCGATGCGCAAGGAGAAGCACCGGATGCCGCCTGCGGAGTGCGAGGCGTTCCTCGCGCGCGCCGAAGTACTCAGACTCGGGCTGGTAGATGAGGATGGTCCGTACGTGGTGCCGGTGAACTTCGGCTACGAGAGCGGTCGCCTCTACGTCCACGGTCCCGCGGAAGGCAGGCGCCTGGACGCCATCGCGGCAGATTCACGCGTGTGTTTCGAGGCCGATGAGTGCGAGATCGTGCGTGCCGTGCGTTCCTGCGGCTTCACCGCGCGGTTCCGCAGCGTGATCGGGTACGGTTCGGCGCGGGTACTTACAGATGACGGAGCGCGGCGGCACGGCCTGGACGTGCTGATGCGCCACTACGGCGGCACCGGTGCCGACTACGACGAGCGCGTGCTGGGTCAGACGAGTGTGGTGGAGATCGAGATCGAATCGATGGACGGCAAGTGGCACCTCGTTGACGGGTGAGGAGTTGGGCGATGTGGTGAAGGATCGGTCGGGCGGACCCGGTGCGGCGGATATGGCATCGAGCACGGGCAACAGCACAAGCAGCGCGGCGCCGGACACGAAGGTGCTCGGTCCCGGGCGGCACACACTGCGTGGCGTCGCGGTCGGCCTCATCGCGCCGGTGCTCACAGCTGTGATCGCCGTGCTGGGCTTTCGCGAGCAGTTCATCGTGGGTGGCGGTGCTGTGAAGTTCGGCGTGATGCTGTTCCTGTGGGTCGCGATCGTCATCGGCGTGGCTGTGGCGGTTGTGGTCGGTCGGCGCGCGCTCGCCGGCGTGATCGTCGGTCTCGTGTCGGTGGTACTCGTGCAGGCGGTCTTCGTGCTCTCGCAGGCGACCGGCACGTCGATCGCGGTCGAAGAGATCACTCGGACCTGGTTCGTGTCGCTTCTCATGGCTGCGTTCCCGTGGGCGATCGGCATGGCCTTCGGCTGGACGGTGACACACCGACGGCCAGTGATCCACGACGGCGCTCCGCGGCCGCTCAGGTAGGGCTGCACCGACATCCGCCACGCCTGCGCACGTTTCACCCGCGCGGGCGTCAGGACGCTACACTGTCTGCAAACGACACCCGGAGGCTCACGCATGACCGAACACGACGCGCGCGCTCTGTCCGCCCTGCTCAAGTACGATGAGCACGGCCTCATTCCCGCGGTCATCCAGCAGTACGACACGGGTGAGGTGCTCATGGTGGCCTACATGAACGCCGAATCGGTCGAGCGCACGATCGAGACCGGGTACACGTGGTTCTGGAGTCGCTCGCGCCAGAAGTACTGGCAGAAGGGCGAGAGTTCGGGCAACGTGCAGCACGTCCGCGAGATCCGCTACGACTGCGACGAGGACACCCTCCTCGTTCTCGTCGACCAGGTTGGCGCCGGTGCGTGCCACACCGGTGAGCGCACGTGCTTCTACCGTACGCTCGGCGAGGCCGACCCGGCGGCCGTGGCGCCGTCACTCGGCACGGTGCTCGAGGGGCTGGGAGCGGTGCTCGAGCAGCGTAAGCGCGATCTCCCCGAGGGAAGCTACACCGCCGCGCTCCTCTCGGGCCCGCAGGACAAGCTGCTGAAGAAGATCGCCGAGGAGGCCGGGGAGGTCATCATCGCCGCACGGGACCAGGACACCGGTCAGCTCACGTACGAGGCCGCCGACCTGCTCTATCATCTGCTCGTGGTCCTCACGCGCGAGGGCGTGACCCCCTCCGACCTCGCCGCCGAGCTCGAAAGTCGCAGGGGCTAGGGACGGTCCGTGCCCCGGCGCCCCTTACCGACACTCGCCAACGCTGTAGCTCCGGGCGTACGGGTCGAGCGGATCGAGCCCCTGCAGCGCCGCATCGAGCGGAACCGCCTACGCTTCGCGGGGTTCATGACGCTGTTCACGGTGAGCGTGGCGGTGTCATTCGCTGTGCTTGCAACCCTCGTGTTCCTTGTCATCGGGTACCTTGCGCTGCGCGACACCGAGCTCTTGTGGCGTGCGTCCGGATCCGAGCTGGGCAGCGTGGTCGCTCTCGTCGCAGCCGGCTCGTTCGGCGTGGGCTTCGCGTTGGCTTGGGTCTGGGCGCTCGTCCAACTCGGGCGCTCGGAGACGGTCTTGTTGCAGCGCCTCGGGGCACGCATGCCGGCGGGGGGGACGCTGCTGCCCACGAAGAGCGCGCTCAGGGACATCGCCATCGCCGCCGGGCTTGCCAAGCCACCGCGCCTCTACGTCATCGACACGCCCAAGGTGAACGCGTTCGTTGTTGGCAGATTGCCCGACCGTGCCCGGATCGGTGTCACCCGGGGCATGCTCGAGAAGGTCGGCATCGACGAGCAGCGCGCGGTGTTCGCCAACCTGGTGGCGCGCATCCTCTCGCGCGACACGCTCTGGGCCACCGCTGTCTCCGCGATCATGGGTCCGATCTGGGCGATGCGCGATCACGACCTGCGCTACGAGCCGACGCGTCATGCGGCCGAGTCGGGCACGAGCGAGCAGGGTGCGCCCACCGAGGACGACTGGCGCGGGGCCGTACTCGTCCTCTACGGCCTGCTCGTCATCGTCACGGAGGTCTTCGCGTACTTCCATCTGGAGGCCGCGTGGCGAGCGAACGAGAAGGCCGATGCCGAGGGGATGATGCTGCTCAAGGACCCGCGGTCGATGCTTCGGGCCATCGAGCGGGTGCTCGAGCGCGATAACCACGTGCCCAGCGCCGGAGACGCGTACTCGCAGCTCTTCTACTGCTGGGCGGGATTCGGCTTCGCGCCGGAGGACGACCCGGAGATGCGGCGGGTGGCGCGCCTGCGCGAGACGCTCGGAGCCGAGGGTGTGCCGTACGTCCCTCGGCCGAACGTGCCCGGCTGGCCGGTCGCGCCGCCACCGCCCCGGATCGATCTCGCCGAGGAGGTGCGGCTCGACGATGCGCGCTAGAGTCGCTGTCGGAGTGCTCCTTCTGTGCCTGGCGCTCGGCGCCCCGGCACTCGGCGTCACCTCATCGCTCGACCGGGCGACCGAGGCGGTCGTGGCCGTGACCTCCGGGGCCGAGCGCGTCGGCACCGGCATCGTGATCGCCGAGGACCGGGTGCTCACCGTCGCGCACGTTGTCGACGCGGTGGCGGGCACGCCCGCCAACCTGGTTGCCGCCAACACGATCGTGCCCTTCGAGGTCCTCGCAATCGACCGCACCCGCGATCTCGCGCTGCTTGCCGCCGACTTGCCGGATGGTGTGCTGCCGATCATCTGGGGAGACAGCGCCGCGCTCACACGTGGGCAGGACGTGCTCGCTATCGGCTTTCCAATCGGCTTCCGGTCGGTGAGCCTCAGCAAGGGCGTGATCTCGTCGCCGCTCCAGATCTACCAGGGCGCGAGCTACGTGCAGACCGACGCGGCGATCAACCCCGGCAACTCCGGCGGGCCGCTCGTGGACCCGCAGGGCCGGCTCGTGGGCGTGAACGTGGCCAAGATCGCGCAGATCGACGTGGACGCCGTGGGCTTCGCGGTGCCAACCGGTGACGTGCTCATGTTCCTGGCTGCCGAAGCGCCCGACATCCGCATCCTCATCGACGAGTCGGGCGGGGAGGAGCCTGCCGAGGCCGAGCCGATGAAGCCCGGCTCCGCGGCGGGTGGCAGCGTCCCGCTGGCAACGGTGATCGCCGTGCTGGTCGTGGCCGGTGTGGTGGCGTTCGTCGTGTGGCGCCGCTTCGGCGCGCGACGAGACGCTCCGGGTGAGGTGAGTGGCGCGAAGGGGCGCACCGTGCAGCGCGCCGTCTTCAGGGTGAGCGGCCCCGGCCGCGACGACGAGCTCGATCTGCGATTGCCGTCGGTCGCCGGAAGCGCGCCCAACGCCGACATACCCGTGCACGGCGAGGGGACGACAGCGTACCAGGTCAGATTCTCGCACGTGCCCGGGGGCGTCTCGGCACTCGACCTGACCGACGCGCGGGGAATGTACTGTGGTGATGAATGCGTCAAGCGCGCGTTCCTGTCGCCGGGCATGAGCGTTCGCCTCGGTGGCACGACGATCGTGTTCGTGCGCTCGTACGAGGCGTGATGAAGGCCGTGGGAATCGGTCGGGGACAGGACGGGAAAGGCTACGACGTGCGTGTTCGGATCCTGGTGATGATCGCCGTGCTGCTCATCGCGGCCGGTGCTGGCTGTGCGACGGTGCCTGAGTCCGAGTCTCCGCCACCGGCGGTCACCCGACCCGAGCTGCCCTCGGTCCTGCCGACCGTCACGATCACGCTTCCCGAGCCCGCGGGTCCCAACCCGTACACCGACGGCATCAAGGTCGGCACGTTCCTCGGCGACGAGACGCGGCGGTTTTCCGGGCTCGGCCCGGTGCCCGAGACCCTCGAGGTCATCTGGCGGACGCACATCGGCAGCGGCATGACCGGCGGCACGGCATCCTCGGCCGGGCCGGTCACCTGGTCGGGGACCGGGTGGACCGGGCAGCCCGCGCTCGTGCGGGACAAGGGAAAGCTCTATCTCATCGTGGGCGGTTTCGACCACAATCTCGTGAAGATCGATGCGGCCACCGGCGAGGAGCTGTGGTCCTACGAGTTCGACGACGTCATCAAGGGGAGCCCGACGGTCTTCCGCATGCCGGACACCGGCAAGCTCGCCGTGGTGTGCGGCTCGAGGCGGGGGTTCCCGGGCGGCATGGACGCCCCCTCGGTGGCGCCGGTGCGCTGCGTGGACTTCGAGACGGGCGAGGAGCTCTGGCGGTTGACGGCCCCGCGCACGCGCAGCTACTCCCGCGACGCGGACTCGAGTCCGATCCTCATCGGCGACACGCTCTACGTTGCGATCGAGACGGGGCACGTGTACGCGGTTGACCCGACCGTGACCGAGGAGCGCGGCGGACACCGCTGGCCGAAGATCAAGGCCGAGCAGCTGCTCCTGGGTGACTCGCGCGCCTCGTCCCACGGCGGCAACCTCGTGCTGGAGAGTTCGCCGTCCGTCATAGGTGACACGCTCTACCTCGCCTCGGGCGCCGGGCACGTCTACGGGCTCAAGCTCGAGACGCTCGAGGTCGTGTGGGACTACTGGATCGGCTCGGACCTGGACGGCTCGCCGGTCACCACCGAGGACGGCTACATCCTTCAGGCGGTCGAGAAGCAGTACATCTCGGCCAACGGGGGCGTGCTCAAGCTCGACCCGCGCAAGGAGCCCGACGACGCGCTCGTGTGGTACTTCCCCACGGCGAATCGCGGGCTGGCCGACTGGCTCGGAGGTGTGATCGGGTCGGTCAGCGTGAACGACGAGTACGGCAGCGGTCTCGTGCGTCCAGCGCTCGCAGCGTTCACCGCCATCGACGGCAACCTCTACGTGGTCTCCCAGGACGAGACCGACGGCACCGCCACGAGCCCGCAGGGCAAGGCCGGTGTGCCCAAGCCGAAGCTCGTGTACCAGACGGCCGTTGGCGGGGGCATCTCGACACCGATCATGGTGGACGACTACATCATCCAGGCCGGGTACGGCGCTGCGGTGAACGTCTTCAAGATCGACTACGAGGCCGAGGGCGGCGTGCCGCTCAAGGACCGCTCCGGTACAGAGTGGACCGTGGGTGTCAGCAAGATCGCGAGCTTCGCCGGTGCGGGCAGCTACGAGTCGACGCCGATCGTCTGGCAGGGGCGCATCTACATCGGGTCGCGGGACGGGTTCTTCTACTGCCTCGGCGACCCGGCTTACGAGCAGACGGATATGCCGAGCGCCCCGTAGTTCGGGCGGTGCGGTGCTTCAGAACCGTGTAGACTCGTGCATCGTCATGTCCGTGATCGCGGGGAGGATCGAGACACGTGAGCAAGGGAACCGTCGTCCGCACCACTTCAGCGATCGTGCTTGTCGCGGCCTTGTCGCTCGCCGGGTGTTCACCCGCTGAGGAACCTTCGGCCGCGACCCAGGGCGGCGCGCCCGAGCCCGCCGCGCTCGTTATCGGCACACTCGCGACGCAGGACGCGCTGCCGCTGTGGGTCGCCGAGGAGCGTGGGCACTTCGCTGATGTCGGCCTCACCGATGTCGAGATCGTGACGTTCCAGAGCGCGCAAGAGTGCCAGGCTGCTTTCACGGCGGGCTCGGTCGACGCCCTTATGACGGACATCATCGTCGCGGCTAAGCTTCACGCATCCGGTACTCCCGTTGTGATCCCCACGGTCATGCTTGGCGCGGACACTGCGCAGGGGCGGTTCGCGATCGTCGCCGCCCCCGGCTCCGGTGTCACGACGCTTGCCGATCTCGCAGGTGAGCCGGTGGGCACGGCCGCGGGCACCGTCACCGAGTATGTGCTCGACAAACTGATGGCCGAGGCCGGCGTAGGGGCAACGGACGTCGTAAAAGAGGAAGTCCCCAAGATGCCGGTGCGCTTCCAGCTCATGATGTCGGGGCAGCTCAAGGCGGCTTCGCTCCCCGAACCGTTCGTCACGCTCGCGGAGCTGCAGGGCGCCACGATCGTCGAGGGTGGCGACGATACCGCCGCAGCGGAGAACATCTCACAGAGCGTGCTTGTCGTGAGTCGTGAGTACATCGATGCGGAGGGTGGAGCCGCCGCGCTCGATGCGCTTCTCGAGGCATGGAACCTCGCGGTCTCCGATCTGAGCGCTACCCCGAACGACTTCCGTGCGACGTTGGTGGCCAAAGCGGGCCTTCCCGAGGCGCTCGCCGAGACCTACGAGGTGAGCAGCTACCCCGAGGCCCAGCAGCCGTCCGTGGCGCAGGTCCAGGCGGTCCTCGACTGGATGGACGAGCGTGGGTACCTTACCGAGCCGGTGAAGCCGACCGACCTGCTCGACCGGTAGCTCACCCGCGATGACCTTTCTCGTCTTCGACGACGCCTCACTCCTCTATACGGGCCAGGACCGCACGGTCCGGGCTCTTGCGGGGTTCACGCTCGGCGTCGGCCACGATGAGCCGATTGCGGTGATCGGACCGAGCGGGTGCGGGAAGTCCTCGATGCTGCTGCTCGCGGCCGGTCTGCTCGCGCCCACGCGCGGGATGGTACGGGTCGATGGCCGGCCACTCACGGGCCCTCGTCGCGCCACGTCGCTCATCCTGCAGGAGCACGGGTTGCTCCCGTGGAAGACCGCCGAGGACAACGCGGCGCTCGGGCTTCGCATTCGTGGTCTCGGTCGCCGTGAGGCACGCGAGCGCGTGCGCGAGGCGCTAGAGCGGGTCGGCCTCGGCGAATTCGCGCGGGCATACCCGGCGGAGCTCTCCGGGGGTATGCGGCAGCGTGTCGGCTTGGCGCGCGCGGTCGCGCTCGACGCCGACCTGCTGCTCATGGACGAGCCGCTCTCGGCGCTCGACGCGCTCCGGCGCGAGGACCTCCAGGACGTGCTGCTCTACCTGTGGAGTCGGCGCGGTCACGCACAGGTCCTTGTCACGCACTCGATCGAGGAGGCCGTGTTTCTCGGCAGGCGTGTGGTCGTGATGTCGCCATCGCCCGGTTCGGTCCGCGCGATCGTGCAGAACCCGGACATGGGGGAGCCGACCTACCGCCTCGACCCCGTCTTCCACCTACGATGCGCGGAACTCCGGGAGATTCTCGCCGATGAAGGCGCGCTGCATACCGAGGAAGCGGTGCGCTCGTGAGAAGGCGTCTCAGCCGCCCGGTCGGCTACGTCATCGCGGTGCTCGCACTTCTACTCGGCTGGGAGCTGCTCGCCCTCGCGCTCGCGTCGCCCGCGCTGCCGGGGCCGTATACCGCGCTGCCCGCGTTCGCCATGCTCGCGCCCGATCTCATCGGGCACGCGGGGCTATCGCTCTGGCGGGTCAGCGGCGCCATGGTCATCGGCGCGACGCTCGCCGTGCCCCTCGGGCTCGCGATCGGGCGGTCCGAGCTCGCCGACAGCATGTTCGCCCCGCTGATGTTCCTGACGTACCCGGTCCCGAAGGTCGTATTCCTGCCGGTGCTGCTGGTACTCTTCGGCCTCGGCGATGTGTCCAAGATCGTGCTCATCGCGACGATCGTCTTCTTCCAGATCCTCCTTACCGCACGCGACGCCGCGCGCGCTGTGCCCGAAGGTGCCGTCCTTTCCGTGCGATCGCTGGGTGCGGCCAGGGTCGACATCGCGCAGCACGTCATCTTCCCAGCGGCGCTACCGGACATTTTCACCGCACTGCGCATCAGTACGGGAACGGCGGTGGCGGTTCTGTTCCTGGCCGAGTCCATCGCTGGGACCGACGGCCTGGGCTGGTTCATCATGGATGCGTGGGGTCGGATCGACTACCCCCGGATGTTCGCCGGAATCCTTGCGATGGCGCTCTCCGGCGTGCTCCTGTACGAGGCGATCGAGGTCGCGGAGCGCCTCTCGATGCGGTGGCGGCGTGCTGCGCGCTAGCGGGCGAGCGCGAGGCCGAGTGCGAAAAGCACGCTGAAGACGAGCGCCACCTGTCCTGTCATCGCGAGCGCGCCGTTCAGGGGCCGTCCGGTCTGCCTGTAGACGACGCGTGTGGCGCGCCATGCGAGCGGGGCGGAGAGTGCGACGGCAAGCGTCGACGCCGGCAGTGCGCCTGCGACCACCGCTCCGGTCACCACCAGGTAGGCACCGGCCATACAGATCGCGTACTCGGCCCTGGTGGCGGCCACACCGACCCGCACCGCCACGGTGCGCTTACCCGCCACCCGGTCCTGCTCGATGTCGCGCAGGTTGTTCACCACCAGAATGGCCGTGATGATGAGACCTGGAGCCACGGCCATGAGCCACACGAGCGGCGTGGTTGCGCCGGTCTGCACCCAGTACGTGCCCACCACGGCGGTGAGCCCGAAGAACAGGAAGACGAACACCTCGCCGAGGCCGTGGTAGCCGAGCGGGTAGGGGCCTCCGGTGTAGGCGACGGCAGCGATCATCGCCGCGACGCCGATCAGCAGGACCAGCGGGCCGCGCACCCACGCGAGATAGAGCCCAAGCACGAACGCCAGGCCAAGGACCACTTTCATCCCGGCCTTCACCTGGGCGCGCGTGAGCAGGCCCGTGTGCGTCACGCGGGTTGGTCCGAGGCGGTCGGCGGTGTCCGCACCTCGCTCGTCGTCGTAGACGTCGTTGGCGAGGTTGCTGCCGATCTGCAGCAGCAGCGCGACCGCCAGTGCCGCGAGCGCAGGGCCGAGCGAGAAGCCGCCGTCGTACCAGGCGAGCGCTGTGCCGGCAATCACGCTCGATGCGGCGGCGGGCAGTGTCTTGGGGCGTATCGCGAGCAGCCAGGTGTGGAGGGGGTCAGGGGCGGCGATGGTCTGTGGTGTGGTGGCCTGGCGTTCCATCATCATCCGTTCGGGAGGTCGGGTTCCCGAGAATGATACCGCGTGATGGATGGCACGGCGCCCGGGCTCGCACTTGCACTCCCACGGCCGACCCTGCTAGAGTGCGCCTCAATCACATACGCGCCTGTGACGGGGAGTAGTACTCCGGTCGCGCAAGCCTAGAGAGTCGGGGATGGTGGAAACCCGACGTGAGCGACCGGCAGGAATGGACCCTCGAGGCTCCGGGGCAACGGCTACGGCCTACTAGTTCCGGCGGACGCCCACCGATAGCGGGGACCGGGTGTGAAGGGTGCGTGTGGCCCGAGCACCGTCAGGACGAGTGGCCGGAGGCGCGAGCCGTCGGCAACAAGGGTGGTACCGCGGGAGCGAAGCTCTCGTCCCTTACCAGGACGAGGGCTTTTTGTGTGCTTGCGGACCGGAAGGTGCGATGGGCGTGATACTGCCGGACAAAGAGGAGTTCGTGCGGCTCGCGGCGGACCACGATGTGGTCCCGGTTGCGCGCGAGGTCTACGCGGACCTCGCCACGCCGATTTCGGCGTTCATGGCCCTTGCCGAGGGAGCCGAGCACGCATTCCTGCTCGAGAGCGTGGTGGGCGGCGAACGGCTTGGTCGCTACAGCTTCCTCGGCGTGGGGGACCGCGAGGTCATCACCGCCCGCGCGGGCGAGGTCGTGGTGGAGAACGGCGGCGTGCACGGGGTGCGTGCCGACGACCCGCTCACCGTAGTGGCCGAGCGGTTGGCGGCCGGACGCGTGGCGCGCGTACCGGGCCTGCCGCTGTTCGTGGGTGGCGCGGTCGGCTTCATGGGCTACGAGGCGACCACCGGTTTCGAGCGCGTCCCGCGACACGGTACCGACGAGCTCGGCGTGCCGGACATGGTATTCATGATGGCCGACGTCGTGGTGGCCTTCGACCACGCGCGTCGCGTGCTCCAGGTGATCGCGCCGGTGCGGCCGGGCGGCGCGCCGGAGCTTGCGTACGATGCGGCGCTCAGGCGCATCGATGGCTACCTGCAACGGATCGACCAGGGCCCGCGCGGTGCCGAACTCGGCGCGGTGGGCGTCACGCGCACGGTGCCACTCAAGGAGCACAGCACGCGCGAGGAGTACATGACGGCCGTGGAGGCGGGCAAGGAGCACATCGCGGCCGGCGACATCTTCCAGGTCGTCCTCTCGCAGCGCTTCAGCGCCCCGTACGACGGCGACGGGCTCGATCTGTACCGGGTGCTCCGCGCCGTGAACCCCAGCCCGTACATGTTCTACGTGCGAACGCGCGGCGTGACGCTCGTGGGCTCCTCACCCGAACCGCTCGTGCGCGTGGAGGGCGGCCAGGTCCTCACGCGCCCGCTCGCCGGCACGCGGCCGCGCGGCGCCGATGCCGTCGAGGACGGCCGTCTGCGCGCCGACCTACTGGCCGACGAGAAGGAGCGTGCCGAGCACGTCATGCTCGTGGACCTCGGCCGGAACGACCTCGGGCGCGTGAGCGCACCAGGCACGGTCACCGTCGACGAGCTGATGGAGGTCGAGTACTACTCCCACGTGATGCACATCGTGAGCAACGTGACGGGCACGCTGGCCGAGGGTAAGGACGCTTTTGACGCGCTGCGGGCGACGTTTCCCGCGGGCACCGTAAGTGGTGCGCCGAAGGTCCGCGCGATGGAGATCATCGCCGATCTCGAGCCGGCTGCCCGCGGTCCCTACGCGGGGACGGTCGGCTACTTCGGCCTCGATGGCGCGATGGACATGTGCATCACGATCCGCACGATCGTGCTCGCCGGTGGGCGCGCCTACCTGCAGAGCGGCGCGGGTATCGTCGCCGACAGCGACCCCGCGCGGGAGTACGACGAGTGTCTGCACAAAGCGCGGGCGCTCCACCACGCGTTGGAGCTGGCTGCCGGGATGCATGGGGAGGATGCTGCGCCCCGGGCGGCGGAGACCGGAGCGAGTCACTCCGCAGCCGGGGGAGGCGCCGGGGACGCAGCGCGTCCGCCGGCGCCGAGGGCCCCCGGCGAGGACTACGAGCGCAGCGTCTCCGACGGACGGGGGGCTGCCCGATGATCCTCGTCATCGACAACTACGACAGCTTCACCTACAACCTCGTGCAGTTGCTCGCCGCCCTTGGCGCCGAGGTACGCGTGGAGCGCAATGACGCGATGACCGCCGATGAGGCCCTCGCGCTCGCTCCCGCCGGCATCGTCATCTCGCCCGGTCCGGGCACCCCTGCCGACGCTGGCATCTCAGCCGGCGTGGTGCGTCAGGCCGCCGGTGCCGGCGTGCCGGTGCTCGGTGTGTGCCTTGGCCATCAGGTGATCGCCGAGGTCTTCGGCGGGCACGTCTGTCGCGCGCCCAAGCCGGTGCACGGCAAGACCGACGAGATCGCGCACGACGGCAGCGGGCTCTTCGCCGGCATCCCGAGCCCGTTCACGGCCACTCGCTATCACTCGCTGTGCGTTGAGGCCGACAGCGTCGCCGAGCCGCTCGTGGTGCAGGCGCGCACCTCAGACGGCGTCATCCAGGGCGTGCGCCACCGCGACCTGCCGGTCTTCGGCGTGCAGTTCCATCCGGAGAGCGTGCTCACGCCCGAGGGCACCAAGCTGCTTGCGAACTTCCTCGACGTCTGTGGTGAGGTGTCGCTCGAGCGCACCGCCGATGAGGCGCCGGCTGCCATCGCTGCCGCGGGCGGTAGTGCCCGTTCGTCGGCGCGCCTCGCCGAGGTGACCACCATCGGAGGTGCCATCGCGCGCGTCAGCGGCGGCGATTCGCTCGATGAAGCCGAAGCCGAGCGCGTGATGGGCATCGTCATGGATGGCGAGGCCACACCCGCGCAGATCTCGGCTCTCGTTGTGGGGATGCGCATGAAGGGGGAGACCGTCGACGAGATCGTGGGCTTCGCGCGCGCGATGCGCGAGCGTGCCACTCCCGTGCGCCCCACCGTGCAGCACTACATCGACACCTGCGGCACCGGTGGCGACGGCCTCCACACCTTCAATGTCTCGACCACCACGGCGTTCGTCGTGGCGGGCGCGGGCGTGCCGGTGGCCAAGCACGGCAACCGCGCGGTGAGCAGCTCGGCCGGAAGCGCCGACGTTCTCGAGGCGCTCGGCGTGGATATCTCGCTCGACGCCGCTGGCATGGCACGCTGCATAGACGAGTGCGGCGTCGGCTTCCTGTTCGCGCAGTCGCTCCACGCCTCGATGCGCCATGCGGGCGGTCCCCGTCGGGAGATCGGCATCCGCACGGTCTTCAACATCTTGGGGCCGCTCACCAATCCGGCAGGCGCCAAGCGCCAGCTGCTTGGCGTCTACGATGCGCGCCTCGCGCCGGTGATGGCCGAGGTAGCGGGGCGCCTCGGCGCCGAGCGTGTGCTCGTGGTGAACGGCCATCCCGGCATGGACGAGGTCTCCGCGAGCGGGTCCACCACCGTGGCCGAGTATGACGCCGTGGCCGGTGGGGTGCGCACGTACACGGTGACCCCCGAGGAGGTGGGCATCGCGCGGTCCACGATCGCCGACATCGCGGGCGGCGACGCCGCGGCCAACGCCGCGCTCGTGCGCACTGTGCTTGAAGGCGAGCACGGGCCCAGGCGCGACGTCGTGCTGATGAACGCGGCAGCGGCGCTGCTCGCCGCAGGAAAGGTGGCGGATCTCGCGGCCGGTCTGGCACTGGCCCGCGAGTCGATCGATTCGGGCAGGGCGCTCGAGGTCCTTGATCGCCTGGCGGCGACCAGCAGACGACTCGGAGGTGGGGCGTGAACTTCCTGGACACCGTGGTGGAGCGTCGAAGGGCCCGGCTCAAAGCCGAGTTCGGGTCGATCACACAGGGTGAAGTGGAGCGGCGACTGCGCCCCGAGCGCGCGCACCGGCCGTTCGAGGACATCGAGATCGTACGCGCTCTCGACGACGTCTGCGTGATCGCGGAAGTGAAGAAGGCCTCGCCGAGCGCCGGGGCTATCGCGCCGGACTGCGTTGCGGCCGAGCAGGCGATGCGCTACCGGCGTGGCGGTGCGTGTGCCATCTCTGTGCTCACCGAACCCGAGTACTTCGGCGGGTCGTTCGCGGACCTCGAAGCGGTTGCGGCGGTGACCGAGCTGCCGCTGCTCTGTAAGGACTTCGTCGTCGACCCCGTTCAGCTCTACATCGCACAGGCGAGCGGCGCCGACGGCATGCTGCTCATGGCGAGTGTGCTTGGAGCCGAGCTAGGGCGGTACATGGAGCTTGCGCGCTCGATCGGCGTCGGCCCGCTCGTGGAGGTTATCGATCTTGATGAGTTGGACATGGCGTGCGCCCTCGGCGCCCGTACGGTTGCGGTGAACGCGCGCGATCTCCGCACGCTCGAGGTGGACACGGCGCACCAGATGCGCGTCCTCGAAGAGGCGTCCGGATGCGATGTGGTGGTCGTGGCCGCGAGTGGGATAAGAACGCGAGCCGATGTCGAGGCCGCCGCAGCGGCCGGCGCGGATGCGGTGCTCGTCGGCGAGACGCTCATGCGCTCGCCATTCCCTGAAGACGCACTGAGAGACCTGACCGGCGTGAGGAAAGGAGCACGGCAATGAGCGACAAGACGAGGTTTGGGCTCGACGAGACCAGGATTCCGGAGGCCTGGTACAACATCATCCCCGATCTCAAGAACCCGCCGGCGCCACCGAAGGCTTTCGCGCCCGATGGCACCGAGCTCACCATGGATCAGATCGGTGAACGGCTTGCCATGATCTTCCCCGCAGAGTGCATCAAGCAGGAGATGTCGCCCGAGCGCTACATCGACATCCCCGGGGCGGTCATCGACGTCTACAAGACCTACCGGCCGTCACCGCTGCTGCGGGCCAAGCAGCTTGAGCGCGTGCTTGGCCTGCCCGCCGGCGTGAAGATCTTCTTCAAGTACGAGGGCGTCTCGGCCGCCGGTTCGCACAAGCCGAACACCGCCATCCCGCAGGCGTACTACAACAAGATGGAGGGCATCACCAAGATCTCCACCGAGACCGGCGCCGGGCAGTGGGGGAGCGCGCTCTCCATCGCGGGAGCGCTCTACGGCATCGACGTCGAGGTCTTCATGGTGAAGGTGAGCTACGAGCAGAAGCCGTACCGCCGCATCCTCATGGAAACCTACGGCGGCACCGTGCACGCGTCGCCGACGAACCTCACCGACGCCGGTCGTCACGTACTCGCGATGGACCCGGACTCGACCGGCTCGCTCGGCATCGCCATCTCTGAGGCTGTCGAGGTCGCCATCAAGGACCCGGGAACCCACTACTCGCTCGGTAGCGTGCTCAACCACGTGTGTCTGCACCAGACCGTCGTCGGCCAGGAGGCCATCGAACAGATGGCGCTTGCCGAGGAGGAGCCCGATGTCGTCATCGGATGCATCGGCGGCGGCAGCAACTTCGCCGGTATCGCGTTCCCGTACTACCACCGGAAGCTTGAGGGCAAGAGCAACGCGCGTCTGCTCGCTGTCGAGCCCAAGGCATGCCCGACGCTCACCGCTGGCGAGTACCGCTACGACCTGGGCGACGAGGCCGGCATGACGCCGCAGATGCTCATGTACACGCTCGGACACGACTTCGTGCCCGCCGGCATCCACGCGGGCGGCCTGCGCTACCATGGCGATTCGCCGCTCGTGTCGCAACTCGTGTACGAGGGCGAGGTTGAGGCCGTGGCCGTGGACCAGACCGCGTGCTTCGAGGCGGCGGTCACCTTCGCCCGCGCCGAGGGCATCCTGCCGGCTCCGGAGAGCAGCCACGCGATCCTTGCGGCCATCAACGAAGCGAAGGCCGCACAGGCCGCCGGTGAGGACAAGGTCGTCCTGTTCAACCTCTCGGGCCACGGTCACTTCGACCTGGCCGCGTACGCCGCATACAACGCGGGCGAGCTCGTGGACTACGACTTCGCCGCAGGTACGACCCTCGAGGAGTAGGTCCATGCACCGCACGCGCATCAAGATCTGTGGTCTCACACGGGCCGAAGACGCCGCCGCGGCGGTGGCGGCCGGTGCCGATGCACTCGGCGTCGTGCTCGCCCCGTCCCGGCGGCACGTGACGCTCGATGAGGCGGCCGCCGTGTTCGCGGACGTGCCGCCGCTCGTGTCGCGCATCGGCGTGTTCGTCGATGCGCGGGCCGACGACGTCTGGGAGGCGGTAGCGCGGCTCGGGCTCACGGCAGTGCAGTACCACGGTGCCGAGGCACCGGAGACCTGCGAGGTCGCCCCGGTGCCGGTCATCAAGGCGCTCAGAGTGGGCGCAGGGTTCGACGCTTCGGCGGCAGACGCGTACCGCGATGTGGTCTCCGCGGTGCTGCTCGACACGTTCGTGCCAGGCGAGCAGGGAGGCACCGGCGTCACGTTCCACTGGGAGGATGTGGGAAGCCGTATCCCGACGTGGTTGCCGGTGATCCTCGCGGGCGGTCTGACCCCGGATAACGTTCGTGACGGCATTCGTGCACTCAGGCCGTACGCGGTGGACGTGTCCTCGGGTGTGGAGTCTGCGCCCGGCGTCAAGGCCCACGCGCTCATCCGCTCGTTCTGCGCGGCAGTCCGCGCTGCAGACGGAGAGGTGGACGACCAGTGAGGCGCGTGCTCATCATCGTGCCGATGCTCCTGCTTGCGCTGGTGCTTCCGGCGTGCGCGGGTGAGGCGGCGATGCCGGAAGAGGGCCCCACGGCCCCATCGCAGGACGGTGCCGCAGCGCCTGGATCGGCGGCGCCTTCCGTCAGCGACGGGTCGCGCCAGGTGCTCGTCCTCGGCCGTTCGGTGATGACGGACTGGATGGCGCACTGGGGTGGGGATGCATCGCAGCCTGCCACCTGGGAGGGCTTCACCATCACGTTCCGGGAGATCGAGGGTCCGCCGGGCATTGCCGACAGCGCCGCGGCGGCGATCGCCGAGGCCCCGGCCGGTTCGACTGCGCTCTTCAAGTTCTGCTTCGTCGACTTCAACGGCGGTGACTTCGCCGGCGAGCTCGACACGTATCTCAAGTACTGTGCCCGCGTTGCCGACGCGGCCGAGGCTGCGGGTGTGCGGCTGATCATCGGCACGGCACTGCCCAAGGTGGCCGGGGAGACCACGCAGGAGCTGGTGGCCGAACAGCGCGAGTTCGGTCGGCGGGTAGAGGCGCTTGCGGCCGAGCGACGCGCCGCGGGGCAGGACGTCGCCGTTCTGGACCTCAACGCCCTGCTCGCAGATGATGACGGCGCTCTGGCGCGGCGCTACGCGGTCTCCGCCGGCGACTCGCACCTGAGCGATGCCGCCTACGACGCGCTCGACGAGGTGCTTCTGCCCCTGCTATCCGAAGCCCGCTGACCGGGAGGTACCGATGTCCGACCCGCTTCTGCCCTCTGCCGAGCTCGCATACTCGGCACCCGACGCCGCCGGCTTCTACGGACCGTACGGCGGCACGTTCGTGCCCGAGACCGTGGTCCCGGCGCTTGCCGAGCTTGCCGCTGCGTACGAGGCGGCAACCGCCGACCCCTCCTTCGTCGAGGAGTATGCGTACCTGCTCCGCGACTACGTGGGCCGCCCGTCGCCGCTGTATCGTGCCGACCGGCTTGCCAGGGCTGTCGGCCTCGGCCAGGTGTGGCTCAAGCGCGAGGACCTCAACCACACCGGCGCGCACAAGGTCAACAACACGATCGGCCAGTGCCTGCTCGCCAGGCGCATGGGCAAGAAGCGCGTGATCGCGGAGACCGGTGCCGGGCAGCATGGCGTGGCGACCGCGACGACCGCCGCGCTCATGGGTCTGGAGTGTGCCGTGTTCATGGGCACCGAGGACATCCGCAGGCAGGCGCTCAACGTGTACAAGATGCGCCTGCTGGGCGCCGAGGTGGTGCCGGTGGCCGACGGCACCGGCACGCTCGCCGACGCGGTCACCGCGGCGCTCCGCCACTGGGTCGAGCGCGTCGAGGACACCTTCTACGTCATCGGGTCGGTGGTGGGGCCGCACCCGTATCCGGCGATGGTGCGCGACTTCCAGGCGGTGATCGGCAGGGAGACCATCGCGCAGCTTGCCGAGAAGAAGGTCGGGTGCGTGGATGCCGTGGTGGCGTGCGTGGGCGGCGGCTCCAACGCCATCGGCATGTTCTACCCGTTCCTCCACGACGTATCCGCTGCCGAGCGGCCTATGCTCATCGGTGCCGAGGCGGCGGGGCTCGGACTCGAGAGCGGCAAGCACGGGGCGGCGCTCAGCAAAGGTGCGCCCGGTGTGATGCACGGTTTCTACTCGTATCTGCTCCAGGACGACGCGGGTAACCCTCTCGAGGCGTACTCGATCTCGGCGGGGCTCGACTATCCGGGCGTGGGACCGGAGCACAGCCACCTGAAGGACGAAGGGCTCGTGCGCTACGAAGGTGTGACCGACGCCGAGGCGCTCACGGCCTTCGCACTGCTCACCCGCGCCGAGGGCATCATCCCCGCCATCGAGAGCAGCCACGCGCTCGCGCTGCTGCCGCGCCTGGCCACCGAGCTCGGACCCGACGGGGTCGTGGTCGTGAACGTCTCGGGACGTGGCGACAAGGACATGGACATCGTGCGCGAGGCGGGCCTCGGTGGGTGAGGCGCCGCTCGAGGACCCCGCGGCGCCCGGTGCTTCTCGCCTGACCGCGGCCTTTCCGTCAGGCAACGCTGCCCTCATCGCGTACCTGATGGCCGGGTATCCCGATCGCGCCACCTCCCTCGAGGCACTACGGGCCGCTGCGCGGGCGGGGGCCGATATCATCGAGCTCGGTGTGCCGTATGGTGACCCGCTTGCCGACGGCCCGGTGATCGCGGAGGCCTCGACGGTGGCTCGCGAGCAGCAGGGCGGCTTCGGTCTCGCTGAGTCGATCGCGCTGGCAGCCGAGTTCGGCGCCACGGCGGCGGGCGTGTCTGCTCCTCCGGTTGTGCTCATGACCTACCTCAACCCGCTCATGCGGTTCGGTCTGGCGCGCGCCGCCGAGGCGATGCGCTCGGCGGGCATTGCGGGCGTCATCGTTCCCGACATGCCGCCGGAGGCCGCCCGGCCATGGCTTGCCGTGTCGCAGGGCATCGACACGGTCTTCCTGGTCGCCCCCACGTCGACCGACGAGCGTCTCGCGGTGGTGGCGGGTGCGTCGTCCGGCTTCGTGTACTGCGTGAGCACCACGGGTGTGACGGGGGAGCGCGCCAGCATGGCCGAAGGGCTGGCGGATCTCGTGGCGCGTGTGAGGCGACACACGACGCTCCCGGTCGCAGTCGGCTTCGGGGTGAGCGGACCCTTACAGGCCGCAGAGGTCGCGTGTGTCGCTGACGGCGTGATCGTGGGCAGCGCCATCGTGAGGCGCCAGAGGGAGTCGGCCGAGGTCGAGACGTTCGTCCGTCAGTTGCGGGCCGTTCTCAGATCCTTCTAGCCGCTCGTCGCCCCGTAGCAGCCTCCTGTCGTCCTCGCGTTGTTGATGGACGTGCGGAGGAGTAGCGTGAATCAGGGTTATCCGCACGGGTATCGATGTCCTTGCCGCAGTACACGTCGTCGAACCTCTCGCAGCTGACCGTGCGGACCTGCTCGCCGAAGTGGTCGGTGAGCGTCGGCTGGCGCGCCTCGCGCCATGCGTCCGTGCGAGAGGGGAAGGGCATGCACAGGCATCGTTCCGCACGTAGGGTGTTCGCCATCTTCGTTGCAGCGGCGCTCATCGCGTCGATGGCGGGGATCGTCCCCGCCGGCGCTGCGCCGCAAGACCGTGGAGGAACCCCTAAACTGCCCTCGAAGGTCACGTCAGGTTCGCTGGACGTTGCCGGCGCGAAGCTCGATGCGCGCCTGGCAGAGCTCGTCTCCAAGGCCGGGCGTGAAGGCACCGCCGCCGAGGCCGTGGTCGAGGTCGCTGTTCTGGCGGCAAGAGGCGCGAAGAAGCCGGCTGAGATGATCCGGCCGCTCAAGATGACTCTCAGAGGTGACCCTGCGAACGACCTGTGGGTCGGCACCGCGAAGGTGGGCAAGCTGCTGAAGCTGGCCTCAGCCAAGGACGTCGTCTTCGTGTTCGAGAATGGCAGGCGCGAGCCTGAAGGCGTCGAGGACAGCGGCGGTGGCGGTCCCGAGATGACCGACTTTCAGAAGAAGTCGGCTGCAGCCAAGGTCCAGGCTCGTCTCGATGCAGCACTCGACGCAGGCGCCGCCGAGATCTTCCGTGATCAGTTCGATGACGAAGGTGTGCTCAAGGAGGCGGCGACCGACCCGATCGACTACGACGGCGGGGCGGCCACCGGCTGGTTCGATGTGAGCCCCGTGGGACATGATTCATCCGGTGCCTGGGACCAAGGGTATCGTGGCGCGGGCGTGAAAGTTGCGGTCGCTGACGACAGCTGCGATTTCGGTCACCCGGACCTCATGGGTACGCACGCTGTGATCGACGATCCGGCCTCGCCGTACGATGGCTGGCCGCAGGCGTTCGACCCGTTCTCACTACTGCTGTACACCTACGACGCGTTCTACGGGACAACGTACGTTGCCGATGGTGACTCGTGGTTCACGGACACCTCTGCCACCATCACCGAGGCCGATCCCGACTTCAACGGTGCTGAGCTGGTCACGCCGGGCACGAGCCTCTCGGAGACGTATCACGTGGGGTACCTGTGGGACGAGAACTACTACTACTACTTCGGCCTGGACGAATTCCCGATCGTGCTCGTTGCCGACGAGAATGAATCGGGCGTCTACGACACGGTATACGTCGATCTTGACGCCGACTGGGACTTCACGACCGACAAGCCGTGCACGAAGTCCTCGCCCGTCTCCTACGCCGATCTGTGGGACTACGACTACATCGCCGGTCCCGACGGCTTCGCCGATATCTCCGGTGGCATGATCTACTGGATCGCCGATGGTGCCAACCAGCCACCGGGAGCGGAGTTCACGTACTACGACATGGACTGGGGTTCGGTATCCGCGCCGGGCTCCGGCGACATGGTCTGCTTCATGGGCGCGCTGAACGTCGACGAGGACCACGGTACGCTCTGCTCCTCGAACGTGGTGGGCCAGGGAATGACCGATGCGCCATCGGTCTGGGGTGACTACCCGTCGTTCAAGACCCCCGATCCATCGAGCGGCAACGGCATCGTGCAGGGTGCGGCGCCTGAAGCCGGGCTGGTGGCGATCGCCGACATCTACTGGAACCATTTCGCATCCACGCTGGCGGCATACGACTACGCTGCATACGGACTGGATGAGGAGCCGTTCACAGGCGATGACGTGCAGATCGTATCGAACAGCTACGGTGAGTCGGATGAGGACGCAGACGGGTGGGACTACCGCTCGCGGTACGTGACGTTCCTGAACCTCTATGTGAACAACGAGGTCTCATACCTGTTCTCCACCGGCAACGGTGCACCGGGCTACGGGACGGCCGCACCTCCTGGCCCGGCGACCGGCATCGCGGTGGGAGCGTCCACCCAGATGGGCGCGTGCGGTGGCTGGGACTCGATCTACGATGCCGACCAGGTGACCGCGGGGGATGTCATCCCGTGGTCCAACCGCGGCCCCAACGCCTCGGGCGGTCTCTCGCCCGACATCGTTGCCGACGGCGCGTACTCGTCAGGTGCCGTGCCGGTGAACATGTACTGGTACGAGGGTTCGAGTTCCTGGGATATCTGGGGCGGCACGAGTCGCAGCGCGCCTGTGGCCGCGGGCAACCTGGCTCTTATCTTCCAGGCGTACAAGGACCGGACCGGGTTCTGGCCCAACAACGACATGGCCAAGGACCTGATCATGAACGGCGCGCGCGATCTCAACTACGACACACTGGTGCAGGGTGCGGGTTCCGTGAACGCTAGCCGCTCGGTGAGTATCGCGGCCGGCAACGGTGGCGTGCTCGTATCGCCCAGTTCGTGGAACCCCGGCGACTACCTGGGCGAGAGCTTCACGTCGTTTGCCAATGTCGTACATCCGGGCGAGTCGTACGAAGGCTCGATACGACTTGAGAACACCGGCGCCGACCCGGCTGTCGTGAGCATGTCGGACGCCTGGTACCAGCAGACCGGCGTCGACTCGTTCGACGTCACGCTCACCAAGGCTGAACTGAGCGGCTACGACTTCAGCCGGCCCGACTACCTGCTCGACATCACCGACATGATCCCTGACGGCACCGATCTCGTGGTGCTGCGCACGACGCAAGGCATCGAGGACTTCGCGCCTACCGGTGCGTTCGATATCGGCGGCACGACGCACAACGTCACGCGTCCGCTCGTGTACGACTGGAAGGACCAGGACACGAGCGGCACGCTGTGGACCGATAGCGACACCGACGGCTTCGTCGATGAGGGCGAGATCGACGAGGGCGAGTACATGCGGTTCACCTACCACAACAACTTCGCCAACACCCATGAGCTACGCGTGCAGACGCCGAAGGAGCGCATGCATGACGGCGTGTACTTCGGTCTGCAGTGGGCGAGCAGGGCAGACGTGAGTGCCTCGACCTCCATTCACGTAGAGGTCACCTTCTGGAATCGCACCGACTGCGACTGGCTCGAGTTCGACGGTGGCGGAGTCGTCTCTGCCGGCACCGCCGTGGCGCGCCCGGTAACACTGAACGTCCCGACCGACGCACCGGCCGGTATCTACGAGGCGCAGCTCAGGCTCGACGATGGAACGGATGTGGCCGTCGTCCCGGTTGTGATCAACGTTGCTGCCGACACGTACGCGTTCGAATTCGGCAACGCGACGATGGTACCGACGGCGCTCATGAGCAACCGGGAGGTATACGGCACCCAGGACTGGAGATGGCGTGCCGAATCCGGCGACTGGCGCTTCTTCTGGACCGACGGGTCGGCCGCTGACGAACTCCCGCTGGGTGCTGCATGGCTGGTCCGCACTATCTGGGAGGATCGTGGTGCGCCCGCGGGTATGGATACCGACCTTGACACGCTGCTCTACGGTCCGGAGCTCGACATCTTCTCCGACTACTTCCCTAACGATTTTGGGCCGTATGCGCTGGGCCTGAAGGGCGGCTCGGCCAACAACAACATCGGCGCGGGCATCTGGACCTTCCAGACCAACAGCGGCACCACTGAAGAGTGGGTCGCGGGGTCCCTGGAGGCTGGTCTGAACCAGGTCATGGTCCACAACGTGCTCTATGATGGCAAGTCAGTTGGTCAGACGTTCTCGGGAGAGACGGGTGTCATCTCGGTCGACCCCGGGCGTCTCGACATCGTGAGCGCGGCCGATTCGGCAACCGAGTACCTCGACTTCACCACGTACGACCTCGATCTCACCGGCGCCGCAGTGCAGGCCTACGGCCTGTCCAAGCGCGTCGTTGAGAGAGATACGATCGCCACGGGTGACGACTGGTACTACTTCATGGACCTGGCCGACGCCGCGTATCTCGATGTGCAGACCACGTGCCCCGGCCAGGACATCGACCTCTACGTGTACTGGTGGAACGGCAGCACGTACGTGCTTGTAGGCGCCTCTGAGACGTCGAGTGACGAGGAGTCCGTACGCCTGACCATGCCTGCTGACGGCGAGTATGTGGTCGACGTCTACGGCTACAGCGTCTCCGGCACGCAGGAGTTCGACGTGTCCATCTCCGCGCCCATGGGCAACGACATGGTCCTGAGCGGCATCCCCGCGGGAAGCATCGACGCGGGCAGTGGCTTCACACTTGATGTCGACTGGACCAAGGTGCGCAGCGGTGCCCTCGAGGATCGCGAGGGCGAGTACGAGGGCGTCATCTTCATCGGCCCCACCGAGGCGCCCGGTGCCGTGCAGGTGCCGGTCACACTCAAGTATCCGTTCGAGATCGAATCGTCCACGCCGGCGTACAACGCGCTCGGCGTTGCGCTCGACACCGACGTGAGCGTCACGTTCAGCAAGCGGGTCGACCCGACGACCCTCGACGACACCACGTTCTTCCTGATGAAGGGCATGGAGGTCATCAGCGGATCCATCGCGTACAACGACCTCACGGCAACGGCGGTCTTCACACCGGATGATCCGCTCATGCCTCATGCGACCTATGAGATGGTCATTGATGGCGTTGAGTCGGTCGACGAAGACGTGCTCACCACAGACTTCTCATTTACCACGGTCAACGACGCACCGGTCGTCGAAGACGACGACTACGCCACCGACGAGGACACAGAACTCGTCGTGACTGCGCCCGGTGTGCTCG